>CAMNHH010000041.1 GCA_946539175.1 uncultured Clostridia bacterium | reverse complement strand
AACAAGTACCAGTGGTGCATCGCCGCGGTGCCCGGCGTCGCCTGGGCCAAGAAGCTCTTCCCCCAGCTGCCCAAGGGCAAGGCCGTGGAGAAGCTCTGGGAAGCCATTCTCTTCACCTCCCGGGTCACCGAGGACCCCGTGGCCGCCTGGGAAGCCCACAACAAGGACCTGCATGACCGCTGCGCCTACCTCAACAGCCTGGGCATCACCGAGCTGCGCTACAAGGGCGAAAACGGCACCGACCTCACCGTGGGCATGATCCCCGAGGCGGAGTTCAAGGGCGGCGGCGACACCAGCCTGCAGGGCATCTACTTCAACCCCAACATCCCCACCGAGGAGTGCTTCATCTCCCCCATGCGGGGCAAGGCCGAGGGCATCGTCTACGCCACCAAGCCCCTGTCCTACCAGGGCCAGCTGATCGAGAACTTCTCCGTCCGCTTTGAGAACGGCAAGGCCGTGGAGGTCCACGCGGAGCGCAACGAGGAGCTGCTGAAGAAGATGGTCACCATGGACGAGGGTGCCGGCTATCTGGGCGAGTGCGCCCTGGTGCCCGTGAACTCCCCCATCTCCGAGTCCGGCCTGCTGTTCTACGAAACCCTCTTTGACGAGAACGCCGCCTGCCACCTGGCGCTGGGCGCCGGCTTTGCCGACACCATCAAGGGCTTCGAGGAGAAGAGCCTGGAGGAGTGCCGCAAGCTGGGCATCAACGAGTCCATGATCCACGTGGACTTCATGATCGGCTACGAGGGTCTGGACATCGACGCCGTCACCAATGAGGGCAAGACCGTCCCCATCTTCCGCAAAGGCCGCTGGGCGTTCTGATTCAGGTAATAGGCAAAAGGCAATAGGCAATAGGAGCGCGGTTTCTCCTATTGCCTATTGCCTTTTGCCTATTGCCTTTTATCCCTTCGGCTTCCGGTTGTGGTAGTACCGGCGTTTGTTGTTCTTTTTGGCCTCGGGCTTGGGGGCGGGCTGGTCCTCGGGGCGCTTTTCGGGAACGGGCCGCTTGGGCTGCTCCGGCAGGGGGAGCCTGGGCTCCTGCTTGCCCTGCTGCTGGCGGCGGCGCTGGGAGCGGGAGGGCTTGTCTCCCTTTTCCGCCTGCTCCACCCGCTCCGGCACGGCCTGCTTTTCTCCGCTCTGGGGCTTCTCGCTCCGGTTGTTCCGCCTGCGGCGGTAGTTCTCCGGTTCCTTGCGGGCTGGAGCGAGCTGCTCCTCGGCGGTCCCGGCTTCCTCTCCGGGCATTTCGGCGGGCTGGGCGTTTTCCTTCCGGCAGGGCTTCCGGTCCCGGCGGCCGCGGCGGCTGCCCTCGCCCTGGGCGGGGGCGGCGGGCTGCTCAGAGGGCTCCGTGTCAGGGCCCTCCTCGGCGGGGTCTGCCGTGAGCCGCTGGTCCAGGAAGGGGCGGCGCTCCCGCAGATCTCCGTCCTTCCGGCCGGAGATGGGCGCCAGGTCCTCCGGGATGGGGGGATCGTTCTTCTTGGCCTTGCCGCTGCGGAGCACGCAAATGTCGGCATTCCGGTAGCTGCGGATCTCCTCCTCGTCCTTCTCCATGCGGACGCTGACGCTCTGGCGCATCAGGTTCACGGCGGTGACGGTGCCCCGGCCGTCGGGGGTGTCCACAAAGGACTCCGGCTTGGGGCTGGTCTTGATCAGATCCTCGTAGGCCTCCTGCTCATACTTCAGGCAGCACATGAGACGGCCGCAGGTGCCGGAAATTTTGGTGGGGTTCAGGCTGAGATTCTGGGTCTTGGCCATCTTGATGGACACGGGCTGGAAGTCGTCCAGGAAGCTGGCGCAGCAGAAGGGTCTGCCGCAGATGCCCAGGCCGCCCAGCATCTTGGCCTTGTCCCGGACGCCGATCTGCCGCAGCTCGATCCGCATGTGGTAGTTGGAGGCCAGGATCTTCACCAGCTCCCGGAAGTCCACCCGGTTTTCGGCGGTGAAGAAGAACAGCAGCTTGCTGCCGTCAAAGGCGCACTCGGCGGACACCAGCTGCATATCCAGCCCCAGCTCCTCGATCTTCCGCAGGCAGAAGGCGTAGGCGTCCTTTTCCTTCTTCTCGTTCTCGGCCTTGATCCGCTCGTCGATGGCGTTGGCGATCCGCAGCACCCGGCGCAGGGGCTGCACCAGCTCCCGGCGGGCGATCCGGTGGTTGCCGGTGACGCAGTAGCCGTACTCCGCGCCCCGGGCGGTGTCGATGATGATGTGATCCCCGTTCTTCAGGCTCAGCTCGCCGGGATCGAAGAAATAGAGCTTGCTGCCGGGGCGGAACTGCACGTCCACCACCGGGACCCGCTCGTTGGGGTCCGGGGCCGGGGGCGCCGCGGGCAGGGCAGGGGCGGGCGCCTCCTCCGGCGCGTTGAGCCGGGGCGCCCTTTTTTTGGCGGAAACCGCCGTCAGAGCCGTGCGCACAGGCTCGGCGGGCGCCATCGTTTCCATATCCTTTACGTTCTCGTTATCCATAGTGATTCCTTTTCATGTTTCATGATTCATTCCGTCAGTCCGTCACGTCCAGCCAGACCTGAAGGACGCCGCAGACAGCGCCGGGGCTGACGTTGCCCTGCAGCAGCTCGATGGCCCGCCGCAGACTCCGCAGGGCCCGCAGACTCTCGGCGGAGGTGCGGCTGCGGCCCAGCTGCCGGGCGGCCTCCCAGCGGCCCGGCTGCCCGGCCCGGACGGCCAGGGCCTGGCTCAGGATCTCCACCCACTGGGTCAGCAGGGGGATCAGCTCCTCCCGCTTCCGCCGCTCCAGGGGCACCAGCAGCTCCGTGAGCCCCAGCTTGTCCCGGCGGGCGAAGCAATCGGCAAAGCGGCGGGTCTCCTCCGCCAGGCTCTCCCCCTCGGTGAGCAGCTTCAGGGCCTGGCCCAGAAAGCCCTCGGACCTGCCCCAGGCGTCGGCCAGGGCGCTCCGGTCCTTGCCGGGGAAGCGCCGGGCCAGCTCCGCCATGCCCAGCTCCTCCGGCAGGGGAGAGAGCTGCAGGGGCACGGAGCGGGAGCGGATGGTGGGCAGCAGCCGCTCCGCCGCGTCGCTCAGCAGCAGAAAGGCCGCGTAGTCCGGGGGCTCCTCGATGACCTTCAGTAGGGCGTTCTGGGCGGCGGCGTTCATGTCCATGGCCCGGGGAATGATATAGACCTTCCGCAGACCCTCGTTGGGCTTGATGTAGACGTCCGCCCGGGCCTTGCGAATCATCTCCACCGTGACGGTCTTCTTTGCCGGATCGTCCACGGTAATCACGTCCGGGTGGACCCCGTCCAGCACCTTCCGGCACTGGAGGCAGGTCCCGCAGGGACGGCGGGCGCCCTGGGTGCATTCCATGGCGGCGGTCAGGATCCTGGCAAGGGTGTGCTTTCCGCTTCCCGGCGGCCCCGCCAGCAGGTAGCAGTGGGAGAGTTTTCCGGAGGCGAAGGCGGCGGTCAGGCCGGTTTTCAGCCGTTCATTTCCCAGCAGCGCCTCCATTCTCCCACCTCCATAGTTTTCCTGATTGTATATGATACCACAATTTCCCGACAGATGCAAGTATTTTTGCAACGATTCCGTACGCCGCTGCAGGGTTCATATTTCTGTTGAATTACGGGGAAGCCTGTGATAGAATCAAAGGGCGAAAGACCCGCGAAATCAGTTGCGTGGGGGGCAAGCGGGGCGCCGCGCCTGCCGTCTGAGGTGATAAGATATGATGAAGCTGCTGAGCCAATACAGAGGGCTGCGCCGGGAGATCTATATTTTGTTTTTCGGGAGAATCGTCACGAACCTGGGCAGCATGATCTGGCCCGTCATGACCATGATCCTGAACCAGAAGCTGGGGCTGACGGCGGCGGAGATTTCCTATTTCTTCGTGGGCTCCGGCCTCATCATGCTGCCCGCCAACCTGATCGGCGGCAGAATGGCGGACCGCTTCAACAAAAAATGGCTCATTGTCGTCTGCGACCTGGTGAGCATTGTCTGTTTTACGGTCAGCTCCGCCCTTCCTCTGGGCTACGGCACCATTGCCCTTTTCGTCATCGCGGGGGTTTTTCAAAGCGTGGAATATCCCGCATACGACGCCCTGTTCGCGGACCTGTCCACCACCAAGGACCGGGAGCGGGCCTATTCTCTGGCGTATCTGGGGGCAAACCTGGGCCTGGTGCTTTCTCCCACCATCGCGGGGCTGCTGTTCAAGAACTATCTGTGGCTCAGCTTTTTCATCAGCGGAATCTCCATCGGCCTGTCCACGGTTCTCATCGCCCTTCTGGTCAAGGACGTAACGCCGGTGGAGGACCAAGGCGAGGAAACGGCCTATCAGCAAAAGAAGGACGGCGCGGGCGTCCTTACGATTCTGAAGGAAAACCCCCTTCTGATCCTGTACCTGCTCTGCGGCGCTTTCTATTCCGCGGCTTACGGCCAGTACGGCTATATCATGCCGCTGGATATGGCCTCGGTCCACGGGGAGGACGGTGCGGTGATCTTCGGCACGGTGTCAAGCCTCAATTGTATTACGGTGGTGCTCTTTACCCCGCTTATCACAAGGCTTTTCGCCAAAATGCGGGAGACCGGGAAGATACTCACGGGGCGTCTGCTGATCGCAGGGGGGTATCTGATCTTCCTCCTGCTGCTGGGCTGCATTCCCGCGTACTATCTTGCCATGCTGGTTTTTACCTGGGGTGAGATTTTTTCCACGGTTGCGGAGGGGCCGTATATTTCCTCCCGCGTCCCGGCCAGTCATCGGGGGCGGATCAACGGCGTCATGAGCCTGAGCTACGCCCTGATACGGGGCATCCTGGAGCTCACCGTGGGTCAGCTCTACGACAGGGCCGGCTCCGGCTGGACCTGGACCCTGATCCTGGCCGTGACCCTGCTCTCCGCCGGGGCAGCGGCAGCGCTGAAGCGCTTAGACAGAAAGGCCTACCCAAAGCTGTACCGATGAACCAATCCCGCGCCAAAGCGACGCAGGGCGGCTCCCCGAGGGAGCCGCCGCATTTGGTGGGCTTTTCGTTCCTTCCGGGGATTTTCCGCCGTTGCACTTTTCCATGATCTGTGCTACAATGGGGTCTGGAGGTGATTCCATGGAGCAGCCCTATGTCGCCGTGGTGGGGGCCGTCAATCTGGATATTTGCGGAAAATCCTTCGGGCCTCTGATTCCCCGGGATTCCAACCCCGGGCAGGTCCGTCTGTCCCTGGGGGGCGTAGGACGGAACATCGCCCACAACCTCCGTCTGCTGGACTGTCGGGTGAAGATGCTCACCGCCCTGGGGGACGATTTCTACGCCCGCCGGGTGGAGGAGGACTGCGCCGGACTGGGCATCGGCCTGGAGGGCGCTCTGCGGGTCCCGGGGGCGGCCAGCTCCACCTATCTGGTCATCGAGGGACCGGAGGGGGATATGGCCCTGGCGCTCTGCGATGGGGTGCTGGCGGAGCGAATCAGCCCGGCCTACCTGGCCCACAATCGAGGGCTTCTGGAGGGGGCCGCCGCCATTGTGACGGAGACAAACCTCCCCGCCGAGAGCCTGGACTGGCTGACAAAGCACTGCGCCGCTCCCATCTTCGCGGACCCGGTTTCCGTCACCAAGGCGGAGAAGCTGCGGCCTCTGCTGGGGAGGCTCTTTCTGCTGAAGCCCAACCGGCTGGAGGCGGAGCTGCTGTCCGGGGTTTCCATCACAGACCGGAACAGTCTGGAGCTGGCGGCGGCGAAGCTGCTGCAGACGGGATTGCGGCGGGTCTGCATCTCCCTGGGGGCGAAGGGCGTCTACTGCGCCTGGGATACGGCCCGCTGCCTGGTTCCCTGCCCGCCCACGGAGCTGATGAACGCCAGCGGCGGCGGCGACGCCATGATGGCGGGCTTCGTCCGGGCCTATCTGGACGATCTGCCCATGGAAGAGGCCGCCCGCTTCGCCCTGGCCTGCAGCGCCATCGCCGTGGAGGGCGCGGAAACCATCAACCCCAAGCTGAATCAAACCGCAGCCAGACGGCGAGCGGATCCGGCCGCAGGGCCGGCCGATGACCGTCCCTGCGGATGTGCGGGCGGCCGATGACCGCCTCTGCGAAAATACGCGGGCGGCCGATGGCCGCCCCTGCATAAGGAGGAACATGATATGAATTGGAACGCTTATTTGGACGTCAAGCCTGAGGTCGCGGCGGCTGTGGCCGCCGGGAAGCCGGTGGTGGCTCTGGAGAGCACCATCATTTCCCACGGCATGCCCTATCCCCAGAACGTGGAGACGGCGCTGAACGTGGAGAAGGTGATCCGGGAGAACGGAGCGGTGCCCGCCACCATCGCCATTCTGGGGGGCCGCCTGAAGGCGGGTCTGACCCCCGAGGAGATCGAATATCTGGGCAAGACCGGCCAGGCCGTCACCAAGGCCAGCCGCCGGGATCTGCCGGTGATCGTGGCCAAGGGCATGGACGGTGCCACCACCGTCACCACCACCATGATGATCGCCCACATGGCGGGCATCCAGATTTTCGCCACCGGCGGCATCGGCGGCGTTCACCGGGGGGCCGAGACCACCATGGACATCTCCGCCGACCTGGAGGAGCTGGCCAACACCCCCGTGATGGTGGTCTGCGCCGGCGCCAAGTCCATTCTGGACCTGGGCCTGACTCTGGAGTATCTGGAGACCCACGGAGTCCCCGTGCTGGGCTACGGCACCAAGGAGCTGCCTGCCTTCTACACCCGCCGCAGCGGCTTTGCCGTGGACTATGAGATTGACAGCCCCGAGGAGCTGGCCAAGGTCTTCAAGGTCCAGCGGGATCTGGGGCTCAAGGGCGGCATTCTGGTGACCAACCCCATCCCCGAGGAATACGCCATGGACTATGACGTGATCAACAAGGCCATCGACGAGGCCATTGCCCAGTCCGTCAAGGACGGCATCCACGGCAAGGCCACCACCCCCTATCTGCTGGCCAAGGTGAAGGATCTCACCGGCGGCGACAGCCTGGAGAGCAACATCCGGCTGGTCTACAACAACGCGGCCCTGGCCGCCAGGACCGCCGCGGCGTATTGCAGGCTGTAAAGGAGAGCGCCCCATGACCATCCAAGAAGCCAAGACAGTCTTCCGGGACCACGTCGCCCAGCTGAAGGCCCTGCATCACGCCATGGGGATGCTGTCCTTCGACGGGGCCACCACCGCGCCGGAGGAGTCCGCCGAGGGACGGGGCCGGACCCTGGCCTATCTCTCCGGCTGCGCCTACCGGGCGGAGACCGACCCGGCGCTGATGGAGGCCGCCAAATATCTGGAGGCCCGCAAGGAGGCGCTCAGCGCCCCGGAGCGCAGGGAGATCGAGCTCTTCCTGCGGGAGAACGAATACACCGCCGCCATTCCCCAGGCGGAATATGTGGGCTACGCGGAGCTGCTGAACCGGGCCGACGCCGTGTGGCACAGGGCCAAGCTGGACAGCGACTTTGCCGGCTTCGCCCCCATCATCCGGGATATTTTCGCCGCCAACGTCCGCTTCGCCAAGTATTACAAGCCGGACCAGGCCCCCTACGACACCCAGCTCAGCCGCTACGAGCGTGGGCTCACCATGGAGCGCACCGACGCCTTCTTCGGCGCCCTGAAGGAGCGGATTGTGCCGCTGCTGAAAAAGGTCATGGCAAAGCCCCAGATCGACGACAGCTTCATCTGGGGGAAGGTCTACCCCACCGAGGTCCAGCGGCGCTTCACCGACTATCTGCTGCAGGTCATCACCGTGGACCGGAAGCGCTGCGGCGTCGGGGAGACGGAGCATCCCTTCACCACCTTCTTCAACAAGAAGGACGTGCGGGTCACCACCCACTACCACGAGGAGAACCCGGTGTACTCCATGTACTCCGTGATCCACGAGGGGGGCCACGCCCTGTACGAGCTCCACTCCGCCGACGAGCTGGAGGGGACCCTGCTCTCCGGCGGCGTGTCCATGTCCGTCCATGAGAGCCAGTCCCGCTTCATGGAGAACTACGTGGGCCGGAGCCGGGCCTTCATCGAGCTGATCTTCCCCAGGATGCAGGAGCTCTTCCCGGAGCAGCTGGCGGGCGTCACCGCCGAGCAGATGTATCTGGCCGTCAACAAGGCGGAGCCCAGCCTGATCCGCACGGAGGCGGACGAGCTGACCTACGCCCTCCACGTGCTGGTGCGCTACGAGATCGAAAAGGGCCTCTTTGACGGCAGCATCGCCGTGGAGGAGCTGCCGAGAATCTGGAACGCCAAGTACAGGGAGTACCTGGGCATTGAGGTGCCCGACGACCGGCGGGGCGTGCTGCAGGACAGCCACTGGTCCGGCGGCAACGTGGGCTACTTCCCCTCCTACGCCCTGGGCTCCGCCTACGGCGCCCAGATGCTGGCCAAAATGAAGGAGTGCGTGGACGTGGACGGGGCCATCCGCTCCGGCGACCTGCGGCCCATCACCGGCTGGCTGGAGGAGCATATCTGGAAGTACGGCAAGCTCTACGATCCCATGGAGCTGCTGGAGCGGGCCCTGGGCGAGCCCTTCGACCCCAAATACTTCACCGACTACCTGGAGGAGAAGTTCAGCCGCATTTACGGGCTGGATTGACGGATGCTTCGACTCCGCCGCGCTCGGAATGACAACAAAAAAACATGGCTGCCGAGGCAGCCATGTTTTTTTGTTGTTCTGTTGCCCGGAGCGGTTGCCCGCTCCGGGCCGGGTTTATGCGTCAGGGTTCACTGCGCTGTGCCTGCATCAGGGCTCCAGCTTGTCGTTCTTCAGCAGGTACTTGTAGATGTAGGTCACAGTGGAGCAGCGGGTGCAAGGCGTATTGGCATTGAACTTGCCGTCCTCGCCCATCTCGAAGCCTTCCTCGTAAGCCCACAGAGCGGCGGGAGCGGGATACTTACCCGGCGTGATGTCGGAGTAAGGATTCTCGATCGTCGCGTTGGGGAATCCGGCGTAGGCGCGGATGAAGGTCAGGATCTGGCCGCGGTTGCAGGTCTCGTTGATGCCGAAGTGGGTTGCGTCAACACCAGCGGTGATCTGGTTCTCCACAGCCCACATGATGGGCTTGTAGTACCACTTGCCCTCCTGGACATCCACGAAGGGATTCTCAGTGGTGGTGGGCTCGGGTCTGCCGAGGGAGGCCCACAGGAACATCATAGCCTGGGCGCGGGTCACGGTCTCCTCGGTGCCGAAGTGCGTTTCGTCGACACCGGCGGTGACGTTGTGCGTGAAGGCCCAGTCAATGGCGTCATGCTCCACGGTGCCGTACTCGGGCATATCCTCGAACTTCGCGCAGGGGCACTCGTGCTCGGTGGGAACCTTGCCGTAGAACTCGATGATGAAGGCGCCGTTGCCCTTGGTCAGGTAGTAAGCAGTGAAGTCGCTGCCGTACCACTCAACCGCCTTGGGATCGCCGGACTTGCCGACAGGCGCGTTCTTGTTGACCAGGTAGCAGTTGCCTTCCTCGTCGGTATCCACGAACCAGACGGTGTACTGGTCGTCGCTGGGCAGGGAGTTCTTCTCACCGATGGAGAGCTTGTGGCCCTCGGCGTCGGTCAGCTCGAAGCCGCCCTCAACAGCGGTGACGGTCCAGACCAGGTCAGCGTCGGGGTTGATGATCTTGCCGTCGACAGGAGCGATGTCCTTGCCGACACGGTAGTAGGTCTTGTAAGCCTCGTTGGACATGGCCTTGCCGGCCTCGGGGTTGTAGATGACGATCTGGTCGCCGTCCTTCAGCTCGGTGGTCAGCTCATAGGTCACGATCTCAACGGCAGGGCCTTCCACCACGTTGGTGTAGGTCTCGCCCTCGAACTCGACCGTGGCGGTATGAACGGTCTTGTCCTCCAGGTACTCGTGGGCAACCTCGGCATCCAGGATCTGTTCGTCGTCGCAGCGCTCGCAGACGAACTTGGCAGTGGCTTCCTTGAAGTCCTCAGTCCAGCTCCACTCGGGCTCGCCGTAGCTGTGGCCCAGAGCGGGAGCACCCTCGCGGGTCTCGACCACGTCGCAGCGAGAGCAGGTACGGGATTCCTCACCGGCCTCGGTGCAGGAAGGAGCCTTGGTCTCGGTCCATTCACCGAAGTCATGGCCCAGAGCGGGAGCACCCTCGCGGGTCTCGACCACGTCGCAGCGAGAGCAGGTACGGGATTCCTCACCGGCCTCGGTGCAGGAAGGAGCCTTGGTCTCGGTCCATTCACCGAAGTCATGGCCCAGAGCGGGAGCACCCTCGCGGGTCTCGACCACGTCGCAGCGAGAGCAGGTACGGGATTCCTCACCGGCCTCGGTGCAGGAAGGAGCCTTGGTCTCGGTCCATTCACCGAAGTCATGGCCCAGAGCCTCGATGGTCTCTTCCTTGGTATCGGTGTAGGTCTCACCCTCGAATTCCACGGTGGCGGTGTAGACGGTCTTGCCGGCCTCGGTGCAGGTGGGAGCGATGGTCTCAACAGTGACCTCGGCCTCCAGCACTTCCTCGTCGTCGCAGTTCTCGCAGGTGAAGGTGGCGGTGACGACCAGGTCCTCCGCGGTGTCGTCGCTGCTCTCCCAGTTCCACACGGGCTCGCCGTAGTTGTGGCCGGTGCCCGCAATGGCAACCTCCTTCACGTCGGTGAAGGTCTCGCCGTTGAACTCCACGGTGGCGGTGTAGACGGTCTTGCCTTCCTCGGTGCAGCCGGGGGCCACGGTCTCCACGGTGATCTCGGCGTCCAGGGTCTGGGTGTCGTCGCCCTTCTCGCAGGTGAAGGTGGCGGTGGCAGCGCTCAGGTCCTCGGTCCAGGTCCACACGGGCTCGCCGTAGACGTGCTCATGAGGCGCAGCCACGACGGGGATCTCCAGAGGCTCTTCCTCAACAGCGACGTCGCTGCCGCGCTCCTGCGTTTCCACGACCACGACGGTGTCAACGCCGGCGTCCTCGTTGTAAGTGAAGTTCAGGGTAGCCAGCACTTCCTCGGCGGTGATCTCCTCAGCGGAGGCGTAAGCCAGGGTGATGACGCCATTCTCCACATGGACGGAGCTGAACTCAGCGGTGGGCAGCGCGTCCACGAAGGTCAGGACCTCGGGATCGTAGGTGACGGTGATCAGGCCGTTGGTGACGTCCTCATCCTCGGTCAGGACGATGGTGACGTCGCCGTCAGCGGCCACGGTATCATCGATGGGCTTGCGGGTATCCAGGCTGACGACCTTGCCTCTGATGGCGTTGGTGGAGCCGGTGGTCTCGTTGGAGGCGCCGACCTTGACCATCTCGATGTCGGAAGCAGCGTAGTTCATGGAGGCAGCATTGCCCATGACAGCGATGCCGTCACCGATCTTGGCCATCTCAGCGCCGGTGTAGGCGCGGGCGGTGACGTCGATGGGCTGCGCAATGGCGCCGGAGTCGTCGCCCATGTTCACACCGGTCAGGATCTCAGCTTTGTCAACGTCCAGGATGTACATGTCGCTGATGTTGTAGTGACGGATGGCCACGTAGACCTCGCTCTGACCGACGAAATCGGACAGGTCAGCGTAGTAACGCTTGTAAGAGCCGGTGGCGGTGAAGTCATCGGAAATCTTGACCATCTCGCTGGGATCAGCAGAGGTGCCAGCATACAGAGCGAAGTTCTCAGCGGCGTAGTTGCTGTCCATGCCCTTGGCAAAGACGGAGAAGTAGGTGTCCTCGCCGGCCTCGCTCAGGTCGATGGCGGGGGAGACGGCCCAGTTGTCGGGAGTCAGCTCGCCGAAGGTGTTGGTGTAGGAGGCGGACATGATGCAGCCGGTGCCCTCATAGGCCTGATCCGTCAGATCCACAGCGCCGGTGAACCAGCCAGCGATGGCGCTGCTCTGGTTCCACAGCCAGCCGTTGTTGTCGGCGTCGGCGTCCACGAAGGTCCAGTCAGCGGGATCTGCCTCGAAGTCGAAGGAGGCAACAGCCTCGGCGCCCTCGAAGGGATCCACGGGGATCTCGTCAGCGGTGGTGACGATCTCGTCGAAGTAGCCCACCAGGCCGGACACGTTGTCCGCGTCCAGAGTACCGATCATGCCGACCTCGCCAGTCTGGAAGTCGATGAACCACATGGTCTTGTCTTCGTTGTTGGCGACGACCAGGCCGTAGGACTCGGTGTCCTCGGAGTAGGTCACGTCCACGCCGTAGACGAAGGCCATGGACAGGTTGTTCTGATCCTCCACGGTGATGCCGGTCTCCAGCAGCGCCTGGAAGGTGGTGATGGTGCCGGTGACGGGGTTGATGTCGATCTCATACAGAACGCCGGAGGCGGTCAGCATGTAGTAGACATACAGGGTGCTGCCGTCGTCAGCCTCATCCAGACCAGCAAAGGCAAAGCCAGCCATGTCGGAGACATAGGAGCTCAGGTTCCAGCCATACAGGTCGGGGGTGACAAGGTAGCCGGCGGTGACGGGGAACAGCACGTAGTTCTGCTCGAACTCGCCGTCCTCATTGATGAAGGAGGGGTAGTTGGCCACGTCGGTGGGAGGATAGGAGGCGTACTGGGCGAAGCCCATGTTCAGATCCTCTTCCTCGAAGCCCTCGGCGGTCAGAACCTTGTGGGTGCTGGCAGTGCCCGCCATGTAGTGGTCGCCGAAGCGGCCGCCGGTGGTCACGTCGAAGGGAGCCTCGGGGCCTCTGGCGCCGGCGGTGGGGCCGTCCAGCAGGATGGAGGTGAAGCGGGCGCCCTTGGCGTCGGTCACCTGACCCTTGACGGTGAGGTTCAGAGCAACCAGAGGCTTCACGACCACATGGATGGTCTCAGTGAGCTGCACGCCCTCGGAGTTGGAATCCACGGTGGTGACAATGATGTCGGTCTCGCCGGCCTTCAGACCGGTGACAACGCCGTCCTCATAGGAGGCAATGGCAGGATCGGCAACCTCAACGGTGTACTCGTTGGTTTCGCCCATCTTGACCTTGACGTTCAGCTCAGCAGTCTGGGTCTCGAAGAGCTCGATCTCAGTGGGATCAACCTTCAGAATCAGATCGGTGGCGGGCTCATACTCATGCAGGCCGACAACGGGCCACACGTTCTCATTGAAGTTGCCGAGCTCAGCCATGCGGCTGGGATCCGCGTAATCAATGGCGTACAGGTGGGCGTAGTCGTCCGCGCCGTTGTACAGGGACAGGTACAGGAAGTTGTTCTCCTCGTTGTAGTGCAGGGAGGCCCAGGTCTCGTTGGTGGGATCGGAGACGCCCTCCAGAGGCACGTTGATTCTCAGGCCGGTATCGACGCGGCGCAGGGAGCCTTCATTGTCGAAGAAGAAGTCCCACATACGGCCGCTCTCGGTGATGACCAGAGCATGCAGGCAGTCCTCATAGGTGGTGCCGTTGATGGTGGCGGGGCCACGTCCGATGGTGGTGATCACCGCCATGGGATCAGCGGAGTAGTAGGAGCTCAGATTCCAGTAGTTCAGGTTGCCGGCCTCGGGATTCAGGACCTCGAAGTAGGTGCCGTTGTTGCACAGGCCGCCGACGCGGAAGCCCTTGTCCAGGCCCCATGCAACTGTCATGTCCTCGGGAATCTCGATGCCGTCGGAGGGGATCCACATGGACACGATGCCGCCCAGGTTGGTGACCTCATAGGTGTCGGCGTCGTAGTACATCATGGTATCGTCGGTGGAGCCGTAGACCTTGTCGTCCACCAGGATGCCAAAGCGGAAGGCGCCAACCTGAGCCTCGGCGGTCCAGGCAGCGGGATCATTGGAGTTGAAGACAGAGGCCTGGCCCTTGCCGTTCTCGTCCCAGATGATGCCGCGGAGCTCGACCTCGGGGGCATTCTCCACGACGACGTGGACTTCCTTGGTGAGCACGGGCTCGGCGACGGTGGAAACCGTAATGGTGGTCTCACCCACTTCAACACCGGTGACAGTGCCCTTCTCGTTGACCGTGGCAATGGAAGGATCGGCGCTTTCCACGGTGTAGCTCTTGTCGATCAGAGTCCAAGGCATGACGTTGATCCGCAGGTCGGTGGTCTGGCCCTTCAGCAGGTTCAGCTCCAGAGGCTCAACGATCAGCTCGGTGGGCTCCTCGGTGGGCTTGATCAGAGCGTCCTTGACAGGAACAATGATCAGGCCGGTCAGGCAGACGTAGAAGCGGCCGGGGTTGGTCTTACCGGCGGCGCCGGCCTTGGTGGCTTTGCCGGTGGAGGTGTTGACGGTGAACAGGTTGTGGTCGGTGTCGGTGGTGGCGTTGTAGTTGCCGGCAAAGTACAGCACGTCCTCGTTGTGGTCCCAGGCCAGGGAGCCGCCGAGGCTGTAGTTCCAGACACCCATGGTGCCGACGGGATCGACAGCCAGAGCGACGGGCTCGATCACGGGCTCCTCGGGCTCCACGGGCTCTTCGGCGGAGGTATTGTCGCCAAGGAACTCCACGGAGTCAATATAGATGCGGTACATGTCGCTGCAGTTGTAGTGCCGGATTGCCGCATAGACCTCAGGTGCGCTGGCCAGCTCTTCAGGCAGGTCAAACACGTAGGGATTCCAGGAACCGGAGACGGGGATGAAGTCATCGCCCAGCTTGGTCATCTCGTCGGGGTTGGGAGTAGTGCCAACGTAGACGGCGATGGTGTCGGCATAGGAGGAGCTCCAGTTCTGTGCGTAGAAGGAAAGCTTGGAGTTGGTTCTGTTGCTCATATCAACAGCGGGAGAAATGGCCCAGTTGTCGGGGGTCAGAGCGCCGCCCTGATAGGAGTAAGAGACGATGCAGGCGTCACCGGAGGCGCCGCCGGGGGTAGCAGCATTGGACCAGCTCCAGTTCTTGCCGTCGCCGTCCTTGTCCACGAAGGTCCAGCCCTCCACGGACAGATCCGCGTTGGCGCCGTCGAAGTAGAAGCCGGCAACCAGATTTGCGGGAGCCTCGGGTTCGGGCTCTTCGGGCTCTTCCTCCTCGGGCAGCTCGAACTTGAACAGCTTGACGGAGGAGGTGGCGCCGTAGTTGGCCACGTAGAAGGTGCCGTCGTCGTCGATGGCCAGGGTGTTGGCCACGGCGTAAACGCCGGTGGTGGTGTTCAGCGTCAGAACAACAACAGGCGTCAGCTTGCCGGTGACCAGATCCACCTCATAGATGGTGTTGTCCAGGCCCAGGGCATAGAGCTTATTGTTGTCGTAGTTGAAGGCCATGTCGTAGATCTTCGCGGTCTTGTCGGCATACTTGCCCACAGCCTCGGCCTCGTCCAGGGCATCCAGAGGAGCCGCGTAGAACCAGCCGTCAGCAGCGGCCATGAAGACGTAGCCGTCCACGTACTCAGCGGCATCAACCTTGAAGTTGGTGTTGCTGTAGACGC
>CAMNHH010000040.1 GCA_946539175.1 uncultured Clostridia bacterium | reverse complement strand
AGTTTGACGACATTCCCGATCCCCTGCCCTTCGATCTGAACGCCCCCATCGTCACCGTGGAGGACGAGGATTACGCGCTGTTCTACCGGGACATCACAGAGGAGCCCAAGAAGTACAACGGCAAGACCGTCCGCTTCAAGGGACAGGTGGCCCGGTTGAAGAACGACAAGCCCGGTCTTTTCGCCCCGGGGCGCTTCGTGATGACTTGCTGCGAGGCGGACATCACCTTCATGGGCCTGCCCTGCAAGTACCCGGACTGCCAGAAGCTGGAGATGCGCTCCTGGGTCACCGTAACGGCCAAGGTCCAGGTGAAGTCCCATCCCCTTTTCAAGGGCCCCGGACCCATCCTGACGGCGATTTCCGTGGAGCCCGCCCAGGCCCCGGCCCAGGAGGTCGCGACCTTCTGAGAACTGACAACGGACCCGCTTTCCGAAATCGGATAGCGGGTCCGTTTTTTATACCGTGCCGTCGTTGTCTATCTGACCTTTGTAAATGAAGAAGCGGGTGAACAGGTACTCGGTGACGAAGTTGATCAGCATGGTGCCGCCCTGGACCAGGTATTCGTTCCAGCCCAGCGTCTCGGTGAAATACTTCACCCAGAGGGTGGACAGGGGCGTAAAGACGCAGTAGAAGGCGAAGAGCTTCGCCATGGCCACGGGGACGTTGGCGGCGGAATGGAAGGTGTACTTTTTGTTCACCGTGAAGTTATAGACCACGGAGCAGACCAGGCCGATCAGATAGGCGACCCAGTAGGTCATGCCCAGGACCTCGTGGAGCAGGGTGGTGACGCCGATCTGGATGACGCCGGCAGAGATGGAGAACAGGGTGAATTTCAGGGCCCGGAGGGTCTCCTTGCGTTTTTCGCTCATGGTGGAATTCCTTTCAGTCAAAATTTCATTCCGTGGCCGGGAAGGCGGCGGGCTGCCCTCCCCGGGGATTGCTGTAGAGCTTATGGATCTCAGCGATATAGTCCCGGTATTCGGCAACAACGGAGGCTGGGAACAGAAGCCGGACCCGGGTGCCGAAGGACGCCACCCAGCCGAAAAAGAGGGGCGAGACCATCACCTCCGCCACGCAGGTAAAATGCTCCGGTCCGTCCGGGATCAGCATGAGGTCCTTGCCGAAGCGGTCGATCACCACGCCGGTGAGGCTGTTGTCAAAGCGCATGCGGACCTGCTGCAGCTGCCCGTTGTACATGCCGAAGATCTCTTTGCCGTAATTGGTCAGATACAGGGCTCTGGTCTGTTCGTTTTGAATCCTGGGCTCCCCGGTGCAGCGGATGTCCGCCATCTTGTCCACCCGAAAATGCGTGATCCCATGCTCGGCGGTATAGGAGATCAGATAGTAATTGGCGTCGTCCCAGCACAGGGCGTAGGGACTGGCGCTGCGTTCCTCCTTGCGGTAAACCCGCTCCCCGTTCCGTCCCCACTCAAAATAGCGGAAGCGGATCTGACTGTTGCCGCGAATAGCCTCATGCAGGGCGTCCACGTTGTAGAAAACGCTCTCGTTCATGGACTTGACCCGGCCTGAGACCACCAGATCCCGCCGCAGCTCCAGCGCCTGGTGGCGGCTGGTGAGGGTCCCCAGCTTTTTCAGCAGCTCGGCGGATTTCTTCTCTGTGAGAAATTTGGAGGAAATCACCGCGTCCGCCAGCAGCTTCAGCTCCGCCATGTCAAAGGTGGAGGCGTTCATATAATAGGCGGCGGACTTACCCCTGGTCGCCACAATATCGCAGCCGTAGTCCAGCAGGGTCTGGATATCCCGGTAGACGCTTTTCCGCTCAGCCAGAACGCCCCGGCTCTCCAGATAGCTCAGGATGTCCTGGAGGCTGGCGGGATGCTCCGGATCCGTGTTGCGCTCCAGATAGTCCTTCAAGAGCAAAAGCTTCAGTTTTTGATTTTCCGATTTTGCCATCGTATCACCTCGTCCCTGCGCAAAGACCGCGCAACCGCAAAATCAACCCTCCAGCAGCGGCAGGACGGCGGCGGGGACGTAGTTGGAAACGTCCTTGCCGTAGCTGTGGAGCTCCTTCACCATGGAAGATGAAACCGCGATGTTGTTGGAGCGGAAGTAGACGGATTCCAGCTCCGGGTTGATCAGCTTATTGACGGAGGCGATGTTCTCCTCGTAGTTGTAGTCCATGTTGTTCCGCAGCCCCCGGATCATATAGCCTATGTTCTGAAGCCTGGCATACTCCGCCACCAGGCCGTTCCAGATCACCACGCGGCAGTTCCGGATCCCCTGCTGCGCAAGGGTCTCGGTGATTGCGGCTGCGATGCGTTCGGCAGGGAATGTGCGGGCCTTCTGGGCGTTGACGCCGATGACGATATCCACCCGCTCGAAAATGTCGGCGGCCTTGCGGACGATGTCCAGGTGGCCGTTGGTGAAGGGATCAAAGAACCCCGGATAAATCGCTGTTTTTCCCATGAAACGTATTCCTTTCCAGCCTGCGATAGTAGCCCGTAAAGAGCAGGCAGAGCAGTAAATTATGGGCGATCATGCAGCCCCAGGCTGCCACAAGGCCTCCGCCCCAAAAGCGGGTGAACAGGAAGGTGCCCAGGATGCGGACGCCCCACATGCCGATCACATTGAAGACGAAGGGGGCCTTCGTTTCGCCCGCGCCCTGGAGCATGCCCTCCACCACGATGGAAATGCCGTAGACAGGCTCTGAGCAGGCCACCATGCGAAGCACCGTGCTGCCCAGCCCGATTACCTGGGGATCCTTGCTGAAGACCCGGACCATCTGGGGTGCGAAGGCAAAGAGCAGTCCCCCGGTCACCAGCATCATGAGCAGCTCCACGGCCACGATCACCGCAGAAAGATCCCGCTGCCGCTGCCGGTCCCGCATGCCGATGGCGTTGCCCGTCAGAGTGGCCGCGGCAGCCTGCATCCCATAGCCGGGAATGTAGAAGGCGGACTCCACCGTGTTGGCCACGGTATGGGCCGCGGTGGAAACGTCCCCCAGGGCGTTGATCATGGCGGCGAAGACCACGTAG
Source organism: uncultured Clostridia bacterium (assembly GCA_946539175.1). Classification (GTDB taxonomy): domain Bacteria; phylum Bacillota; class Clostridia; order Oscillospirales; family Oscillospiraceae; genus JAFRPC01. Next base: position 12,172 of record CAMNHH010000040.1, on the reverse strand, counting down.
CCCAGAGATGTGGTGAAGCGCTGGGCCATATTGGGCAGGGCGACCCGGAAGAAGGGCCGCAGGATGCGCCGGTCCGGGCGGATCGAATAGCCCCTGGGGGAAATGGTGGGATGCCGCAGCAGGGCCAGGGTGATGGCAGCGCCTCCAAAGGTGAAGCTGACGGCGCTGGCGACTGCGGCGCCCGTGACCTCCAGCCCGGCGCCCCAGAGGGTCAGATCCAGGCCGAGGACGCGGACGGTCCGGGTGGGATAGATCAGCAGGAAGTTCAGCACCACGTTCAGCACGTTGACGCCGACCCCCACCCGCATGGGGGTTTTCGTATCTCCCGCCGCCCGCAGCACGGTGCCGAAGATGACGCTGGCGGCCCGGGGCAGCATGGGCAGATAGATGATCAGAAAATAGCGGGATGCCAGGGCCTGCAGCCGGGGCTCCACCTGCATCCACACGGGGACTCGGGCGCTGAGGGCCGCGGTGAGGACCGTAAACAGACAGCCCGACAGCAGCACCATCAGAACGGATTGCGCCGCGGCTCCTCTGGCCCGTTCCTTCTCCCCCGCCCCCAGGGCCTGGGAAATATAGGCAAGAAAACCGATGCCGAAGGCATAGATGGTGGTGCCCACCAGCCAGTTCACCGTGGCGGTGGAGCCCACCGCCGCGGTGGCGTCGGTGCCCAGCTTGCCCACCATGGCGGTGTCGATGTACTGCACGGCGGTCTGCATCAGCTCCTCCAGCATGGTGGGCCAGGCCAGGGTGAAGACCACAGGCAGGAGGGCTCTGCAGCGAAGACGTTTTTCGTTCTTAAGCATACGATTGATCTGAAAGAAGGCGATGCTTCATTGATAGAGCTCCGGGCAGACTTCGTTGATCTTGTCCCGGATGTTCAAGAGGTCCAGAAAGGCCTCGGGGCGGCGGCTCAGGTCCCGGAGCAGGGCGGAGGGGTGGTAGACGGCGGTGTACCAGATTCCGTTTTTCTGGATCCACTGGCCGTGCTCCCGGGTGATGCGGTAGTCCCTGCGGATCAGCACCCCCGCGGCGATGCGGCCCAGGCAGATGATGAGCTTCGGCTGGATCAGCCGGATCTGCTCATAGAGCCAGCCCACGCAGGCCTCCTGCTCCTCCGGCCTGGGATCCCGGTTGCCGGGGGGACGGCATTTGACCACGTTGGCGATGTAGCAGTTGTCTCTGCCGAGGTCGATGATGGAGAGCATCTCGTCCAGCAGCTTCCCCGCAGCGCCGACAAAGGGCTCCCCCTGCAGATCCTCCTGCTGGCCGGGGCCCTCCCCGACGAACAGGACGGGGCTGTCCTTTTTCCCTACGCCAAATACCAGCTTGGTCCTGGTCCGGCCAAGCTGGCAGGCATTGCATTGTTCACATCGTTCTTGCAGCTGCTCCCATTCCGGGGGGACGGGGCGGGGACTCATGATCTGCCTCCCCGGCGGTCCTCCGTGGACGGCAGCCGCCGGGTGGCTTCCGGGCCGGGCGCCTTCCGGGTGCCGCGGTTCTGGTCAACCTCCTGCTGCTGCCGCTGGGCGGCATTCCGATCCCGCAGGGCGGCCCGTCTGCGGCGTCGCTCCAGGGCTTTGCGGCGGTTATGCCGATAGACGGCGTTGCGAATCAGCAGAATGAGGAACAGACCGACGATCACCAGCAGCGGCAGATACCAGTAGCTCAGCAGCTTCTGCAGGGTGGTCTTCTCCTCCTCCGTTTTATCCTGGCCGGTGATGTCGGCAATGGCCTTGTCAACGCTCTTTTCCTCCACGGCAGTCAGGGTCTCCAGCTCCGCAGAGCCCACCGAGACGCCGTCGTAGGTCACCAGCAGTCTGCCCACCTTCTGCCCTTGCTCCAGGGGGGCCACGAGGCCCTTGCTGTCGTAAAGCTCATAGCTGGTGGCCACCTTGTCCTTGTCATACTCCTTGGGCAGCAGGCAGTTGACGTCGGCGGAGGGAATCAGCACCACGCCCCGCTTATCCTGGGCGTACTGCACATTCTCGGTAAACATGGGGCTGATGCCGGCAAAGGCCACCTTGGCGTAGGCATAGTTTTCAAAGCCGTAGTTCAGCAGCTTCTTGGCCTCCACGAAATTGTCGTAACGAACGCTGCCGTCCGCCATCATCCGGGTCTGAGCCCCCATGATGACGCAGAGCAGATCCATGTTGCCGTCGGAGGCCCGGGCGATCACGCAGCGGCCCGCAGCGCTGGTGTAGCCGGTCTTGACGCCGGAGACGTCGCTGCGGTAATAGGAATAGTAGTTACCGTTGTCGTCCAGATAGCGGTTACCGTTGTTCAGAATCAGGTAGTTGGTGGTGGTGAGCTTCTGGGCGTCGGAGAGATTGGTGGCGGGGACGCTGTACTCGGCCGTGCCGCAGATCTCCCGGAACAGCTCATAGGTCAGAGCCTTGCGGGTGATGACGCTCAGATCCCGGGCGGTGGTATAGTGGTTGGGATCGTGCAGGCCGTGGGTATTGGCGAAGTGGGTGCCGGTGCAGCCCAGCTCCTTGGCGGTCTTGTTCATGAGGCTGACGAAGGAGGGGATATCCCCCGCCACGTACTCCGCGATCACGTTGGCCGCCTCGTTGTCGGAGCTGACCATCAGATAGTACAGGGCGTCCAGCAGGGTCAAGCGCTCCCCTTCCTTCAGCCGGACCTCGCCCCCCGCCTCTGCGATGCCCGCCAAGGCGGTGTCCGTAACTGTGATGACCTTGTCCAGATCCTTGGCGGCGTACTGGATCGCCACAAGGCAGGTCATAATCTTGGTCAGACTGGCGGGATACACGTTCTGCTCCGCGTTTTTGGCGTAGATCACGATGCCGGAATTCATCTCCAGCAGCAGCGCCGTGTCGCAGCCCGCCTCATATTCCGGCGCGCCGGTGAGCTGGTTCTCCCGGTAGCCCGCGGGGTCGTCCGCCCACGGCGCCTCAGTCTCCTGGGTCTGGGTGGTCTCGGGTGCGGTTTCCTCCGCCCGGACCGCAGGGACCAGCAGACAGATTAACAGAGCAAAGGTCAATATCAGCGAGAAAAATCTGTATTTTTTCATTATTTTCACCATATATTTAAAATCAAAAGTTGCCTTGTGCCGACATGCTGTGCTATAATAGATTCCGTAAGAACGCAGGCAGTACAGACTTTCCCGAATACCCGCTACCATGAATTATACCAAAAAATCGCCGCTTGTCAACGGAAAGGACCGGAACTTGTCATGAAAAGATTTCGGAAGCTTTTGTTTCCCCTGCTGACGCTGTGCTTCGTGCTGCTTCTGGCAGGCTACGCCCTGGGCCGGGGCTCCCGCTCCGGTCCGGTTCTGAGCACCCAGCGCAGCCCGGCTCCCGCCGAGAGCGCCCAGGCCCGCAGCCTCCCCTCCCCGCCGACGGAGCCCGTGCGGATCGAGCTCAACCGGGCCGGCTTGGAGGAGCTGATGACCTTGCCGGGGATCGGTCAGACCAGGGCGGAGCGGATCCTTGCCTACCGACAGGCCCACGGCGCCTTCAAAAGCGCCGCGGAGCTGATGGAGGTGGCGGGCATCGGTGAGGGAATCTTCGCGGGAATTCGGGATCTGGTTTACGTGGAGGAAAGCCGTGAAAATACTGATCATTGACGACGAGGAGCTGCTGGTCAAGGGAATCAGCTACAATCTGGAAAACGAGGGCTACGAGGTGGTCAGCGGCACCAACGGCATGGACGCGGTGCAGCTGGCCCAGGATCCGGAGGTCCGGCTCATCGTGCTGGACGTGATGATGCCCGTGATGGACGGGCTGGAGGCCTGCCGCCGCATCCGACAATTCTCCGACGTACCCATTATCATGCTGACGGCCAAGGCCGAGGACATGGACAAGCTGCTGGGCTTCGACTACGGGGCTGACGACTATCTCACCAAGCCCTTCAACATACTGGAGCTGAAGGCCCGGATCCGGGCCATTCTCAAGCGCACAGCCACCCGGCAGGCGGACACCTGCATTCTCCGGGGCGGCATCTGTCTGGATTCTCAGAGCCGCAGCACCTCCATCAACGGCAGGCCCGTGGAGCTCACCGCCAAGGAATTTGACCTGGTGGAGCTGCTGCTGCGGAATCCAAACCGGGTCTATTCCCGGGAAAATCTGCTGGACATCATCTGGGGGGACGACTACCGCAGCGACATCCGCACGGTGGACGTCCACATCCGCCGCATCCGGGAGAAGCTGGAGCGGAATCCCGCCCGCCCGGAACACATTCTGACAAAGTGGGGAGTTGGATACTATTTCAAGGTCTGAATCCCGGCATCGGCTTCGCGATCTGCTGGGCAGCTCCCAGCTTCGGAACGCCGGCGCCTATGTGCTGATCACCTCTGCGGTGCTGCTGTTTTTGAATATCTACGCCCCCATCACCATCCGCCGCCTGATCTATTCGGCCCAGCGGAACGCCATCATCGACAAGGCCCAGCTCATCGTGTCCGGCTTTTCCACCTATGAGCGGCTCACCGCTGAGAACGTGGGAGAGGGCATCCAGTCCGTCCGGGACCTGCATACCGCCAGGATCCTGGTGACGGACGCGGGCGCCGTCTGCCTTTACGACTCCTACGGCCCGGGCAGCGGCCTGGGCAAGCTGGTGCTATACCCGGAGATCGCTGAGGCTTTGGAGGGCAACGACGCGGTGTACGTCCGCTATGAGACTGACCAGCTGCTCACCAAGGCCGGAGTTCCCATCGTGGCCTACAACCGCATCATCGGAGCTGTCTATCTGCTGGAGCAGGACCCGGACCAGGCCGCTCTGATTTCCAGTCTGCAGCGGAACATTCTCTGGATCTCCCTGGGCATGGAGGCCCTGGTGATTCTCTTTTCCCTGCTCTTTTCTATCGTGTTCTTCCGGCGCATGGGCAAGCTCTTCGTCTCCATCCGTCAGCTCCACGAGGGAGACTACGCCGTGGATCTGCCGGAGCGGGGACGGGACGAGGTGGCCCGTCTGGGCAAGGCCTTCAACGAGCTTGCCCAGCGGCTGCAGCAATCGGAGGAGGTCCGCAAGCAGTTCGTCTCCAACGCCTCCCATGAGCTGAAAACTCCGCTGGCCTCCATCAAGCTGCTGACAGACTCCATCCTGCAAAACGACATGGACCAGGCCACCATGCGGGAATTCGTGACGGACGTGGGCGAGGAGGCGGACCGGCTCACCCGTCTGACCCAGAAGCTGCTGGAGCTGACCCGCCTGGACACCAAGCCGGTGGAGGAACGGGAGCTGGTGGCGGTGGAGCCGGTGGCGGACCGGGTGCTGCGGATGCTGACCCTCACCGCCCGCAAGCAGCATGTGCGTCTGGCGCTGGACTGTCCGGAGAACATCTGTGTGCTGACCGCCTCCGACGATCTGTATCAGATCCTGTATAATCTTGTGGAGAACGGCATCAAATACAACGTGGAAAACGGGACCGTGCTCCTGCGGGGCAGCGTGGCGGCCGACAGCGTGCTGCTCTCGGTGGAGGACACGGGCGTCGGCATCCCGGACCCGGAGAAGGACAGAGTCTTCGAGCGCTTTTACCGGGTGGACAAGGCCCGCTCCCGGAAGGCGGGCAGCGCAGGTCTGGGGCTGTCCATCGTCCGGGACATGGTGCTGCGGAACGACGGCACCGTCACGCTGACGGACCGCCCGGGCGGCGGCTGCTGCTTCCAGGTCAGCTTCCCCTATTATCCCATGCCGGAGGAGGAGCTGTCATGAAAAAATTCCTGATTTTGCTGTTGTCGCTGGCTCTGCTCCTGTCCGCCTGCGACAGCTCCTCCGACCGGAAGCCCATGCTGCAGCCCGTCACCTTTTACTATCGCACCGCGGTCACGACGTTTTCCTCCGACAGCGGGGTGATCCGGGGGGAGCAGCGGGATCTGGGCGTGGAGCTCTACAGCGACACAGAGCTTTTCCAGCTCTATTTGCTGGGGCCGAAATCCGAAGACCTGATCTCCCCCTTCTCCCATGACACGGATCTGGTCTCCGTTCAGCGGGGCGGCGGAATGCTGGAGATCCGCCTCGTCCGGAACGCCAACTCTCCGGAGGAATTCAGTCACGCCCTCTCCTACGCCTGCCTGGCCAAGACCGGTCTGGCTCTGGAGGGTGTGCGGAAGGTTCGCATCCTGGTCAACAGCCGCGGCGGCGCGACGCTGGAGGATCTGGTTCTGTCGGAAAGCGATATTCTGCTCTTTGACAGCGGCACCGCACCGGAAAGCCAGGAGCTGACCCTCTACTACACCGACGCGGAGGGCAGCTTCCTGCTGCCGGAAAAGCGCAGCGTACCGCTGATGTCCCCCGCCCAGCTGCCCCAATACGCGCTGGAGCTGCTGCTGACGAAGCCGGAGAGCGCCGGCCTGCGCTCCGCCCTGCCGCCCGGCACTGCCATTCTGGACGTGAGCCTGGATGGCGGCGTCTGCACCGTGGACCTGAGCGGCGACTTCTACAGCAACCGCCCGGAGGGCGAACAGGCGGAGCTGCTGGCCGTTCTCAGCGTTGTGAACACCCTCTGCGAGCTGGACGGGATCAACCAGGTCCAGCTCTACACCGAGGGACGGAGGCTGTCGCCCTACGTGCTGCTGGATCTCTCCGTCCCCTGGGTGCTGGACGGTTCCGTGGTGGGTCCCGTGCGGGAGGAGCTGGGCGAATTTGCCGGGACTCTCTGTCTGCCCGGTCAGCGGGACGGTCTTCTGCACCGGATAACCGTCCGGGCCAGAGCCCGGTCCGGGGCCACCAGGGAGGCCGCCCTGCTGCGGCTGCTCTACAGCCGCTCTCCCCAGAACGGCCTGTACGCCCCCTTCTATGGGCTGCAGCTGCCCCTTTCGGCCAAAAGCTTCAGCGGCGTCTGCACCGTGGAGCTGGCCCCGGATTCCCTGCCCTCTGGGGGCACGGCCAGAGATCAGGCGATCCGCTCCCTCATCGCCACCCTCTGCTCCCTGCCGGATATTCGTTCTGTGGTGCTGCGGGAAAACGGAGAGGAGCTCAGTCTCGCGCCCCTGATCCCCGGGGAGGATTGGTTCGCCGGCGGCGGGACCCTTCAGCCCTGAACAGGGAAAAAAATCAGACCCGGAGGCCGCTGGGCCTCCGGGTCTGCTGTTCCGTATCAATTCTCCGCGTTCCGCTCCAGCCAGCGGGACGCAACATAATTGGCCAGGATGCTTTTCCGGGTCACGATGCCGATGAAGGAGCCCCGGTCGTCCACCACGGGGACGAAATTCTGATCCAGCGCCTTCTGCAGCACGTCGTTCATGTCGGTGGAGACGGACACCGGAAGGTAATCCTTCCGCCGGTGGATCTCCATGATGCCGGTGAGCTGGGCCTCCTTCAGATCCAGGCCGCAGCGGTTTTTCAGCGCCCAGAGCAGATCGCCGTCGGTCAGCGTGCCCTGGTACAGGCCGTCCTCCTTGCGGATAATGGGCAGGGCGGCGTAGCCGGAAAGCTCCATCCGTTCCAAGGCCTCCCGGACGGATTCATCGTCGTACAACACCTCACAGCTGGCCTTGGGCGTGAGGAAAAACAGAATGTTCATGATCACATAACTCCTCCCATGTCCTGAAGCGCATGGATCCTCTGATTGCATTATAGCATAGAGTTATGAAAATAGTATGAACAAAATAGCAGGCGCCCGGCCAAATTCCGGGCGCCTTTTTTGTGAATATTGACGAAAAGAAAGCTTACTTGTCCTGCAGGCAGGCAATGCCGGGCAGCTCCAGACCTTCCAGGAACTCCAGGGAGGCGCCGCCGCCGGTGGAGATGTGGGTGATCTGATCGGCAAAGCCCAGCTGCTCGCAGGCAGCCGCGGAGTCACCGCCGCCCACGATGGTGACAGCATCGGAATCGGCCAGCGCCTGGGCCACGGCAATGGTGCCCTTGGCCAGGGTGGGATTCTCAAACACGCCCATGGGGCCGTTCCAGACCACAGTCTTGGCGGACTTGACAGCCTCCGCGAAAAGCTCCCGGGTCTTCTCACCGATGTCCAGGCCCATGCAGTCGGCGGGGATGGCGTCGGAGGCCACGGTGCAAACCTCAACAGGCCCGTCGATGGGGTCGGGGAAGGTCTTGGCAATGACGGTGTCGATGGGGAGCAGCAGCTGAACGCCCTTCTCCTCCGCCTTCTTCATCATATCCCGGCAGTAGTCGATCTTCTCGCTGTCCAGCAGGGAGGTGCCCACGCTGTAGCCCTTGGCGGCCAGGAAGGTGTAGGCCATGCCGCCGCCGATGATGAGGGTGTCCACCTTCTCCAGCAGGTTGTTGATGACGTTCAGCTTGTCGGAGACCTTGGCGCCGCCCAGGATGGCCACGAAGGGACGCTCGGGATCGGCCAGGGCCTTGCCCATGATGCCGACTTCCTTGCCGATCAGGAAGCCGCAGACGGCAGGCAGATAGTCGGCCACGCCGGCGGTGGAGGAATGGGCGCGGTGCGCGCTGCCGAATGCGTCGTTCACGAAGATATCGGCCAGATCAGCCAGGGCCTTGCTCAGCTCGGGGTCGTTCTTGGTCTCGCCCTTCATGAAGCGGGTGTTCTCCAGCAGCATCACGTCGCCGTCCTTCAGCTGGGCAGCAAGGCGCTTGGCGTCCTCGCCGGCCACGTCCTTGGACATCTTGACCTCGACGCCCAGCAGCTCGCTGAGCCGATCGGCCACCACCTTCAGGCTCAGCTCGGGCTTGAACTCGCCCTTGGGCTTGCCCATGTGGGAGCAGAGGATGACACGGGCGCCGTGCTCACGCAGATAGTTGATGGTGGGCAGAGCGGCCACAATGCGCTTGTCAGAGGTGATTTTGCCTTCCTTGGTGGGGACGTTGAAGTCGCAGCGGCAAAGGACTCGCTTGCCCCGCACGTCGATGTCTTCTACGGTTTTCTTGTTGTAGTTCATTCGATGTTCCTCCGATGAATATAGTTTCTCCGCAGGCGCGGATGGGTTTACGGTTTCATCTTCCCCCAGCCCTTCAAATGGGGGAAATTCAGCTGCCGCAGGGCCTCGAAGACGCCGACGGCCACGGCGTTGGAGAGATTCAGCGACCGGGCCTCCTCAATCATGGGCAGCTTCACGCAGTCCGCCGGATGGGCGTAGAGGAAGTCCTCGGGCAGTCCCTTGGTCTCCTTGCCGAAGAAGAGATAGCACTCGTCGGCGTAATCCGCTTCCGTGTAGGTCCGGGGCGCTTTCGTGGTAAAAAGCCGCATCTGGCGAACCTGGTTTTGGGAGAAGAAGTCCTCCAGGTTCTCGTAGATCCGAAGATCCAGCAGGTGCCAGTAGTCCAGCCCCGCCCGCTTCAGCTGCCGGTCTGAAATCTCAAAGCCCAGTGGCTTGATCAGATGCAGGCGGCTGCCGGTGGCGGCGCAGGTGCGGGAGATATTGCCGGTGTTCTGCGGGATCTCCGGCTCCACCAGTACAACGTTCAGCATGTAACGCTCCTTAACAATCATGCTCTCTTTTGAATATTTTACAACATATCCGGCAGAAAATCAATCCTTAAATGAAAGAAGTAAGAGGACATTTTCCTCTTACTTCTTTCATTTTATCCGTCTCAGCCGAAGGCCTTGTACAGGAAGGTCACGATCTGCGCGCGGGTGCAGATCTCGTTGGGACCGAATTGTCCGTTCCCGATGCCTCCTGTAATTCCCTTTTTCACCGCCCAGAGCACTGCTTTATAGTAGTAGCTGTTTTCCGGCACATCAGAAAACGGGTTCGTTGTTGTCGTCGGCTCCGGACGGCCGCGGGAGATCCAAAGGAAGGTCATAGCCTGGGCGCGGGTACAGGGGTCTCCCACACCAAAACGATTCTTTTCTACGCCGCCCGTGATACCTTTTTCTACTGCCCAGAGCACTGCCTTGTAGTAGTATTTTCCAGACTGTACATCAGAAAAAGGATTTGTCGTGGAGGACGGCTCAGGCTTACCGTTCGCATTCCACAGGAAGGTTACGATCTGCTCCCGGGTACATGTCGCGTTGGGTGAGAACTTCCCGTCTCCCGATCCGCTGGTTATCTGGGGATTGTGCTCAACGGCCCATAGGACCGCGTCGTAATAGTAAGCGCTCGGCTTCACGTCGGAAAAAATGGATTCGACCGTTACGACGCATTTCGCGGTTTTGTCGCCGGCCTTTGCGGTAATCGTAGCCGTTCCGATCCCGACGCCCGTTACCTTGCCGCTGCTCGTCACAGTGGCTACGTTCGGGTTTGAGCTTGACCAGGTGACTGTAGTGGTCGGAGAATTGGAAGGCTTTATGGTAGCTGTCAGCGTTGTGCTCTTATGGGCGATCAACTTGACGGAACTCTTATTCAAAGTGAGAGAGGAAACGGTAGAAAAGCTCAGCCGAACCACCACCAGAGAGCCGTTGATCGTTCCGGACAGAGAGCCTACTGTTACGCCGTTGTAGGTGCAGCCTGTCGCAGCCTTGATATCTTTGATCTCATAAGTCGTTCCGTTCGGCCACTTTGTATAATAGTCGCCCACGTCGTTCGCTACCAGTTTACCATTGATATAAATGTCAGCAGTTCCAAAGTTTCTGATATTGGTGGCGTTCGCTCCGTCAATAAAACCGTTCAGATCCAAATAGTTTGCAGGGGCGACCTTTACGGAGCAGGTCCCCTTCTTGCCGCTGCCGTCTTTGGCCGTGGCTGTGATCGTGCAGGTTCCGTTCGCAACGGCTGTCACTTTGCCGCTGCTGTCAACTGTTGCGACGGAGGTGTTGCTGCTGCTCCAAGTGACAGCCGCGTTCGTCGCGTTTGACGGGCTGACTGTAGCAGTAAGCGTTGCCGTATCGTCGATCTTCATCAGCAGCGACGTTGGAGAAACCGAAACACCTGTCACGGAAATCGTATTCCAGTGCGCGTAGAGTGTGTGGTTGGCGGCTGTCGTCACCGTGGACGAAGCCGTGATCTTCGTCCCTCCGGAAGCCTTGGTATACCACCCTGCAAAAGTGTATTTGGCTCTTTTCGGATCCGGAAGGGTTCCATAGGTCAGACCGTATGTGACCGTTTTGCTGGTAGGTGATACGCTGCCGCTTTGTGGGTCGAAGGTAACGGTGTAATCTCTGTATTTTGTGGTAAAGGAGTACATCTGACTCCAATAGGTCGTTCCGTTGACGATGGCGTAGAATTTATACTTATAGGTCGTTTTTGGCTTTAACTTCACGCCAAGCTCTTCGTTGATCTTGAAATAGACCCGGTAGTAATAGTTGCCGTTTGCCGCACGTCCAAGCTCCGTGCCCGACGAGTTATAAAGCACCATTCCAACGTCCGTACAGGTCCCGCCGCTGACGTTGATCTCCTGGCCGATTGAGGCATCGGTTTCGGATATATATGTATAATTGCTGTTTTCCCATGATGAAAAGGTTACTGAAACAGAAGTGCTTCCTTGAGGATATATGAAACCTTGGTCTGGCCAGTATTGACCCGGCTGAACCGTTCTGCTGCAAAGACCATGTTCATCAGCCTGTGGCCAGTTAGATCCTCCTTCAATGATATTAATTGATCCATTGGAATTAACACCCGTGACATAAGCTACGTGACCATACGGTGGACTGTTAGAGATTGACCAGCAAGCTATTGATCCAACCTTTGCAGTCGAGCCTTTGGATGGTGCATTACCATACCAATTACCCGCATTGCCCCAAGCGGGAAGAGCTATTCCTTGCTGATTATAAACTTGTTCCCATGCATACCAAGTACACGCGATTTGATAGCTTTCACTGTTTTCATACCAATTGTACATAGGATACGGATTTCCGTCCGCTGATACTTTTTGACCCGTGGTACAAATAACCACCAGCAAAATGATGCAAAAGACCGAGGCAATTATCCTTTTAGTCATTCTTATACTTCCTTTCCATTTTCTTGATAGACTGACTGGATAAACTGAACCGCATTTTTAGTGTATCATAGATATCTTTGATGTGCAATCATAAATGGAATAATTATTATCATTTGTTAATATGTCTCACATAGCTTTTAGCGATTTATCTTCATTGATACGCTATTTTTCACGAAAAAAATGCAAGAAACGTGCTGAAAAGGCGCATGTTTCTTGCATTTTATATCAAACGGAACTTTCGTTTCGCAATCTCCATCGGACGAGAGGATGTCCTCCTCCCCTGTTGAAATAACTGAGTTTTACCGGAGCGATATACTGTTAGAATAATTGCAGTCACGTTCCGAATCTGCGGGGATTTCCAAAAGGGGGATGACCCCTTTTGGCCGTTTGAATGGGGGGTGGG
>CAMNHH010000039.1 GCA_946539175.1 uncultured Clostridia bacterium | reverse complement strand
ATCTGGACCACGGCCCCGACTTCGAGACCTGCAAGTCCTGCATCGACGGCGGCTTCACCTCCGTCATGATCGACGCCTCCTCCAAGCCCTTTGCCGAGAACATCGAGATCACCAAGAAGGTGGTGGAGTACGCCCATGATCACGGCGTGGTCGTGGAGGCCGAGCTGGGCACCCTGGCCGGCATTGAGGACGACGTGAAGGTCGCTGCCCACGCCGCCTCCTACACCCGTCCCGAGGAAGTGGAAGAGTTCGTGACCAAGACCGGCTGCGACTCCCTGGCCATCGCCATCGGCACCTCCCACGGCGCCTACAAGTTCACCGCCGCCCAGTGCACCCGCAACGAGAAGGGCATCCTGGTGCCGCCTCCCCTGCGCTTCGACGTGCTGGAGGAGGTCTCCCGCCGTCTGCCCGGCTTCCCCATCGTGCTCCATGGCTCCTCCTCCGTGCCCCAGAACTACGTGGCCATGATCAACGCCAACGGCGGCAAGATGCCCGACGCCGTGGGCATCCCCGAGGAGCAGCTGCGCCAGGCCGCCCGCCTGTCCGTCTGCAAGATCAACATCGACTCCGATCTGCGGCTGGCCATGACCGGCACCATCCGGCAGTACTTCAACGAGCATCCCGACCACTTCGACCCCCGGCAGTACCTGAAGCCCGCCCGCGCCAACATCAAGGAGCTGGTGCGCCACAAGCTGGTCGACGTGCTGGGCTGCGCCGGAAAGGCCTGAGAAGCTCCGCGCCAAACGGCCTGAGACAAGCTCCCATACAAAAAACCGTGCCCCAGGCACGGTTTTTTGTGGGGTTGGATGAAAATTTATACATAATACTTGACAAATATTCAGCTCTGTGCTACAATCCATCCAAACCGTTGAGGGAGCGTAAGTAGAGTTCCGATGGACCTTTTCCAGAGAGCCGCCGGTGCTGGGAGCGCGGCAAAGGGTCGGGATCGAATGGGCTTCCGAGGGCGAGCGGAAAGGGGCTCCGGCCCTGAGTATGTGAGACGGGCTGACCCGCCGTGATCCGGGTCTGCGTATGTCGGTACGCGTGAGTGGGCATGACGGATCACGCCAAGCCGGGTGGCACCGCAGGAGTCTGTCCTGTCCCAGCGTCAGAGGACGTTTGGGCAGGGCTTTTTTCTTTGCCCCCGGCCCCCGGGCGCGTTTCCCCATCGGGGTCCCGATACGTATTTATAAAGGAAAGGACAGGATCAACATGGACGTTCCCTATAAAATCGATCTGCGCGAGGACCAGATGCGCGACTACGTCCCCAGCGATCAGGAGCTGGCCGCCAGCCTCGCGGGGCTGCCGAAGCTCTGATCCCGATCTTGGGCGAAGAAATTTGCGCGAGCCTCCGGGCCGGGGCGCCGGCAAGCTGCCGCCGTCCCCGGCCCGATCATTTTTCTCTTGACATCGTAACAATGTTATGATATTATGATTATGTAAGTAACAGTGTTACGAAAGGAGGACATATGGACCGGCGATTGATTTCCAAGAAGGAGCTGCTGGAGATGTACGGCATCTCCTACGGGGCCCTGTACCGCTACAAGCGGATGGGACTGATCCCGGAGGACTGGTTTCTGCGGCGCTCCACCCCCACGGGCCAGGAGACCTTTTTCCGGCGGGAGCAGATCATCCCCCGGATGGAGCAGATCCTGGACCGGGGCGCCTCCCTGGAGGACCTGGCGGCGGAGCTGAATCATCGGCAGAGCGCCTCTGCCGAAGCCAAGGCGGAGCTGCTGATCCAGGACGCCTACGGCCTTCACCGCTATCCCCTGGAGGAACTGGACTCGGTGCGGCTGGCACTGGGAGACCGACAAACGGAACTTTTGGAACAACTGAAAGGAGCGATTCAACATGGGTGAATACAGGGATTTACAGATTCTGGGCGTGGGCAAGGAGCAGGGCGGCCGCTTCGGCAAGGTGCTGATCGCCGGCTCCGGCAAGCTCACGGGCTCCGTGGAGTGCGAGGAATTCAGCGTCCCCGGGGCGGGCAAGGTGGAGGACGGCGGTCTGACGGTCCACGGGCCCATCAGCTGCCACGGGGCCTGCAAGGTGGAGGGCGGCGTATCGGCGGCGTCCCTCTCCGTCTTCGGCGCCTTCAGCACCGAGGCGGACTGCCTGATCTCCGGGGACGCGGAGGTCACCGGCAGTCTGAAGACCGAGGGGGCCTGCGCTGTGGAAGGGCGGCTGCGGATCAACGGCAGCGTCAAGAGCGAGGGCGAGATCCGCTGCGGCGCTCTGGCCATCTCCGGCGTGCTGAAATCCGAGGCGCCGGTGCGGGCGGAGGAGCTCAGCGTCTCCGGCGCCCTGAAGGCGGAGGCGGACGTCCAGGCGGAGCGCTTCCGCGCCACCGGCCCCGTCAGCATTGACGGGGAGCTGAACGCGGAGCGCGTGGAGCTGGAGCTGAACGGCGAGAGCGCCATCGAGTCCATCGTGGGCGGCAGCGTCCGGGTCCGCCGCGCCCCGGAGGGAGGCCCGGGGCAGGACCGGGGCATCCACCTCCATCTGAATTTCAGCCTTCCCCTCCTGGGCAGCCGCAGGGTGGACTACGACAGGTCCCTGCGGCCCCACCTGGCGGCCACCCTCATCGAGGCGGACGAGATTGAGCTGGAATACACCGACTGCGAGACCGTCCGGGGCGTCACGCTCCGGATCGGCCCGGAGTGCGTCATTGACCGGGTGGAATACTCCGGCAGCCTCAGCGTGGACCCCTCCGCCTCGGTGGGAGAGCGGCTCCGCATCTGAACTGGCCCGACAAAACACGCGGCGCTTCGGTTTTGCGAAGCGCCGCGTGTTGTTATTTCCTCCGGCGGATGTCGTCGCCCAGGAAGTAGATCACCCGGTAGCTGCCCAGCAGCCGGGAGGCGATCTGGCCGCCGTAGCGGGCCTCCAGATCGCGCTCGTTGAGATTGGTGGAGATCAGGCTGGTTCTCTGGGCCAGAAGCCTTCCGTTCACCAGCTCGTAGAGGGCGGCCTTGACGAACTCCGTGGTCATCTCGGTGCCCAGGTCGTCCACGATCAGCAGCTCGCAGTCCCGGTAGTCCCGGAGGCTCTCCGCCTCCGCCCGCTCGAACTTCACGGCCTCATAGTCGGCAAAGAGCTTCCCCGCCGACACGTAGACCACGCTGTGGCCCCCCTCCGCCACCTGGCGGGCCATGCAGCCGGAGAGGAAGGTCTTGCCCAGGCCCGTGGCCCCGGAGAAAAGGAGGCTGCGGACGCCGGGCTGGAATTCCTGGGCCCAGCGCCTGCAGTAGTTGAGATTCTTCTGCATCAGAGCCCGGGCGGAGTTCCCCAGCTCCGGGTAGTAGCGGTCGGGGTAGAGCTCCAGAGAAAAGTTTTCAAAGCGCTCCTTGCCGCTGGGCAGCAGGGCGGCCAGCTCCCGCTTCTGCTCCTGGCGGCACAGCTCCCGCAGGCACTCGCACATCCTGGAGCCCCGGTAGCCGCTGCCTCCGCAGAGCCCGCAGACGGGGCTGTTGTCCAGATAGCCGTCGGGCAGCTCCGCCTCGTCCAGGATCCACTGCCGCTCGTCCTGCAGGGCCAGGTTCTCCTGCCGCAGCCGGGCGATCTCCACCTGGGGGTCTCCCGGCTGGAAAATCAGAGCCGCCAGCCGGGCGGAGGTCCCCGCCAGGCTCCGGTCGATCTCCCGCAGCCGGGGCCGCAGGGCGTAGGCCTTGGCCAGATGGTCCTCGTATTCCGCCCGCTTCCGTTCGTTCTCCTGGCTGAGCCGGGCTCTGGCCCGGTTCAGGACCGTATTGGTATAGGCCATGGTCACTCCTCCTCCAGCATCTGCTTGGCCGCGTTCAGCATGGCGGGGCTGGGGCTCTCCCCGTGGCGCTGATAGCCACCCTTGCGGCCCGCCCCGGCGGGCTTCCGGTCCAGGGCGCGGACCTGGTCCGCGGTGTAGAGCCCCTGGTTGTTCCAGCGCTCCAGGATGCTGTTCATGTACTTCCAGGCCAGCCCGCCGGTGTTCTCGCAGGTCTTCTCATAGGCCAGCTCGATGGCGTCGTTGGCAAAGCCCATCTCGCTCCAGGCCTGCAGATAGCGCTCCTCGGCGGGGGTCAGACGGCGGCCCCCGATGCCCAGCAGCCCGCAGAGCTCCGCCTGGCGGGACTGCTTTTTGTTTTCGTTCTGGATATAGGCCGCGGCCTTCTCCAGGGTGTCGATCCGGGCGTCTCCCCAGCGGTAGGCCTCCTTCTCGATCATCCGCATGGAGGGCATCCGGCCCGCACCCCGGGCGCGGCTGCGCTCCACGCAGTGGTGGACCAGCACGTTCACCACCTCGCCGGGCAGACCCAGGTACTCCACCATGCCCAGAAGCAGCTTCAGCTCCTCCGTGCTGAGCATCCGGCCCAGGTAGCGCTGGACCTCCCCCACCATCTGGCGGAAGCCGGAGCGGGGCAGCTCCATCTGACGGCGCACGTCCTCCTCCGTGTACTCCGGCCGCCGGTCGGCCTCCTGGAAGCGGGGATTCTGCCGCTCGTCCAGCCCCAGCTGCCGCAGCAGGTTCTCCGCGCATTCCAGCCGCGCCTCGGTGAAGCCCGTCAGCACGTCGCTGAGCTCCGCGGCCCGGCACAGATACAGCAGGGCGCTGTCGCCGTTTCCGGCGGCCAGGAGCTTGCGGATGCTCTGGCTGGACAGGATCACCTCAGACATGATACGTCACCTCCAAATCGACATTGCATTACATTATAACACATTTTTCTCCCCCAGACAAGCGGACGAACTGTGGAACTTCGCACAAAAAACCGGGGCGGATTTTGGCACCGGGCTACATTTAGTGGATTTGCCCAATCGCCCCCCCAATTTACAGAAAATTCGTTTTTCTCCTGTTGCATGTTTTCAAAAAATGTGATATTATGCAAATAATCACCGTCTATCAAGGTATATCAACGATCGGAAAGGGATTTCAAAATGAAACAGAAAAAAACACTTGTGATGATTCTGGGCGTGCTGCTGGCCGCCGCCGTTGTGGTGGGTCTGATCTTCGGCATCAAGGCGCTGAGCGGCAAACCCGACGCCTCCGACACCGCCGCCTCCACCGCTGGCGCCGACAGCGCCGCAAAGCCCGACAGCACCGCCGCCTCCGGCCAGGAGAGCACCGCCGCCGACCAGGAGAGCACCGCTGCCTCCGGCCAGGCCGAAACCCAGGAGACCCAGCAGCCCCCCGAGCTGACCCCCGAGATGCAGGCCGTCAAGCGCAAGGAGGTCTATACCGCGGAGGGCATCCAGGCCGACGATCCCCGCCTGGATCAGACCGTGGCCAGCTGCGGCAGCTACAGCCTCACCAACCGGCAGGCCCAGGTCTACTACGTCATGGATTTCTACGGCTTTATGAGCAACTACGGCGCCATGCTGGGGGTGGACGACACCAAGCCTCTGAGCGAGCAGCCCTCCATGGTGGACGGGCTGAACTGGGAGCAGTACTTCGTGCTGAGCTCCATGCAGGCCTTCCAGCAGTACGCCGCCGCCGCCACCAAGGCCACCGAGACGGGCTACGTCATGGGCCAGGAGGACCAGGAGCATCTGGAGTCCATCCTCTCCGGCCTGGAGGAGGACGCCAAGAGCCAGGGCTTCGACAGCGCCGAGGCCTATCTGCAGGACTCCCTGGGCACCGGCGTGGGTCTGGCGGAGTATGAGAACTATCTGCGGACCTACTTTTTGGCCATGTCCTATGAGAACAAGCTCTACGAGGATCTGAGCTGGACCGACGAGGATCTGCTGGCCTACAGGGACGCCCACCCGGAGGAGTTTGAGGGCATCGACCCCGAGGTGAAGTGCGTGAACGTGCGGCACATCCTCATCACCCCCGACGCCGCCGACGGCGCCTCCGAGGAGGAGGTGGCCGCCGCCAACGCCGCCGCCAAGGAAAAGGCCGAGGAGCTGCTGGCCGGCTTCCGGAACAATCCCAGCGAGGAGTACTTTGCCCAACTGGCCCAGGAGAACACCGAGGACCCCGGCTCCAAGACCACCGGCGGCCTGTATGAGGACGTCCTCCCCGGCCAGATGGTCCAGGCCTTCAACGACTGGTGCTTCGACGCCGCCCGCCAGAGCGGGGACAGCGGCATCGTGGAGACCTCCTACGGCTACCACGTCATGTACTTCGTGGGCCAGAGCGAGAAATACCACTGGCAGGCCGTGGCGGAGGAGAACTACCCCGTCTCCAGAATGGACAGCCTGATCGAGGAGATGCTGGACGCCAACCCTCTGAACGTCCGTTACGAGGATCTGGTGCTGGCGCCCCTGCCCCAGCCGGCGGCGGAATAAATTGACGAGTCGGCGGAGCCGCGGAGGAATCCGCGGCTCCCCTTTTCGCCGTCCCGGGGAGTTCCGTATGAACAGTTTGTTAATATTGCAATTCGGGCTTGCATTTTGGAAAAAGCCTGCTATAATAGGCTTAGCACTCAAGATAAAAGAGTGCTAAGCCTATAACATTATATGAAAAAGAGTGATACGTATGTCGAAAAAGCAATTTAAGGCGGAGTCCAAGCGTCTTTTGGACATGATGATCAATTCCATCTACACCCACCAGGAGATCTTCCTGCGGGAGCTGATCTCCAACGCCAGCGACGCCATCGACAAGCTGGCCTATCTGGCGTTGACGGATCAGAACGTGGGGCTGAACCGGGAGGATTTTGCCATTGACCTGCGGGTTGACAAAAAGCTGAGACTGCTCACCGTCTCCGACAACGGCATCGGCATGAGCCGGGAGGAGATGGAGCAGAATCTGGGCACCATCGCCAAGAGCGGCTCCCTCCAGTTCAAGCAGGAGCTGGACAAGGACCAGCAGGACGTGGACATCATCGGCCAGTTCGGCGTGGGCTTCTACTCCGCCTTTATGGTGGCGGACACCGTCACCGTGCTGTCTAAGAAGTACGGCGAGACCGAGGCCTGGATGTGGCAGTCCTCCGGGGCCGACGGCTACACCATCTCCCCCTGCGAGAAGACCACCGTGGGCACCGAGGTGATCCTGAAGCTGAAGGCGGACAGCGAGGACGAGAAGTTCTCCCGCTTTTTGGAGCAGTACGAGCTGCAGAATCTGGTGAAGAAATACTCCGATTACATCCGCTACCCCATCCGCATGGAGATGGAGAAGAGCCGCCAGAAGCCCAAGGCCGAGGGCGAGGACCAGGACAAGGAGCCCGAGTGGGAGAGCTACACCGAGCTGACCACCCTGAACTCCATGGTGCCCGTGTGGCTGAAGGCCAAGAAGGACGTGACCGACGAGGAGTACGACGGCTTCTACAAGGACAAGTTCTTTGACTACGAAAAGCCCCTGGCCCACATCCCCATCAGCGTGGAGGGCGCCGTCAACTACAAGGCCCTGCTCTACATCCCCGCCAAGGCCCCCTATGACTTCTACACCAAGGACTACAAGAAGGGCCTGCAGCTCTACTCCTCCGGCGTGCTGATCATGGAGCACTGCGAGGATCTGGTGCCCGACTACTTCCGCTTCGTCCGGGGCGTGGTGGACACCGCCGATCTGAGTCTGAACATCAGCCGGGAGATGCTGCAGCACAACCGGCAGCTGGCCATCATCTCCGGCAACCTGGAGAAGAAGATCAAGCAGGAGCTGCTGAGCATGCAGAAGGACCGCCGGGAGGACTACGAGAAGTTCTTCGCCGCCTTCGGCCGCCAGCTGAAGTACGGCGTGGTCTCCGACTACGGCATGCACAAGGACGCCCTGCAGGAGCTGCTGCTGTTCTGGTCCGCCAAGGAACAGAAGCTGGTGACGCTGAAGGAGTACGTGGAAGCCATGCCCGAGGCGCAGAAGCACATCTACTTCGCCGCCGGCGAGAGCAACGCCCGCCTTTCCCAGCTGCCCCAGTACCAGCGGCTCCAGGAGAAGGGCTTCGACGTGCTGTTCATGACCGAGGACGTGGACGAGTTCGTGCCCCGCACCCTGATGAACTACATGGAGAAGGACTTCCGCAACCTGGCCACCGACGATCTGGATCTCAGCTCCGAGGAGGAAAAGAAGGCCGCCGAGACCGCCGCAGCCGACTGGAAGGAGGGGCTGGACTTCCTGAAGACCGCCCTGGAGGGGAAGATCGTCCGGGCGGAGGTCTCCACCGATCTGGGCAAGCACCCCGTCTGCCTGGTGCCGGAGGGCGGCATGAGCTTCGAGATGGAGAAGTACTTCAAGCGCATGAATCCCGAGATGGCCATGCCCGTGGAGAAGGTGCTGCGGCTGAACCCGGAGCATCCCGCGGTGCAGAAGCTGAAGGCCCTCATCACGGAGGACCCGGAGAAGGCCAAGCAGTACGCCCAGGTGCTCTACGCCCAGGGTCTGATCCTGGCGGATCTGCCCATTGAGGACGCCCAGGCCTACACGGAGCTGATCTGCTCCCTGCTGTAATACTATTTCTTCATGAAACGGTTAACAACCGTTTCATGAACCGCGGCGACGCCGCGGTTTGCAAATCCAGATGGATTTGCAAAAATAGATATTGTACGTCATATTTCCCTGGGCTTTGCCCAGGGCGGCATCCACAAACGTGGATGCCGGATTAAAATGTTTTTAACATTTTAATCAAATATTAGTATAAAGCCGAATCGCAAAGCAAGAAAATACGCCTCCGCAGGCAGGAAGCCCGCGGAGGCGTTTTCTGTTACGGATCCCAGCAGGCGGCCACGCTGCCGTCCGGGGAAACGGTATAGGCGATTTGCCCGTCGGAGCTGACGCCGCGGAGCGTAACGGCCTTGATCCTGACCCCTACGGATTCGAAGGCTGCCGTTTTCAGGGCGGCCACCGTCTCCAGGTTCCCGGCAGGCAGGGCCTGCAGCTCCTCCAGCCGGGCGCCGTACTTCTCCATCTGCTCATAGCTGAAGCGGAGGGGGTAGTCCAGCTCCAGGGCGCCGCTGTCCGGGTCCCAGGAGCGGAGCTGAAAGACGGTCCAATGCTCCGCCAGGTAGGGCTCCAGCTCCCCCTGCTCCCGGGCCGGGGCGGACAGGGAGGAGAGCAGCGTCCAGATCAGCCAGCCCGCCAGCAGGATCAGCACCAGGGCAAGGGCCGCCAAAAGCAGCATCAGCCGCTTCTGCCGGGCCGGGGGCATTTTCTTCGGATGCTTCATGGCTTCACCACCCACCAGCTCAGAGCCGCCAGCTCCAGCAAAAATACTGCGGGGATGCCCCAGACGAAGGCCGGATGGGCGCCGGCGTCGGTTTTATGACGGAACAGCACCATGCCCCCCATGGCGCCGATGCTGCCGCCCAGAACGCTCAGCGTCAGCAGGCTCAGCTCCGGGATCCGCCAGCGCTTCCGGCGGGCCAGCAGCTTGTCCAGGCCGAAGAGCAGCAGGCTCAGCAGATTGATCCCCAACAGGCAGAGGGCCGCGGATACAGGCACGCTCATAGCGGCGCCCTCAGCCCCGCAGGGGCAGCTCCACCACGCTGCTGCCCCCCTTGGGATCGAACAGCTCCAGCGCCGCCACCAGGCCGCCGTTCTCCGTCAGATGCATCCGGTTGGCGCTCAGGGGCTGCAGCGCTCCCAGGGTCCGGTTCAGCGCCGTGGTGTACTGGGCGTCCGCTCCGTCCAGGGCGCCGAAGCGCTGGACAAAGAGCTCGGTCACCGCCTGGTTCACCAGAGTCTCCGGCTCCCCCGTCAGTCCGGCGGCGTCAAAGAGCTCCCGGACGCTGACTGCGTTGCCGCTGTCCGCGGCGGCGGTATAATAGGCGGTGACGCTGGCCCCGTCGCAGTCCAGCCGGTCCACCCGCAGGGTCAGAATGCCCTTCCAGGTGAAGCTCCGGTAGCTGAGCCGCTCCAGGATGGGCGCGTCAAATTCCTCCATCGCCTTCAGGGATTGGCGGATCAGGGTGCCGAAGCGGTCCTCCAGCTCCTGGTTGATGCCCATGGCCTGGGCGCCCCCCAGGTCGATCATGGGGAGCCGGTAGCTGTAGCTTCGGGTGGGATTGCTCAGAGGGATCTCCCCCTCGGCGGACAGGACCGTCTTCACCACCTGCTTTTCCTGGGGAAACAGCGGGTCCACGGTCTCCGCGGCGTAGCCGCTGTAGGCGTAGCTCTCTTCGGGAAGCTGCTCCTCCGACTCCAACAGGCCGCAGCCCGCCAGCAGCAGAAGGATCAGCAGCAGAGGAAACAATCGTTTCATCGCTTATTCCCCCATGCGCAGGCGCAGCAGCACCGGGTTGTGGTCGCTGAACTCGAAGCCGCAGTCCAGGGTCCGCACCTGCTCCACCCGCAGATTGGGGGAGACCAGGAAGCCGTCGATCACGTAATACTGGGTGTTGGCGGCGTCGGTGGGATCGTAGGGCTGATTCAGCAGCCGGCAGGTGGGGACGGCGTCGTCCCAGACGTAGTGCCATCCCTCCCCCAGCTCCGCCGGGTCCAGATAGCCGGGGGTCCACAGCTCCCCGTGGCTGTTGGGGTAATTCTGCTCCGAATCCGGGAAGATCTGGTTCCAGTCGCCGCCGGCCAGCACGTAGTTGCCCTTCTGATACTCCTGCTCCAGGAATTCCCGGAGCTGTTTGGATTGGGCCAGCTTGCCCGCGCCGTCGTCGTAGGCCTCCAGATGCAGGTTCACCAGCACCAGCTCCCTGTCGGAGTCCGCCAGGGGGATCCGGCTCACCAGCAGGCAGCGCTTGAGATTCACCATGGACACGGGCCAGGAGAAGGGGCAGGGCAGGCTGACGCGGGTCGCCTCCGAGATCTGATAGCGGGAAAAGGTCTGGAGCCCCGAGTTCACCTTCCCGATGGGGGGCCAGGGATAGGGCACGAATTTGGTGCAGAAATTCAAGGCGAAGGCGTCGCTCTGCTCCGCCAGATTCTCCCGCAGCTTCATAGGCTGATTGAGGCCGCCGCTGCGGGCGGAGTCGGAATCCACCTCCTGCAGCAGGGTGAAGTCCGCCTTCTGTGCCTGAATCAGCGCCCGGATGCCGTTGAAGTTCTTGGCCACCAGCTCCTGACTCAGGGGATGGACCTGACTGCCGCCGTCCATAAAAAAGTCGCTCTCCTTGCCCAGGCCGCAGTAGCCGATGTTCCAGCTCAGCACGGTAAAGCTGTCCTTGTCCAGGGCCGTCGGGGCGGCCTCGGCCTTCAGAGGCGGCTCCGCCGCCAGGGTCTCCACCGGCTCGGGCCGGTATTCGGTGATGGTCAGATAGGTAAACAGACCCGCGGCGCAGAGGATGACAAGCCCCAGAACAATCGCCAGGGCCAACAGGATCTTTTTCAGCACCTTCATGTTCGGAATCCTCCTATATCTTTCGGTTTATTACGTTTCTATTGCCTACATCAAGGGCGAGATCAGCCGCAGCAGGGCCCGGTAGATCCGGTGGTAGAAGTGGACCTGCCTGGCGTCCGAGAGGGTCACCTCCCGGCACTGGGGGAAGGTCTCGTCGAAGTCCGCCCGGATGGCCCCCATGCAGCCCGCCCGGTAGAGCCAGACGCCGTCCTCAAAGTGGAGGTAGAGGCTGCGGAAGTCCAGATTCACGGTGCCCACGGCGGCGGCCTCGTCGTCGGACAGGAAGACCTTGGAGTGGATGAAGCCGGGGCTGTACTCAAAGATCCGGACCTTGCCCTCCAGCAGGGGGCCGTAGTTGGCCCGGGTCATTTCATAGACGTAGGGCTTGTCGGGGATGCCGGGGGTGATGATCCGCACGTCGATGCCCGCCTTGGCGGCGTTGGTGAGGGCCTCCGCCATGGCCTCGTCGATGATCAGATAGGGCGTCATGATCCACACGTAGCGGCGGGCCCGGCCGATGATGTTGAGAAACACCGTGCGGCCCACGGCCTCGTCGTCCAGCGGGCTGTCCAGATAGGGCTGCACAAAGCCCACGGCCCCGGCCACGGTGCCGAAGTCCGGCCTGGGATCCACCCGTTTTTCCTCGGTGATGTAGTTCCACATGGACAGGAACATGGCGGTCATGGACCAGACCCCGTCCCCCCGCAGGCGAATGCCCGCATCCTTCCAGCGGCCGAAGGGCTGCCTGCCCAGGTTGGCGTATTCGTCCGCCAGGTTCACCCCGCCGGTGAAGCCCTCCACCCCGTCGATCAGCAGCAGCTTCCGGTGGTCCCGGTTGTTGAGCCGGGAGTTCAGAATGGGAATGAAGCGGTTGAAGGCCCGGGCCTGGATCCGCAGCTCCGCCATGCGCTTTTCATAGTCGGCGCTGAGCCGGCGGATGCAGCCGAAGTCGTCGTAGATCAGCCGGACGTCCACCCCCAGGGCGGCCTTCCGGATCAGGATCTCCAGCACCCGGTTCCAGATCTCCCCCTCCTCCACAATGAAGTATTCCAGATAGATGCTGCGCTTGGCCCCCTCCAGGCTTTGGAATACCTGTGCAAAGAAGGCCTCCCCGGAGGGGTAATAATCCGTGACGGTGTTGCGGTACACGGGGCAGTGGACCGTGTTCCGCAGATAGCGGGCCTGGACGGCGGCGCCGGGGTCCAGCAGGGCCAGCTCCCCCATCACGCCTTCCTCCTGGCTCAGGGCCTGCTCCATGCCCCGGTCGATCTCCGCCATCTTCCGCCGCAGGCGCTTGGAAAGGCGGCTGCCGCCGAAGAAGGCGTAGAGGGTGATGCCCAGCACCGGCAGCCCCAGGATCAGAATGAGCCAGGCCATCTTGTAGGCGGGGTTCCCCTTCTGGGCCAGAATGTAGAGCACGAAAACCCAGGCCAGCACGCCGCTGACCGTATTGATCATGGGCTCGTATTCCCGGAACCACAGCAGGCTGGACAGCAGCACGAACAGCTGCAGCAATATGCCCAGGGACACCATGCCCACCCGGGAGAACAGCAGCTTCAGAAAGGATTTCATCGTTGGCCGCGCCTTCTTCAGATCTCCCGGTACATCCCGGCGGCGTCGTCCTTGCGGACGGTTTCCGCCACCTGGAGCACCTCCACGTTCAGGGTCTTTTCCCCGAAGCGGATGGAGAGCCTGTCGCCAACCTTCACGTCATAGCTGGCCTTGGCGGGCCGGCCGTTCACCGTCACCCGCTCCGCGTCGCAGGCCTCGTTGGCCACGGTGCGGCGCTTGATGATTCTGGAAACCTTCAGAAATTTGTCAAGTCTCATAATACCTCCACAGAGAATGAAAGAATGAAACTATGAAAAAATGAAAGAATTTCGGTGTCGCTCCGCGACGATTTCAATCCATTTTTCATATTGTAATATGAAAAATACCTTCATTTTCAATTGTCAATTTTTAATTTTCAATTCGAATAGTCGCCCGTAGGGGCCGATGCCTACATCGGCCCTACCTACCGATTTTTGCCTGCAAGCGAGGGCGGATGTGGGCATCCGCCCCTACGACGAAGGGGGCTACTCCAAGCAATTGAAAATGGAAAATGGAAAATTTCGGTGTCGCTCCGCGACGATTCAAAATCCATTTTTCAAATCAGAGATTTGAAAAATACAATCATTCTTTCATTGTTTCATTTTTTCATATTTTCATTTTAACACTTTTCGCAGGTATTGTCCCGTAAAGCTCGCCGGGTTTTCGGCCACCTGCTCGGGCGTGCCCTCGGCCACGATCCGACCGCCGCCGTCGCCCCCCTCGGGGCCCAGATCAATGATCCAGTCGGCGCATTTGATCACGTCCAGATTGTGCTCGATCACCAGCACCGTGTTGCCGGAGTCCACGAACTTCTGCAGCACGTCGATGAGCTTGCTGACGTCATACATGTGCAGACCGGTGGTGGGCTCGTCCAGGATGTAGAAGGTGGAGCCGGTGGAGCGGCGGCTCAGCTCCGTGGCCAGCTTCACCCGCTGGGCCTCGCCGCCGGAGAGGGTGGTGGAGCTCTGGCCCAGCTTGATGTAGCCCAGGCCCACGTCCACCAGGGTCTGGACCCGGTCCCGGAGCCGGGGCAGGTTCTGGAAGAAGTCCAGGGCCTCGTCGCAGGTCATCTCCAGCACGTCGGCAATGGAGGCCCCCTTGTACTTCACCTCCAGGGTCTCCCGGTTGTAGCGCTTGCCCTGGCACACGTCGCAGGGCACGTACACGTCCGGCAGGAAGTGCATCTCAATCTTCACCAGACCGTCGCCCCCGCAGGCCTCGCAGCGGCCGCCCTTGGTGTTGAAGGAGAAGCGGCCCGGGCCGTAGCCCCGGAGCTTGGCGTCCTGGGTGGAGGCGAAAAGGTCCCGGATGTCGTTGAACAGGCCGGTGTAGGTGGCGGGGTTGGAGCGGGGCGTCCGGCCGATGGGACTTTGGTCGATGCAGATCACCTTGTCCAGATGCTCGATGCCCTCGAAGGCATCGTGCTTGCCGGGCCGGATCCGGGCGTGGTTCAGGCTGCCCGCCAGCTTCTTATGGATGATCTCATTCACCAGGGAGGACTTGCCGGAGCCGGATACGCCGGTGACGCAGCAGAGGGTCCCCAGGGGAATGGAAACGTCTACGTTTTGCAGATTGTTCTCCCGGCAGCCGCGGACCAGCAGGCGCTTGCCGCTGCCCGGTCTGCGCCGGGCGGGTACGGAGATGGTTTTGCGGCCCGACAGATACTGACCCGTGATGGAGCGGGGCTCCGCCTCCAGGTCCGCGATGCTGCCCTGGGCCACGATCTCGCCGCCGTGGATGCCGGCGCCGGGGCCTACGTCCACGATGTAGTCCGCCGCCCGCATGGTATCCTCGTCGTGCTCCACCACGATCAGGGTGTTGCCGATGTCCCGCAGGCTGCGAAGGGTCTCCAGCAGCTTGTCGTTGTCCCGCTGGTGCAGGCCGATGGAGGGCTCGTCCAGAATATAGAGGACCCCCATCAGGGAGGAGCCGATCTGGGTGGCCAGGCGGATGCGCTGGCTCTCGCCGCCGGAGAGGGTGGCGGCGGCCCGGGAAAGGGTCAGATACTGCAGGCCCACGCTGCGCAGGAAGCCCAGCCGGGCCTTGATCTCCCGCAGGATGGGCTGGGCGATCATGCGCTCCGTGGGCGGCAGCTCCAGCTTCTCCACGAAGTCCAGCGCCTTGGTGACGGGCAGCTCGCAGTAGTCCATCAGCTTCATGCCCCCCACGGTGACGGCCCGGGAGATGGGGGAAAGCCGCTGGCCCCCGCACTCCGGGCAGGGAGAGGTGGACATGCACTCCTCCAGCTCCTTCCGCATGGCGTCGGACTGGGTCTCCCGGTAGCGGCGCTCCAGGCTGGGCACAATGCCCTCAAAGGCCTGCTCCAGGGTGCCCCTGCCGTTGGCCCGCTCGTAGTAGAGCTTCAGCTTCTCCCCCTTGGTGCCGTAGAGGATGGCGTCCAGGGCGGTCTTGGGCAGCTTTTCCACCGGGTCTGTCAGCTTGAAGCGGTAGCGCTCCGCCAGGGCGTCGAAGTACATCTTGGAGATGGAGTCGTTTTTCACGTTCCCCCAGCCGCTGGCCTGGACGGCCCCCTCCAGAATGGACAGGGATCGGTTGGGGATGATCAGATCCGGGTCCACCTTCAGCTGGAAGCCCAGGCCCGCGCAGTGGGGGCAGGCCCCGTAGGGGTTGTTGAAGGAGAACATCCGGGGGCTCAGCTCCGGCATGGAGATGCCGCAGTC
>CAMNHH010000038.1 GCA_946539175.1 uncultured Clostridia bacterium | reverse complement strand
AGGAGGAGCAGCAGAAGCTGAAAGCCGCCCTCCCCGAAATGCAGACCTATCTGGAGACCGAGACGGACAAGACGGAGAATCTGCAGCGGTTCATTGCCAAGGTGAAACTGCTTACCGAGATCAAGGAACTGACGCCGGAGCTGATCCACGAATTCATGGACAGGATCGTAGTCTATGCTCCAAAGTACCTTAACGGAAAGCGATACCAGGTGGTGAACGGCTACTACAGCGGCGTTGGCATTCTCCGGGAGCTCAGCCCCGAGGAAATGGAAGAAGCGTTCCAAGAACGCCCTGCCAAGCAGGCGCAGGACAAAGAAATACCGGCGTAACCATAAGGCCACGCCGATATCACAACAAATACTATTCAATTCAGATACAAGAGCCGCCCTGGGGCACCTTCCTGACGGAGGGTGCCCCAAACGGCGGTCCTTTTGCGCGTTCGGCAGCCGGGAGGGCTGTCTTTTTTCAGTTCAGCGCCTCCAGGCGCCGGGTGCCGGAATTCCGCAGCCACAGGAAGAGGGCGGCGTCGGCAGCCAGCAGCAGCAGCGCCGTCAGACTCAGATAGGCCGTAGCCACCAGCCACTTCCGCAGCAGGAAATACAGGCCGCCCATGGCGAGGGCCAGACCCATGCCCGTCAGGATGGTGAGGGTGACCGCGGCGCTCTGCTTGATGGGCTGGTTCTCGTTGCTCCAGTTCAGATTGGGCATCTTCAACCCCAGCGCAAGCCCCAGCAGGGCCATCAGCAGCATGAACAGCAGGGACGAGGCGACGATCAGCAGCCTTTGGGCAAGGGTGGCGGGCACCGTGGCCGCCGCGGCCGCGGTGCAGAACAGCGTCGGGCCGACGCACAGGAGCACTTGGAGATTCAGCTTGGCCTGCAGGATCTGCCAGGCGCTCACCGGCAGGGTCTTCAGCTGCCAAAGGGTCTTGCCCTCCAGGGAGACGGAGGGAGCCGTAATGTCCGCCATGGTTCCCATGGCGCAGCAGACGGCGCAGATCAGCACCGGAAGGATGCCGGGGTCCGCCCGCAGGAAGGACAGCTGCCCCAAAATACCGAAGATCTCGCCGCCCTTGACCAGCAGATAGACGCCAAAGGCCAGCAGAAAAAGCAGACCCAGACCGCAGTTGAGCATATAGGCGGCGCTGGAGCTGAAGCGATACCATTCCTTCCGAAGCAGGGCCGCGGAGGCCGAGCCCTGCCGGGCAGCCTTCTCCCGATAGACCGCCTTCCTGCCCCCGGCGGAGGCGGTGGCCACCGCCAGGAAGCTGTGCCGCAGCAGCAGCCAGATCAGCCACAGGACCAGGGCCAGGGCAGCCAGCCACAGCAGCATGGCCAGCCAGTCTCCCTCCCCCATCCGTCCGAAGAGGTAAAGGGGATTCAGCTTGCTCTGAACGCTCTGCCCGTAGCGCATCAGCTTCTCCATCAGCTCCGGCAGACGGTTCATCATTCGGAAGTAGACCACATAGTACAGCCCCAGGAAGGCCAGGGAGAGCAGCACGATGAGAAAGCTCTTGTTTTTCAGCTTCAGGCTGATCCGGGCCACCACCCAGCCCAGCAGGGCGGACAGGGCCAGGACGATCAGAGAGATCGCCCCGATCCAGACCAGGCCGCCCGCCAGCCGGGGCAGGCTGAAGCCCTTCTGAATCAGGCCCACCACCATGGCGGGCAGGCTGATGGCCCCGGAGTAGAACAGGCCCATCAGGTAGACGCCCATCAGCCGGGAGAGGATGATATCCCGCAGCGGGATGGGCATGGACAGCAGCAGATCGTTGTCCTTGGCCAGGTACAGGGAGGCATAGGTGGTAAAGACGCTGCCCAGGGCCCCGAAGAGGATGGCTCCGCCGCCCAGCAGCATATAGTACAGCCAGCCAAGCTCCGGCACGGCGAAGAGCATCTTCCCCGCCATCCAGGAGACCCAGGCGAATATGCCGATCAGATAGAGGATCAGAAACGCCCAGACCAGGATCATGCCCTTGCCGGAGCGGGTCTTTTTGCCGTTTTTGCCGGCTTTTCTGTTCCGCATGAAGCTCTGAAGCAGGATCTGCTTCAGCTCTTTTTTCACCAGTATCTTCAGCATATTTAACCCTCCAGCTCCAGGAAGACCTCCTCCAGCGAGTCGTCTCCCCGGACCTCCTCCATGGTACCGGAGCGGATCAGTCTGCCCTGCTTGATGATGGCCACCTTGTCGCAGAGCTTCTCCGCCACCTCCAGAACGTGGGTGGAGAAGAAGATGGCGCCGCCCCGGTCGCAGTGCTCCCGCATCATCTGCTTCAGCAGATGGGCCGCCTTGGGGTCCAGGCCCACAAAGGGCTCGTCCATCAGAATCAGCCGGGGCCGATGGATCCAGGCGGCGATCACAGCCAGCTTCTGCTTCATGCCGTGGGAGTAGGCGGAGATGGGCTGGGCCAGGTCCGCGGTCAGCTCCAGCCGCTCCGCCAGCTCCTTGATCCGGGCGGCCCGGTCCCCCGCGCTGACGCCGTAGACGTCTGCGATGAAATTCAGATACTTGATACCGGTCATAAACTCATAAAGATCCGGGTTGTCCGGAATATAGGCCAGCCGAGCCTTGCAGCCCAGGGGATCCGACTTCAGATCCAGGCCGTCGACGGTCACAGTGCCGGCGTCAAAGGCCAGGACCCCCACCACGGATCTCAGCGTGGTGGTCTTGCCGGCGCCGTTGTGGCCGATAAAGCCGTAAATCTCCCCGGGAGCGATGTGCAGACTCAGGTCGTCCACCGCCAGCTTGTCTCCGTAGCGTTTGGTCAAATGATTGATTCGCAGCATATCCTGTCCTCCTTGTTTTTGCGTGTTATCCCAGGTCAATGGTTGCCATCGGAAGCGTCTCCTTCACGGGCTTGGGCAGGGTCTCTCCCGTGCCGCTCCCCAGCAGGCTGACGCCGATCCAGCCCGCCAGAACGATGGCCGCCGCCAGCAGGGCGATCACGATGATCCGCACCGTGAAGCCCTGGCCGTGCCCGACGTAACGGCGGCTGAGGACCCGGTCGTACTTGTCATAGAATTCCCGCTGTACGGCGCCCTTGGTGGGGGCAGCGGGAACGGGCTCCGCTTCCGCGTGCCGGGAAGGGGCTCCCTCCAGGCTCCCCAGATCGACGGTCCCGTAATCCCGGTAATGCCGATGGCTGCGGTGCTCCTCCCTGTGGCCGTGCCGGGCTCCGCCGGGGCGGCGTTCCCCGTCGGGGACCCGCGCCTCCCGCGCCGCGGGCCTCCGGGCCTCCGGGCTGTCGCGGCGGGGGATTCGTTTTTGGGTCACGACTGTAAGATGGAATTGCGTTTCGTCGGGCATGGATCTATCCTCACTCTGTCTTCTGTATTGCGTCTGCCCTCCGCCCCGAAACGGACGGGAAGGACAGGCTCATTATAGCCTCTTGCTCCCAAAAAATCAAGAAAAAACACAAAACAAGCCCGCACTTGCAATTAGAATTGGAGTATGCTATGATAAACAGAAGAAACGCTTCGCAAAAGGAGGCCCCGGCCATGGAAACGCTGCAAAAAGCAAGAGCCGAGATCGACCGGATCGACACGGAGCTGGCCCGGCTGTTTCAGGCCCGCATGGCCGCAGCGGCGGAGATCGCCGCCTGGAAGCGGGCCCGCGGCGTGCCCATCCGGGACCCGGCCCGGGAGGCCCGGGTGCTGGCCCGTGGGGCGGAGCGCATG
Organism: uncultured Clostridia bacterium; assembly: GCA_946539175.1. Taxonomy (GTDB): domain Bacteria; phylum Bacillota; class Clostridia; order Oscillospirales; family Oscillospiraceae; genus JAFRPC01. The sequence goes on along the minus strand of CAMNHH010000038.1, from coordinate 11,873 downwards.
GAGGATCCCGCGCTGCGGCCCTATTACGCCGCCTTTCAGCAGGAGCTGATGGCACTGTCCCGGGCCTATCAGAGCGGCCTGGGCCTCGGGTCTGACATTCCGACGCCGGAGCGGGGCAGCCTGGGCCGGGCGGCGCAGCTGCTTTCCGAGGGCCGCCGGGTCCTTGTGGTGACGGACAGCGGCGTGCCCGCAGTCTATGCCGAGACTGTGGCGGCTCAATGGGACTGCGCCGGAATCTATACCCTCCCCCAGGGGGAGGCAAGCAAGTCCCCGGCCCAGCTCAGTGCCCTCCTGTCCGCCATGCTGCAGGCGGGGCTCACCCGCTCCGACTGCCTGGCCGCCGTGGGCGGCGGGGTGGTCTGCGATCTGGCGGGCCTGGCGGCGGGGCTTTATATGCGGGGCATCGACTGTTACTATTTCCCCACCACTCTGCTGGCCATGGTGGACGCCGCCGTGGGCGGCAAGACCGCCGTTGACCTGGACGGAGTCAAAAACGCCGTGGGGCTCTTTCGGCAGCCCAGGGCAGTGGTCATAGATCCGGATCTGCTGGCGACCCTGCCGCCCCGGCAGCTTTCCAACGGCCTGGCGGAGGCGGTGAAGATGGCCCTGACCCACGACGCGGCCCTCTTCGCCCGCTTCGAGGACCCGGCGGGCTATGGGGACCCGGAGGAGCTCATCGCCGCCTGCCTGCGGATCAAGTCCCGGGTGGTGGCCGCCGACGAACGGGAGGCCGGGCCGCGGCGGGTGCTGAACTTCGGCCATACCCTGGGACACGGCATCGAGGCCGCGGCGGGGGGCCGTCTGCTCCACGGGGAGTGCGTGGCCCTGGGGATGCTGCCCATGTGCGCCCCGGGGGTGCGGCAGCGGCTGCTCCCGGTGCTGGAGCGGCTGGGTCTGCCTGCCCAGGCGGAATTTGACCCGGAGGCGGCTCTGGCCGCCATTACCCACGACAAAAAGGCCGGAGCAGACGGCAGCATTGAAACGGTGTACGTACCGGAGCCCGGGCGCTTTGAATTTCGGAATACCCCTCTGCGGGCGCTCAGGGAGCTGCTTTTGAGCCTGGTTAAGAACTGAGGCTCCGAAGAACAATCCCGCCGTGCGTTTCGTCCGCGGGATTCGGGGGCAAGCAAAGCAGGTTCCGTTTTTGACGGATGTCCCGCCGACGGACGTGAGCCCGCTGCTGATCGATGCTCCGCGCTCTGAAGCAATGGCGGCCGATGGCCGCCGCGACATCTCCTGAATCGGAGGTTCTGCCATGAACAACACATTCGGAACCCGCGTCAGCCTGACCCTGTTCGGGGAGAGCCACGGGCCGGAGATCGGCTGCGTCATCGACGGGCTGCGGCCCGGGCTGAAGGTGGAGGAGGACTTTATCGCCCACCGGCTGGCCCTGCGGCGGCCCGCCGGGGCCATCGCCACGGCCCGGGTGGAGCCGGACCCCTTCCGCATCGTCAGCGGGGTTTACAGGGGCCGGAGCACCGGGACGCCCATCTGCATTCTGATTCCCAACACGGACGTCCGATCCGGTGATTATGTCAACCTATCAAGCACGCCCCGGCCCGGTCACGCGGACTATACGGGCAGCGTCAAATACAAGGGTTTCCAGGATCCCCGGGGCGGCGGCCACTTTTCCGGGCGGCTGACGGCGCCCCTGGTGGCCGCTGGGGCCATCTTCCTCCGGGCCCTGGAGGAGCGGGGCGTTCGACTCGGCACCCATCTGGCCCGCTGCGCCGGGGTGGCGGACCGGCCCTTCGGAAATCCGGCGGAGGACCTGGAGGCCCTGTCCAGGGGCTCTTTCCCGGTGCTGGACCCCAGACAGGGCGAAAAAATGAAGGCCGCCGTACTGGAGGCGGCCGCCGCCGGCGACAGCATCGGGGCCGCCGCCAAGTGGAAGGAGGCCGCCGGCGACAGCCGGGGCGGGGTGCTGGAAACCGCCGTTCTCGGTCTGCCTGCCGGGCTGGGGGCGCCCTGGTTCGACACGGTGGAGGGACTTCTGAGCCATGCCCTCTTCTCCATTCCCGCCGTGAAGGGGGTGGAGTTCGGGGACGGCTTTGCCCTGTCGGACATGCGGGGCTCCGAGGTCAACGATCCCTTCCGGCTGGAGGAAGGCAAGATCGTCACGGAAAGCAACCACAACGGCGGGGTCAACGGAGGCATTACCAACGGCATGCCCCTGCTCTTCCGCACGGCGGTCAAGCCCACGCCTTCCATCTCCCTGCCCCAGCGGACGGTGGATCTGGCCGCCGGAACCGAAACGGAGATCCGAATCCTGGGGCGGCACGATCCCTGCATCGCCCCCAGGGCGGCGGCGGTCCAGGACGCCGTGACGGCCCACGTTTTGCTGGATCTGTTGGAGGCGCTGTAGCGGCGCGCAGTGTGCGCCGTGCGCGGGAAAAGAACATGAAACAATATTATCTGATCGGCGAGCATTTGGGCCACAGCTTTTCCGCCGAAATACACAGAGCCTTCGGACGCTATGACTACGAATTGAAGGAGCTGCCCCCGGCCCAGCTGGGGTCCTTCCTGGAGCGCCGGGACTTTGCCGGCCTCAACGTCACCATCCCCTACAAGGAGGCGGTGATTTCCTACCTGGACGGAATCGACGAGAGAGCCGCCGCCATCGGCGCGGTAAACACCGTGGTGAACCGAGGCGGACAGCTCTGGGGCTACAACACGGATTTTGACGGGATGAAATCCGCCCTGGAACGCTTGGGCCGGGAGCGGGCGGGCAATGACCGCCTCTGCGACGGGAAAACCGTCGTGATCCTCGGAACCGGCGGAAGCGCCAAGACGGCCGCGGCGGTCTGCGGGACCCTGGGAGCGCGGCGGATCCTGCGGGTCAGTCGGACCGGAAAGGACGGGGCCCTGCGCTATTCGGAGCTGCCGGGTCCTTGCCGCGACGCAGCGCTTCTGATTCACTGCACTCCCGTTGGCATGTGGCCGGAGCCGGAGGCCTGCCCCCTGGATCCGGCTGTCCTGCCGGGCTTGGAGGGGGTCTTCGACTGCGTGTACAATCCCCTGCGGACCCGGCTGGTGCTGGCGGCCGGGAAGCTGGGAATCCCTGCCGAGGGCGGGCTGTATATGCTGGCGGTCCAGGCCGCGAGGGCCTGCGCGCTGTTCAGCGGGGAAGCGGCGCCGGAGGCGGAACTTGAAAACGTCTACCGTTCCCTGCGGCGGCAGCGGGAGAACCTGGTGCTGATCGGTATGCCCGGGGCGGGCAAAAGCACCGTCGCCCGTCTGCTTGCACAAAAAACGGGATTGAAATTTGCAGACGTTGACGAGGAAATTGCGAGGGCTGCCGGAAAGCCCATTCCCCGGATCTTTGCCGAGGAGGGCGAGGCCGCCTTCCGGGATCTGGAGTCCGCCGTGGTGAAGGCGCTGTGCGACCGGAGCGGGCTTGTCGTCGCCGCCGGAGGCGGTACGGTGCTGCGGGCGGAAAACGTGTCCCGACTGAAGCAAAACGGGCGGCTGATCCTGCTGGACCGGCCCCTTTCCGCCCTGGAGCCCTCCCCGGAGCGTCCTCTGGGAGACACAGCGGAGAAGGTAGCGGCGCTCTACGAGGCACGCTTTCCAATTTACACAGCGGCGGCGGATCTGGTGATCCCAAACCGGGGCAGCCCGGAGGAGGCCGCGGAGCTTATTTTGATCAACCTGTGAATTCGGATTTGTCGATCCGCCCGTAGGGGCCGACGCCCACTTCGGCCCTCCTGCTGTCACGGGATAGGGCCGATGTGGGCATCGGCCCCTACGATGATACAAATCCCGATTTGCCATGGAAAGGTGGCATACAATGAAGCTGCTGATTTTGAACGGCCCCAACCTCAACATGCTGGGGATCCGGGAGCCGGAGATTTACGGGAATCAGACTTATTCGGATTTATGTGAACTGATTATGCGCCACGCGGCGGAAATCGGCGTGGAGGCGGAGGTCCGGCAGAGCAACCACGAGGGGCTGCTGGTGGACTGGATCCAGGAGGCCCGGGGAAAATTCGACGGCATCGTGCTGAATCCTGCGGCCTACACCCACAGCTCCGTGGCCCTGCTGGACGCGGTGCAGGCAGTGGGGGTCCCCACGGTGGAGGTCCACATCTCCGACCCGGACCGGCGGGAGCCCTTCCGCCGGGTCAGCTACGTCCGGGCGGCCTGCGTCGCCTGCGTCAAGGGCCATGGGCTGGCGGGCTATGCGGAAGCGATGGACCTTTTGAAATTGAAAATGGAAAATGGAAAATGAATGTGTTTTTCAGATCGCAATCTGAAAAACTCCGATCATTCTTCCTTCTTACTTCTTAATTCTTACTTTGCAAGCTACAGCTCCGAAAGGAGGCATTCGCATGAATTTAATCATCAAGCCTTCCCAGGCTGCGGGTACCGTCACGGCGCCCCCCTCCAAGAGCATGGCGCACCGGCAGCTGATTGCCGCGGCCCTGGGGCCGGAGCCCCGGGCGGTGGAGGGTCTGGAGTGGTCTGAGGACGTTTTGGCCACCCTGGACTGTCTGCGGGCCCTGGGGGCCTCCATTGCCCGGGAAGGCAGCAGCGTCACCATCGGGGGCCTGGACCCCTTTGCCGTGGAGGAGGGGGCGGAGCTTCCCTGCCGGGAATCCGGCAGCACTCTGCGCTTTCTGCTGCCCCTGGCCCTGCTCTCCGGCCGGACCGTGCGCTTCACCGGCTCGGAGCGGCTGCTGGAGCGGCCTTTAGAACCCTATGAGCAGATCTGCGCCCGGCAGAAGCTCTATTACGACCGGCAAAGGGACCGGCTGACGGTGCGGGGGCCCCTGCGGCCCGGAGAATTCGAGATCCGGGGGGATCTCAGCAGTCAGTTCGTGACGGGGCTCTTCTTCGCCCTGCCCTTCCTGGCGGAGCCCAGCCGGGTTTGTCTGCTGCCCCCGGTGGAGAGCCGCTCCTACATCGACATGAGCCTGGCGGTGCTGCGGAATTACGGCATCCGCGTCGTGGGGGTGGGGCACGAGCGCTACCACATCCCCGCCAAGCAAAAATATCGCCCCCACCCGGTGAAGGTGGAGGGGGACTGGTCCAACGCGGCCTTTCTGCAGGCCCTGAACTTCCTGGGGGGAAACGTGCAGATCCGGGGCCTGGACCCCCTCAGTCCCCAGGGGGACAAGGTCTTTGCCTCCCTGCTCCGGTCCATGCGGGGCAAAAAGCCCACCCTGGATCTGTCCGACTGCCCCGATCTGGCCCCCATTCTGATGGCGGTGGCGGCGGCGGGCCGGGGCGCCGTGCTGGAGGGCACGGACCGGCTGAAGTACAAGGAGTCGGACCGGGGCGTGGCGATGGCCCGGGAACTGGAAAAATGCGGCATCCAGGCCGTGGTGGACGAACACCGGATCTGGGTGGAGGACGGGACCCTGACGGCCCCGAAGGAGCCTCTGGACAGCCACGGAGACCACCGGGTCGCCATGGCTCTGACGGTGCTGCTGACCCTGGTAGGCGGCGAGCTGCAGGGCGCCGAGGCGGTGAAAAAAAGCTGGCCCAGCTTCTTTACGGTTTTGCGGGAGCTGGGCATCGTGATCAAGCAAGCGGAGGAAGCAAGCCTTGAAGATGGATCTGGAATTTGAGCGGAAGCTCACCATCCCCATGGAGACCAAAAAGCTCTATCCGGTGACGGCGGAGCTGGAGCCCATCGTGGAGCGGCGGGCCGCGACCCTGCGGGACATTTTTGAGGGCCGGGACGGGCGCTGCCTGTTGATCATCGGCCCCTGCTCGGCGGACAACGCCGACAGCGTGCTGGAATACCTGTCCCGGCTGCGGGAGCTTGCGGAGCGGGTACGGGACAAGCTCTTCATCGTGCCCCGGGTCTTCTCCAACAAGCCCAGGACCAACGGAGAGGGCTACATGGGTCTGGTGCACCAGCCCGACGCGGCGGGGCGGCCCGACCCCTTCAAGGGGATCATCGCGGTGCGCTCCCTGCATCTGCGGGCCCTGCGGGAGACGGGCTTCACCTGCGCCGACGAGCTGCTCTACCCGGAAAACCACCGCTATCTGGACGACCTGCTGGCCTACGTCACCGTGGGAGCCCGCTCCGTGGAGGACCAGCAGCACCGGCTGACGGCCTCCGGCCTGGGGATCCCCGTGGGCATGAAGAACCCCACCTCGGGGGACTTAAGCATCATGCTCAACGCCATCCACGCGGCCCAGACCGGCCACAGCTTCATCTATCGGGGCTGGGCGGTCCACTCCGGGGGCAATCCCCTGGCCCACGCGGTGCTGCGGGGCCGGAAAACCGGGGAGGGCCCCAGCATCCCCAACTACGGCTTTGCGGATCTGCAGCGGCTGCGGGACCTGTATCTGGCCTCCGGGGCCCAAAACCCCGCCGTCATCATCGACGCCAGCCACGCCAACTCCGGCAAGGATCCCTTCCGGCAGCCCGACGTGATCCGGGATGTGCTGCAAAGCTGCCGCCGGGATCGGGACCTGGGCCGGCTGGTGAAGGGCTTTCTGGTGGAGAGCTATCTGGAGGACGGCTGCCAGGCCCCCGGCGGCGGCGTCTGGGGCCAGTCCATCACCGACCCCTGCCTGGGCTGGGAAAAGACGGAGCGGCTGGTTTATGAGCTGGCGGAGACGGTTTAAGAAAAAAGAATGCCCTTCCGGCGCGCCGGAAGGGCATTCTTTTTCTCGCAATCAGAAGGGCATCTCGTCGTTCTCGTTGTCCTCGTCGTCCTCGTCGAACTCGAACTCCAGCAGCTCGCCGCACTTGGAGCAGGGCTTGGAGCCCTCCAGCAGTTCCTTCTCGCTGAACTGGTGGACCTCGCCGCACTTGGGGCAGGTGACCTCATAGACGGGATCCTCGTCGAAGTCGAAGTCGTCGTCGCCCAGGTCATAATCCTCGTCCTCGTCGTAGTCGAAATCGTCGTCGTAATCCTCGTCGTCCTCGTCCTCGTCCATCAGGTACTCGTCGATGGCGTCCAGGTTTTCCTCGATCTCATCCAGCTCGTCGGAGACGGCAATGGCGTTGTCCTCCAGGTCGTCGATGGAGACGGCCATGTCCTGGAGCAGGTCCACCACAGCCTTCAGCAGGCGGTTCTCGTCCTTTTCGGTGTCCAGCTTGATGCCGTCCATCAGGCCCTTGAGGTACGCGGCTTTTTCAGATAATGTCATGGTGTTATGCTCCTTTCTTCGTACAGCAGGTGTTGGTAGGTGAGAATTGTCAACTGACCCTTGTCAGCTGTCGGCTGTTTAAGCCTTGGCGCGGCCCATGTATTCGCCGGTACGGGTGTCGATCTGGATCAGGTCGCCCTCGTTGATGAACAGGGGGATCTTGATCTCAGCGCCGGTCTCCAGCGTGCCGGGCTTCAGGGTGTTGGTGGCGGTGTTGCCGGCCAGGCCGGGCTCGGTGTGGGTGACCTCCAGGATCACGAAGTTGGGGCACTCCACGCCGAAGACGTTGCCCTTGTAGGACAGGAGGGTGCACTCTTCGTTTTCCTTGACGAACTTGAAGGCGTCGGGCAGCACGTCCTTGCCCAGGGGGACCATGTCGAAGGTCTCGTTGTCCATGAAGTAGTACAGATCGCCGTCGTTGTAGGAGTAGGCCATCTTCTTGCGCTCCACGAAGGCTTCCTCAAACTTGGCGGTGGGGTTGAAGGAGGTCTCGGTCACGCCGCCGGTGATGATGTTTCTCATCTTGGTGCGGACAAAGGCCGCGCCCTTGCCGGGCTTGACGTGCTGGAACTCCACGACCTGATAGATCTTGCCGTCCATCTCAAAGGTCTTGCCGTTTCTGAAATCACCAGCGGTAATGGTTGCCATATATGTTTCCTCCAAAACTGTAAAATATACGATTTTCTGCCGTTCCGGCATTTATACTGGTATAGTATACTACATGCTTCCAGATTTTGCAAGCATTTTATTGTGGGGCGTGGAATTTGGCCCCTACAGAAAGCGGCGCAGCGGCGGGATCCGCCGCAGAAGCCAGGTCCAAAGGCCGCTGAGCGCAAAAATCACCAGCTCCCAAAGGAGCATGGCCCCCATGCGGGGCAGGAAGCCGCACATCCACAGATACAAGGGCTTGGTCAGATCGATGGCCAGGTCCCCCAGCAGGAAAATGCCGAAGGTCAGGACGGCCAGCTTCTCCAGGCGGCGGCAGAGCCCCGGCCTTTGCTCCAGGTTCCGGCACAGGACCAGCACCGCGGTAAACAGGCAGACGCTGCGGATCGCCACCGTCAGAAACAGGCGGTTGTCCATCTGCAGATAGCTCGACGGGTTCCTGCCGTAAAAGCCGTAGCTGAGCCAGAGCTCCAGAACCAGCAGCGCGGTAAACAGGAGCCCGCACAGAAGCAGCGTCCGCCGGGGCCGCAGTTCCGTCCAATCATGATGGATATAGTGGCCCAGGAAGAGATAGCCCACGTAGGTCGGCAGCAGCGGGGTCCTGAAGGTGGCGCTGAGCCGCAGCTCCGGCAAAAAATGGGGCACCATGGCCAGGGCGCTCAGCACGCCCACCGACAGGAAAAGCAGCCAGGCCTCCTCCCGGCGGCTCAGGCTCCGGGCCAGCTTCTGGAAGAAGGGCATCATCAGCAGAATCCCCAGATAGAGATCCAGATACCAGAGGGTATCCACTTCCTTGTCCAGCAGGCCGTTGGCCAGGCTCAGCAGACTCAGCTTCATGCCGGGCCTGGTCAGCAGATGATAGCCGTAGTAGAACAGGTTGGACGCCGCCAGAACCGCCAGGATCCGAAGGGACCGGCGCCTGGTCTGGCTCCAGTCCGGCTCCCGGTCCAGAAACAGGATGCCTGTGATCATCAGAAACACCGGCACCGCCGGCTTGGAGACGAAGTACCAGGCCAGGCTCACCAACCAGCCCCAGGAAGGGACGGAGTTCCGAAAAATCACGATGGAGGTATGGTTGACGATGACGAAAAAGGCCGAGAGGATTCGGAGCACGTCCAGATATGGCTGTCTGGCGGGTCGGGCCGGAAGCGGCGTTCCGGCGGCGGCATTGCTGTGCTTCCCCATCTGCGTCAATCGTCAGGCTTCCAGGATGATCAACTGCTTGGGGCTGTGGGCCAGATCCTCCACGCCGTCCTCCCGGATGATCACGCAGTCCTCGATGCGGACGCCGAACTTGCCGGGGATGTAGATGCCGGGCTCGGCGGAGGACACGCAGCCTGCGGGCATGGGCTTGTCGTTGGAGGGGTTGCAGTTGGGCGCCTCGTGGACCAGCAGGCCCAGGCAGTGGCCGTAGCCGTGGCCGAAGCAGTCGCCGTAGCCGGCGTCGGCAATGACCTTCCGGGCGGCCCCGTCGATGGCCTGGCCGGTGACGCCGGCCTTGGTGACGGCGATGCCCGCCAGCTGGGCCTTCAGCACGGTCTCATAGACCTGCTTCATCTCGTCGGTGGCGTAGCCCAGGGCCACGGTACGGGTCATATCGGAGCAGTAGTCCTTGTAGACCACGCCGAAGTCCATGGTGATGAAGTCGCCGGCCTGCAGCTTCCGCTCGCCGGGGACGCCGTGGGGCATGGAGGTATTGGGGCCGGAGACCACGATGGGTGCGAAGGACAGGCCCTCGGCGCCGAACTTGTACAGGCAGTAAATCAGCTCCGCCGCCAGCTCCTTCTCGCTCATGCCCACCTTGATCCGCTTGCAGACCTCGGTGAAGGCCCGGTCGGTGATGGCCTGTGCCTCCCGCATCCGCTGGAGCTCGTATTCTTCCTTCACCACCCGGAAGGCGTTGATGGCCTGCTGGCAGGGCACCAGCTTGGCGTTCAGCTTGCTCTCGTAGCTCCGGAACTCGGATACGGTGAGGAAGTCCTCCTCGAAGCCCAGGGTGAAGACCTCGAACTCCTCGATGGCCTGGTTCAGCTGCTTGATGTAGCCGTTGTCCTTGGACACCATGCGGACCTCAAAGCCCTTGAGGTTCTTCTCCGCCGTTTCGATGTAGCGGGAGTCGGTGAAGTAGCGGCAGCCCTTCCCGGTGACGATGGCCACGCCCTCGTCCACGTTGAACTCGGCGCAGTACTTCCGGGAGATGGGGCTGGTGAGCAGCAGACCGTCGAAGCTGCCCTTTTCCAGCAGAGAGAGATACTTTTCCAGATTTGTCATGATTAAGTGATTCTCCTTTTTCTTGCGATAAATATAAACGGCTGCTCCGCCAGATGACGGAGCTTCAGCCAAATGTTGTGCAGATGAATGGGCTTCACCAGGATGGACACCGCCCCGGCGCAGTTGGCCCCCAGCACGTCGGTGAAGATCTGGTCCCCCGCCAGGGCCGCCCGGTCCGGGGCCGCGTCGAAGCGGGCCAGACATTGGCGGATGCCCTTGCCGGTGGGCTTTTTGGAGTGGGTGATGCAGGGAATGTTGTGGGCCTTGCAGAAGCCGGCGGCCTTGGCCTTCTTGCTGTTGGACACGACGCAGAGGCGGACGCCGCCCCGCTTCATTCCGTCGATCCAGCGCAGCAGCTCCGGGCTGGGGATCCGGGAGGTGTAGGGCAGCATGGTATTGTCGAAGTCCAGCATCAGAAGGTCGATGCCCCGCTCCTTGAGAAAGGCGGGCGTAAGGTCCGTCAGCCGGCGAAAAATCAGCCTGGGCAGCAGAGAAAAGGGCATAGATCGCAGTCTCCCTTCATAAAATCCCGTGGGTCCCCACAGAGCCCCTTTCTATATTATAGCACGGAAGGCGGGGATTGTCCATGAAAACTTGCGTATATTTCGCGGAAAAACCGGGAAATCCCGCCGTCGGGGGACTGGTCCGGGGCTGGGGCTTCGGGCCGGACGGGCAATGGCGCTCCCGCTCCCTGCCGGAGGGGGCGGCTGGGCTGATTCTGGACGACCGCTTCCTGCCGGACCGGCGGGGGCTGGCGGCGGCCAGGGCGGCGCTGGCCGGGCTGCCGGGGCTTCTGGTGCTGGACTTTGAGCGGCCTCCCGCTCCCCTGCTGGCGGAGCTGGTCCGGGCCCTGGCGGGGCGGGAGACGGCGGTGCCCCCGGCCTACCGGGCCCTGCCCCACGCGGCGCTGCTGACTGGGCCCTGGCGGGGCGGCTGCGCCTTCTCCCGCTGGCTGGCGGCCCGCCGGGCCGATGGGGAGCGGCTGCTGCTGGACGCTCTGCCCCTGCGGGTCAGGTCCGGCCCGGGCGGGCCTCCGGCCCCCTGGACGGGTCCGCTGCCGGAGCGGGGCTTTCCCTGCCCCGGGCTGGGCTGTCTCCACCGGCGGCTGCCCGACGGTTCGGTTCTGTTCTGGGACAGCAGGCAGACCCTGCTGCAGCGGCTGGAGGCCGCCGGCGTCTCCGCCGTGGTATTCCGGGAGGATTGGGACGGGATGCCGGAGGACTGAAAAACGCGAAACGCAAAATGAATACGGATCTGCAAGGCAGGGCGGTATTGTTTTTTTCGGAAATTGTGGTACAATGGTGCTGCGGGATCGGGGAGGTGATGAGATGCCGGGGAAATACGATGACATCATAGATCTGGAGCGGCCGGTTTCCCGGCGGCATCCGCCCATGCCCCTGGAGGAACGGGCGGCCCAGTTCTCCCCCTTCGCGGCCCTGACGGGCTACGAGGCGGTGATTCAGGAGGCGGCCCGGCTCACCGCCCGGCAGATCGAGCTGGACGAGGACGCCAAGCAGGAGCTGAACCAGCGGCTGACGGAGCTGGCCCGGCGGCTGGAGGGCTCCGACGGCCCGGTGGACGTGGAGCTGAGCTGGTTCGAGCCCGACGGTCTGAAGCTGGGAGGCGAGTATCTGACCCGCCGTCTGTCCATCCGTCGGGTGGACCCGGTCTGCCGCCTGCTGGAGCTGGCGGACCGTTCCGTCATTGAGATCGACCGGATTTTGAACCTGCGGCTGGAGCTCTGAAGCACAGGAAAACGCCCCGTCCGGGTGAACCGCATCCCGTCAAGAGGACAGTGAAATAATTAACGAAAAGTTCACAGC
>CAMNHH010000037.1 GCA_946539175.1 uncultured Clostridia bacterium | reverse complement strand
GGCTCCACCTCCTCGCCCATAAGGACGGTGAAGGTCTGATCCGCGGCCAGGGCGTCTCCCAGGGTGATGCGGCGCAGGGTCCGGGTCTCCGGGTTCATGGTGGTTTCCCACAGCTCGTGGGGATCCATCTCGCCCAGGCCCTTGAAGCGGCTGATGTCCACCTTTACGTTGGCGTTGTCCCCCCGCAGCTCCGCGGAGATGGCGTCCCGCTCCTCGTCGGAGTAGGCCACCCGCTCGGTCTTGCCCCGGCGCAGCTTATACAGGGGCGGCACTGCGGCGTAGACGTAGCCCCGCTCGATCAGAGGCCGCATATAGCGGAAGAAGAAGGTCAGCATCAGGGTCCGGATATGGGAGCCGTCCACGTCGGCATCCGCCATGATGATGATTTTGTGGTAGCGGAGCTTGTTCAGATCCAGCTCCTCCCCGATGCCGCAGCCAAGGGCCTGGATCACGGGGGCCAGCTTGTCGTTGTTGTAGATCTTGTCCGCCCGGGCCTTCTCCACGTTGAGCATCTTGCCCCACATGGCCAGAATGGCCTGGAAGCGGGAGTCCCGTCCGCCCTTGGCGGAGCCGGCCGCGGAGTCGCCCTCCACGATGTAGAGCTCGGTGAGGGCCGGGTCCCGCTCGTTGCAGTCCTGGAGCTTGCCGGGCATCCGCTCGCCCTCCAGCACGGACTTGCGGCGGATGTTCTCCCGGGCCCGGCGGGCGGCCTCTCTGGCCCGGTTGGCCATCATGGCCTTGTCCAGAATGGTGCGGGCCACGGCGGGGTTTTCCTCCAAATAGTCCGTCAGCTGCTCGTTCACCACGTTGTCCACCAGGGTGCGAATGTAGGCGTTGCCCAGCTTCTGCTTGGTCTGGCCCTCAAACTGGGCCTCCGGCAGCTTCACGGAGATGACGGCGGTGAGACCCTCCCGGCAGTCCTCGCCGGAGACCTTGTCCTCGCCCTTGATGATGCCGTACTTCGTGCCGTAGGCGTTCAGCACCCGGGTCAGGGCCGTCTTGAAGCCCGTCTCGTGCATGCCGCCCTCGGGGGTGTGGATGTCGTTGGCGAAGGAGACCAGAATTTCGTTGTAGCCGTCGTTGTACTGCATGGCGATCTCCGCCACCGCGTCGTCCTTCCGGCCGGTCATAAAGATGGGGGTCTCGTGGATGGGGGTCTTGTTCCGGTTGATGTAGGTGACAAACTCCCGGATGCCGCCCTCGTAGCGCATGGTGTCTCTGGGGCCGTCCTCGGCGCGGGCGTCGGTAATGGAGATCCGCAGCCCCGCGTTCAGGAAGGCCTGCTCCCGCATCCGCTTGTGGAGGGTCTCGTAGTCATAGACCAGGGTGTCGAACATCTCCGGGTCCGGCTTGAAGGTGACGGTGGTGCCGGTATCCTCGCAGCTGCCGATGATCTCCATTTCCTGGGTGATCTGACCCCGGGAGAACTTCATCTGGTAGATTTTGCCCTCCTTGTGGACCTCGGCCACCAGCCATTCCGACAGGGCGTTCACCACGGAGGCGCCCACGCCGTGGAGGCCGCCGGAGACCTTATAGCCCCCGCCGCCGAACTTGCCGCCGGCGTGAAGCACGGTGAAAACAACCTCCAGGGCCGGGCGGCCCGTCTGGGGCTGGATGTCCACGGGGATGCCCCGGCCGTTGTCCCGGACGGTGATGGTGTCGCCGGGGTTGATGGTGACGGTGATGTGATCGCAGTAGCCCGCCAGGGCCTCGTCGATGGAGTTGTCCACGATCTCATAGACCAGGTGGTGCAGGCCGGATTCGGAGGTGGAGCCGATATACATACCGGGACGCTTGCGCACCGCCTCCAGACCCTCCAGCACCTGGATCTGGGAACCGCCGTATTCACTTTCCACGTTGGTGTTCATCAATTCTTCGTTCATATCAACATTCCTTTGCTTGGGATTGCATTTCTATATTCTTACGGGGTGAGGCTGCGTTTTTCCATGGTGGCGGGGTTGAACTGGACCAGGTAGACCCTGTTCATGCCGTATTCGGAGCTCAGAATAAAGGATTTCGGCAGATCGTCCGATACCGGAACCACCTCGCCGTTTGCTTCGGAGCGGGAAAGAAACTCCCGGGTGCGGTGGGACCAGCTGCAGTTATCCAGGTCAAAAATGCCCACGATGCTGCTGTCCCGCACCGCCATATCGCCGCCGATTGGAATATACATCAGAGGATCGCCCCGTTCTCGATTTGTATGGTTTTGCCGATCTGGGTCAGCTTTTCCCGCTCGCAGCAGGTGATAAAGACCTGGCCCCGGCGGATCTGATTCAGAACGAAGTCCTGGCGTCCCGGGTCCAGCTCGGAAAGCACGTCGTCCAGCAGCAGCACCGGCAGCTCGCCGGTATCCGCCTCAAAGATGTCCCGCTCCGCCAGCTTCAGGCTGATGGCCGCGGTGCGGGTCTGGCCCTGGGAGCCGAAGGCCTTCATGGGCAGACCGTTGAGGGACGCCTCAAAATCGTCCTTGTGGGGGCCGGAGAGACACTGCATGGACTCCAGCTCCGCCCGGTAATGGCTCTGCTGATGCTCCTTCAGCTGCCGGTACAGCTCCAGGGCGGGGGCCGTGGGGTCCGTCACCGTGGAGACGGTCTGATAGGCCAGGCGCAGCTGCTCCTTTCCGCCGGAAAAGGCGTTATGGTGCTCCGCGGCCCGCTGCTCCAGCTGCAGCAGATACTTGGCCCGGGTGCTGATCAGAATCGCGCCGGTCTGGGCCATGCGCTCGTTGTAGTCCGGGAGCAGCTCCAGCATGCCGGGCCGTTCATACTGATCCCGCAGGGCCGCAGCCTTCTGGGCCAGCAGCCGCTTATACTCCTCCAGCGCCTTGGCATACTTGGGCCGGAGCTGGCACAGGGCGTCGTCCAGCAGCTTTCGCCGCTCGGCAGCGCCTTTTTTCAGGATCAGCAGGTCCTCCGGGCAAAAGAGCACGGTGTTCAATACCCCGTCCAGCTCCTCCCGGGTATTTTTCTTGACTCCGGAGAGATAGAGCTGCCGGGGCCGCCGGCCCGCGAACATGACGGCCCGCAGGCTCTGCTGCCGCCCATAGGACTCCACCTGGGCGGAAAGCTCCGCGAATTCCGCACCGAAGCGGATCAGCTCCGCCTCCTTCCGGGTGCGAAAGGCCGCGCCCCGGCTCAGATAGCAGATGGCCTCCAGCAGATTGGTCTTTCCCTGGGCGTTTTCTCCCACGATCAGATTCACGCCGGGATCAAACTCACACCGGAAGCTCTCATAATTTCTGAAACCATTCAGAGTCAAATCAAGTATTCTCATATTCTTTCAAAGTAAAAATTGAGAATTGAGAATTGAGAAGTATCGGAGTTTTGCAGATTGCAATCTGCAAAACACATTCAATTCTCAATTCTTACTTCTTAATTCTCAATTTATCCTCATCCCTGCGTCACCTTATAAAAGCACCCGTCGAAGCCCACCCGGTCGCCGGGCCGCAGCTTCTTGCCCCGCATGGTGCAGATTTCACCGTTGACGGTGACTTCCTCATTCAGAATAAAGTTCTTGGCCATGCCGCCGGACTCCACCGCGTTGGCCAGCTTCAGAAAGCTCTCCAGCTTGATGAACTCCGTGGTGATGGGGACCTCCTGCTGGGAGGGATTGATTTTGCGTACTCTGACTTTCATTTTGATTCCTCAAACAGAACGTTTAAGCTTCAACTGTCAATTCAATCTGACCGGCTGGATCAGATAGGTAAAGTCCTTCTCCTCCCCTTCGCAGGGCACCAGAAGAATGGGGGACAGACCGCCGGAGAGCAGCAGCGTGACCTCCTGGCTGGGAACGGCCTTCAGAGCCTCCAGCATGTAGCGGCAGGAAAAGCCGATTTCGGTGTCCTTGCCGTCTCCCGCCAGACGGCAGCCGTCGGTGGCGGAGGCGATGGTGGTGACGGTGCGGAACTCGGCCCCATCCTTGGAGAAGAGGCAGCGCACCGGGCTCTTGTACTTTTCGGAGACGATGAGGCCCACGCGCTCCACGGTGGCGGTGAGCTCCGCCACGTTGGCCACCAGTTGAATCGGGGTGGAGGCGGGAATGAAGCGGCGCCACTCGGCAAACTTGCCCTCCAAAAGACGGCAGATCAGAGTGGCATTCTCCAGGGAGAAGGAGATGTGCTTGCGGCCCAGGGTGAAGCAGACCTCATCCTCGGTATCGGAGAGAATTTTCTCCAGCTCCTTCAGTGCGGAGGAGGGCACCACAAAGCTCATGTCGGGGAACTGGGCGCCGGGCTGATGCCAGGCCCGCTTGGCCATGCGGTAGCCGTCGATGGCCACCATGGTGATGGAATCCCCCTGGGCCTCCACCAGACAGCCGGTGTAGATGGCGTTGGCGGTGTCGTCGGAGACGGCAAAGATGGTGCCGGAGATCAGATCCCGCAGCGCGTTCTGGGGCAGGCGCACGGCGCCCTCTTCCTCCACGGCGGGCAGCTGGGGATATTCGTCGGCAGCGGAGGCCATCAGCTGGAAGGAGGCCACGCCGCCCTTGATGGTGACCCGGTAGTTTTCGTCCACCTCAACGGAGACCACCTCATCCGGCAGCTTGCGGACGATGTCGGAGAACATCCGGGTGGGCATGACGCACTCCCCGGGCTGGCGGATTTTCGCCTCCATGCGGACGGTGATGCCGGTTTCCAGATTGTAGCCGGTGAGCTTCAGATCCTCTCCCGCCGACATGTAGATGCCCTCCAGAAAGGCCAGGCTGCTCTTGGGGCTGACGGTCCGGGAAACGATGGAAATGGCGTTGACCAGGGTGTTTTTTTCACATACGATTTTCATCAAAAATCTCCTTCCTTCTCTCTCTCTTAGAGAGAAAGAGAGAATAATATATAGTAGTAAGTATCAGTAGGCCATGTGGATGGTGGAAAAGCCCGAAGATCCTTTGCGGCGCAATAAGAAATTCTCCACATGCCGTGGGGAAAGCAAAGGGCTTTTCCACACAGCGCTGTGTTCAAAACCGCGCTTCGACGGTTCTCCACAATTTGTTTTCCCCTTTCCCCATGCCATGTGGAAAAATGGGAAACGCGTTACAGCTTACTGTTGATGTTTGCCGTGATGTCCCGCAGATTGTCCATGATCTCCTTGTCGCCCTTGGCGATGAGGGCCTCCACCTTTTGCAGGGAGGAGATGACGGTGGTGTGATCCCGGCCAAACTCCCGGCCAATGTTCTTATAGCTCTGATGGGTCATTTCCCGGATCAGATACATGGCGATCTGCCGGGGCATGACGATGTTGTTGGACTTCAGCCGGCCCCGGAGCAGATGCTCCTCCACGCTGTAGAAGCGGGAGACCTCCCCGATGATCAGGGCCGGGGTGGGCAGATTGTGGCTGGCGTCCATATACATGTCCTTGATGGCCCTGGATACGTTGGGCAGATCCAGAGGCATGCCGTTCAGCTCATGGTAGGCCTTGATGATGTTCACGGCTCCCTCCAGGGAGCGGATGTTGTTGGTGATGTTCTGGGCGATGTGGTCGCAGATCTCGTTGGGCAGGTCGATGCCCAGATTGTTGGCCTTCTTCTGAATGATGGCCATGCGGGTCTCGTAGTCCGGCAGGGTCACGTCGCAGATCAGGCCGCCCTCAAAGCGGGTCCGGAGCCGCTCCGCCAGCAGGGAGATCTCGTTGGGGGGACGGTCCGAGGTGACCACGATCTGCTTGCCGCCCTCAAAGAGCTCGTTGAAGGTGTGGAAGAACTCCTCCTCCGTGGAGGTCTTGCCGCCGATGAACTGGATGTCGTCCATCAGCAGCAAGTCTGCGTTCCGGTATTTCTTGCGGAATTCCACGTTGCGGTGCTCCCGCAGGGCCACGATCAGCTCGTTGGTGAACTGCTCGGAGCTGATGTAGACGATGTTGAAGTCCGGGTATTTCTCCTGAATCCGGTTGGCAATGGCGTAGAGCAGATGGGTCTTGCCCAGACCGGAGGGGCCGTGGATGAACAGGGGATTGTAGGCGGCGGCGGGCTTATCGGTGACGGCCAGGGCCGCGTTGTAGGCGAAGCGGTTGGACTTGCCCACCACAAAGGATTCAAAGGTGAACTGGGGATTGAAGCGGGAGCGTCCCGCCTTTTCCTTGGACTGCTTGAACTCCGCCAGCTCCTCCTCGCAGATCACCAGAATATCAAAGTCCCGATCCGTCAGATCCCGGACCGCGTCCCGGATATGGCCCAGACAGCGGCGCTCCATGAAGTCCTTGCAGAATTCCGAGGGGGCGTAGACCGTGATGCTCTGCTCCGTCTTTTCGAGAATGTAGGATTGGTCAAAGAACGTGGAGACGATTCCGGGGGTCATGCGCTCGTCCAGATAGGCGATGACCTTGGCCCAGATATAGGCGTTGGAATACATGAAAATCACACCTCCGGCGTGTGGAAAAATCATTAGAATGCATCCTTTATATTATACCACAAAAATCGCCGTTTTACAAGCATTTCTTTATTATATTGTATCAATAGATTTTTTATGAAATTTTTAAAACAAATGTTTGCTATTTTTTGGAAACTGTGCTATGATGGAAAAAAGGGGGCGTGGGGATGGCGGAGAACAAACGGAAAGAGATCCTGGACGCGGTGAAAAGCTATATCGGGGTCCATGGCTACGGGCCCTCGGTCCGGGAGCTGGGGGAGGCCGTGGGGCTCAGCTCCACCGCTACGGTACACTATCATCTGCGGGAACTGGCCAGGCAGGGGCTCATCGTCATGGAGACCGGCAAAAAGCGAGCCATCTCCCTGCCGAAGCAAAGCGGGGCGGACAGGGCCGCAGAGCAGCGGCTGACCCGGGACACCGGGCGGACTGAGACGGAGCCGTTGGAGCCCCTGGAGCCGGGCAGAGGCCGAATCCCCCTGGTGGGCACCGTGGCCGCCGGACAGCCCATCCTGGCGGTGGAGAACGTGGAGGGCTGGCTGCCCTGGGACGGCGGCGAGGGCTGGTTTGCCCTGCGGGTCAAGGGCGAGAGTATGAAGAACGCCGGTATTCTGCCGGGAGATCTGGTGGTGGTACGGCCCCAGCCCACGGCGGAAAACGGAGAAATCGTGGTGGCTCTGCTGGGAGACGAGGCCACCGTCAAGCGCTTTTCCCGCCACGGCAGCCAGATCTGGCTGCTGCCGGAAAACGAGGCCTTTTCTCCCATCGACGGCAGCGAAGCGGTGATTCTGGGCCTGGTCCGGGGTGTGGTACGGGAATACGACTGAGCTTCAGGGATGTTTCACGTGAAACATCCCTGAAACGCTTTTTTCTCTTGCATTTTCCTTTTAATGTGATATAATCATGAAAAATAGTCCGAGAAAGGAGCGGGGGAATGTCCAGAATCGTCGCCGTCGTCAATCAGAAGGGCGGCGTGGGAAAAACCACGTCCGCCGTGAATCTGACCGCTGCGCTCCATGAACAGGGCGCCCGTGTTCTGCTGGTGGACTTCGATCCCCAGGCAAACGCCAGCTCGGGTCTGGGCGTCAGCCGCCGGAGCAAATACAGCTCCTACGACGTGATCATCAACGGGGTGCCCGCGGAGCAGGCCATCGTCCACACCCAATGGGGGGACGTGCTGCCCTCCTCCTCTGCACTGGCCGGAGCCGGGGTGGAGCTGGCGGATATGGAGCAGCGGGAGTACGTGCTGAAAAAGGCGCTGGACTCTGTGGCGGAGCGTTACGACTATTTGTTCATCGACTGCCCGCCCTCCCTGGAGCTTCTGACCCTGAACGGCCTGTGCGCCGCGGAGCAGATTCTGATTCCGGTTCAGTGTGAATACTACGCCCTGGAGGGGCTGTCGGATCTCATGTCCACCATGCGGGCGGTGAAAAAGCGGCTGAATCCCCGGCTGACGATCTTTGGGGTCCTTTTGACCATGTTTGACGGACGCACCAACTTTTCCAGCCAGGTGGCCCAGGAGGTGCGGCGCTTCTTCCCCGGCAAGGTCTACGCCGCGGCCATTCCCCGGAACGTGCGGCTGGCGGAGGCCCCCAGCCACGGTCTGCCCATCATGGCCTACGACAAGCACAGCAAGGGCGCGAAGGCCTATCGGGACGTGGCGGAGGAAATCTTAAAGCGAAATTGAACATGGAAAACGGATGTGCTGTTCAGATTACAAACTGAAACTGTCCATAACCGTTTGATTTACGCATTCAACTTTCCATTGCAGGATTCGCAAATCTGGAGGATGTTTATGAAAAGACAATCTGGTCTGGGGCGAGGGCTCGGGGCGCTGCTGGACAATCCAAATCTGGACTTTGCCCAGACGCCCGGCGGCGTCACCACGGTGCCCCTGCATCGGGTGGAGCCCAATCCCCTGCAGCCCCGGAAGGAGTTCGACGAGGAGAGTCTTCAGACTCTGGCGGAGTCCATCGCGGAGCACGGACTGATCCAGCCGCTGACGGTCCGGGAAAAGGCGGGCGGTTACTACCAGATCATCGCGGGCGAGCGCCGCTGGCGGGCTGCCCGCCAGGCCGGTCTGCAGGAGGTCCCGGTGCTGATCATCGAGGCCGACGACCGGAAGGTGATGGAGTTGGCCCTGGTGGAAAATCTGCAGCGGGAGGATCTGAATCCCATGGAGGAGGCCCAGGGCTATCAGACGCTGATGGAGGAATACGGTCTGACCCAGGCGGAGGCCGCCAGGCAGGTGGGCAAGTCCCGCCCCGCCGTGGCCAACGCGCTGCGGCTTCTGAGCCTTTCCCCGGAGCTGGCGGAGCTGGTGCGGAACGGGACCCTGTCACCCGGCCACGCCAGAGCTCTGCTGGGTCTGAAAAGTGAAAAGCTGCGGCAGCAGGCCGCCCAGCGGATCATCGCCCTGCAGCTTTCCGTGCGGCAGGCGGAGACCCTCTGCAAAAATCTGGATAAGCCACAGCAGGAGCCAAAAGACGCTCCTTTAGAGGTGGATTACGTGGCGGAATGCGAAAAGTCCCTGAGCCGCCGTCTGGGACGGAAGGTCCGCATCGTCAACGGCAAACGAAAGGGACGCTTTGAGCTGGAGTTTTACGGAACGGAGGATCTGAACCGGCTGCTCTTTGCGCTGCAGCGCATTTCCATCAAGGAGGATTCCAAGGATGAATGAGGCAAAGAAAATGAACGTGACGGAGGCGGATCACACACCGCCTCCCCAGGACCCATCCCAGGTGCTGTCGCCCCGCCGCAGATCGGCGCTGGTGACCTATCTGGCGATTCTGTTCGCGGTGGCCTTTCTGTTCGTGGCCATTATGATGGTGGCGGAGACCAAGCGGCTCAAGACCATGAACCAGGAGCTGCAGGACAGCAGCAAGCAGACCTCCGCCTCCCTCACCAGCAACATCAACGCCCTGCAGGCGGAAAATCAGAAGCTCTCCAAGGAGAACGATGAGCTGCAGGCCAGCATCGAGACCCTTGCGGCCGAGGCTGAGGAACAGAAAACCAAACAGGAGGAGCTCCAGAGCAGAATCGACGCGCTGAGTCTGGAGAGCAAGACCCTCACGGAGAAGATCCATGCCCTGGAGATCCGGGAGGAGACGCTGACCAAGGAGCTGACCAAGGCTGTGCAGGTCAGCGAGCTGCTCCAGAAGGCCCTGGCGGCCAACGAGGCGGGCGACGTGGACGGCTTGCAGGAGCTGCTGGGCGAGATCGAGCCCATGAAGGAGCTGCTGTCCGCCACGGAGCAGGAGCTCTATGAGAGTCTGATCATCGACTGAAAATTCACTGATAAGAGGTAAAATATATGCTGGATATTCGCAGAATCAAGGAAAATCCCGAGGAAATCAAGCGGCTGCTCCGGGCCAAGGAAGTGGACTGTGACGAGGCCGTGGACCGCATTCTGGAGCTGGACGGCAAGCGCCGGGAGCTGATTGCCTCCACCGAGGCCAGGAAGGCCGAGCAGAACAAGGTCTCCAAGCAGATTCCCCTGCTGAAGAAGCAGGGCCAGGACGTGGCCCCCATCTTCAAGCAGATGGGCGAGCTGAAGGCCCAGATCGCGGAAAACGACAAGGCCCTCACCGAGGTGGAGGCGGAATACCGCACCTGGATGCTGAGCCTGCCCAATCTGCCGGACCCGGATCTGAAGGCCGGCGGCAAGGAGAACAACGAGCCCCTGCGCTACTACGGCGAGCCCCATAAGTTCGACTTCGAGCCCAAGCACCACGTGGATCTCTGCACGGATCTGGGCCTCATCGACTATGACCGGGGCACCAAGCTGGCGGGCACCGGCTTCTGGGTCTATCGGGGCCTGGGCGCCCGGCTGGAATGGGCCCTGCTGAACTACTTCATGGACTGCCATCTGGCCGACGGCTACGAGATGGTGATCCTGCCCCACATGCTGGAGTACCAGTGCGGCGAGACCGCAGGCCAGTTCCCCAAGTTTGCCGACGAGGTCTATAAGATCGCCAACCCCACCGACGACCGGATGCACTTCATGCTGCCCACGGCGGAGACGGCTCTGGCCTCCCTGCACCGGGGCGAGATTCTGAACGAGTCCGAGCTGCCCCACAAGCTCTTTGCCTATACCCCCTGCTTCCGTCGGGAGGCCGGTTCCCACCGGGCCGACGAGCGGGGCATGGTCCGGGGCCATCAGTTCAACAAGATCGAGATGTTCCAGTACACCCTGCCCGAGAAGTCCGACGAGGCCTTCGAGGAGCTGGTCACCAAGGCCGAAAACCTGGTGAAGGGCCTGGGCTTCCACTTCCGCACCGTGAAGCTGGCGGCCGGAGACTGCTCCGCCTCCATGGCCCGGACCTATGACATCGAGATCCAGATCCCCTCCATGAACGGCTACAAGGAGGTCTCCTCCGTGTCCAACGCCCGGGATTACCAGGCCCGGCGCGGCAATATCCGCTTCCGTCGGGAGGCCACCGGCAAGATCGAGTTCGTTCACACGCTGAACGGCTCCGGCCTGGCCACCTCCCGCATTTTCCCCGCCATGGTGGAGCAGAACCAGCAGGCCGACGGCTCCGTGGTGGTGCCGGAGGTGCTGCGGAAGTACCTGGGCGGTCTGGAAGTAATCAAAAAATAATAACCGATCTGTGATCGATTATTATATATGAAATAACGAGAAAGGAGGAAAAAGAAATGGCAAAAGAAGGTAAGAAGGGCATCATTGCGGAGTTCAAGGAGTTCGCCCTCCAGGGCAACCTCTTCGACATGGCCACCGGCGTTCTGATCGGCGGCGTGTTCAAGGATCTGGTCAGCTCCTTCACCGACAACATCATCATGCCCATCATCGGCATCTTCACCGGCAGCGTAGATTTCACTGCCTGGAAGATCGCTCTGCCCTCCCTGTTCGGAGATAAGCTGGATCCTGAGACCGGCGAAGTGATCGTCAACTATCTGAACTTCGGCAAGTTCATCTCCAGCATCATCACCTTCCTGATTCTGGCCTGGGTCATTTTCCTGATGATCAAGGGCATGAACGCGCTTCGCGCCAAGGCCAAGAAGGCCAAGGAGGAAGAAAAGAAGGAAGAAGAAGCCGCTCCCCCCGAGCCCAGCGCCGAGGAAAAACTCCTCATCGAGATCCGCGACCTGCTGGCGAAGAAGTAAGGCGAAGAAAAACGCACCCTTTCGGGTGCGTTTTTCTTCGCCCGTATTGGAGCTTCATTTTAGCAAGCCCGGGCCTTCAGCTCCGCTCATACCACGTCGGCACGATCCCCTCCGAGTACCATTCCGTCAGGCGCTTTGCCAGCTCCCGCATGACCCGGACCTCCGTCTCCCCGTAGGAAATGGCCCAGGGCAGGGAGCCCAGCTGATTGACGCAGAGATAGAGCTTCAGCAGCCGCCAGAATTTCTCCGGGACGCTGCCGTCAAAATATCCGTCCACCTGTCCCCGGGCCATAGCCGGGGCCGCAGCGGCGGTCCAGACGATGCGGTTGAAGTCCTCCCATGGGTCTCCAAAGCCGCAGCGGTCAAAGTCAAGGACCGTCAGACGTCCGTTCTGATACATGAAGTTGCCCACATGGAAGTCCCCGTGCTGGAAGTGCTGCGGGCGCCCCGCCAGCAGCGCCCGGTTCTCCGCCACTCCTGCCAGCAGGACTTCGTCGCCCTCGTATTTCAGAGGGCAGGCCAGATATTCCGCCATCCGCCTGTCAAGCTTGGCGTTGAAGCATTTTCCCCAGTCCGACAGCCCGGCGGGAGCCGGAATGCTGTGAATGCGGTGCAGCAGCCGCCCCGCGGCCAGACCGTCGCTGTATAGCTGGGCCTCCGTCCGCTTCGGGACTGCGCTTCGGGCCTCTTCCCCCTCAATCCAGGTCTCCAGGACGTAGAAGCCCTCGGCGCATACGCCGCATTCCAGGGGTCGGGAAATCGCCGTCTCCCCTGCGGCGAACCGGACAAGCCCTGCTTGTCCCTACGGCGCGTTGAACACGACGCCGCTTCCGTCAAACTCTGGCACATACTCCAAAGACGCCGCCTCCGGGCCCTGGAGGAAGCCGGTGTCCAGGCCCAGCAGATACATCCAGGACAGCACCGTGTCGTATTCCTCCCGGGTGATGCGGCGGTCAAAGGGCGGGACCCCGGCCGCCGGGCCCATGGGCACGTACTGGCTCATCAGGGAGACCCCCACGGCGCCCTTGGGGAAGTTGTCCGCAATCCACTCCAGCACGCCCACGGAGTTGTCCACCTGTCCGGGAAGGATCAGATGACGGATCAGCACGCCCCTTTTCAGCAGGCCCTTTTCCAGCACACAGGGACCGGTCTGCCGATACATTTCCAGGATAGCGGCCTTGGCCGTCTCCACGTAATCCGGCGCGGCGGAGAGCACGCGGGCCAGGGCGGGATCGGAATATTTCATGTCCGGCAGCCACACGTCCACCTTTCCCTCCAGGGCCTTCAGGGTTTCCACCCGTTCGTAGCCCCCGCAGTTGTAAACCACAGGCACCGGCAGCTTCGGCTCCAGGGCCGGAAGTATGTCCGGCAGAAAGTGGGTTGGGGTCACCAGATTGACGTTGTGGCAGCCCTGCGCGATCAGATTCTCGAAAATCTCCCGCAGCCGGGCGCTGTCCAGGGAAAAGCCATGCTTTTGCGTGGAGATCTCATAGTTTTGGCAAAATTTGCAGCGCAGGGTGCAGCCGGAGAAGAACACCGCTCCCGAACCGTATTCTCCCGAAATCACCGGCTCCTCCCAATAGTGGGCCGCCGCCCGGGCTGCCACCGGAAAGGCGGGCATGCCGCAGAAGCCCCGCTGTCCGGCTGTCCGGTCCACGCCGCACATTCTGGGGCAAAGGGTACAGGCGGCATAGTCCAGAGAATTCATACTGCGCGTCACTTCCCATCCATTTTTCTCTATGATAACAGATCCGAGAGAAAAACGCAAGAGCCGCGGTACTTGCAATCATGTGCCGAATCTGATATAATTTGCGTATTCAATTCAATGGGCGGACCCAGGGAGGCGGAATGAAATATTTGATCTTGTTGTTGACCGCGCTGGCGGCCCTGCTTCTGCTGGGCGGCTGCGGGGAACAGAACGAAGCGTCCTCCTCCGCCCTGCCCGCGGGGACAGAGATACGGACCGAGATGACGACGGAAATCGAAAGCAGCACCCGGGCGGAAACGCCCTCCACCGAGCCCCCGGAGCCGGTCATGGATCAGCTTGGGGACCCGGAGCAGCTTCTGGCACTGCCGGCCTCCCCCTACGCGGAGCACGTCTATTCCCACCGTGGCACGGCGCTGGAGGAGGAGCCGGAGACCTTCGCGGCCTACGATCTGGCCGTTTCCTACGGCTCCCGCTATCTGGAGCAGGATCTGCGGATGTCCGCCGACGGGGTGCTCTATTGCAGCGACGCCGCCAGCCCGGAGGCCCTTACGGGAGAGGCCAGGGCCTTCTCGGACATGAAGGCGGAGGAGATCGACCGGCTGCGGACCGTCCCCGGCGGCCAGTGCATTCCCCGGCTGGAGGCGGTTTTTGCCCGCTACGGCACGGCGGTCCATTATCTGGTGGAGCTGCCCTCTGACCGAGAAATGCTCCTGGCCCTTCTGGAGCTGGTGGAGCGGACGGACATGGCCGGAAATGTGATCCTGCAGGCCTCTTCTTTTGAAATTCTCCGGGAGGCGGAGCAAAAATATCCCGATATGCGGAAGCTGTATCTCTGCTTCCGACAGGAAAGCTTTGACGATGCCCTGACCGAGGACTGCGTGGATATCATCGGCGTCAGCGGGAAGCTGGTGAGCGCCGGGAACTGCCGGCGGGTCCACGACGCGGGAAAACAGTTCAACGTCTACGTGGTCAACCGGGCCTCCTCCATTCGGGCTGTCATTGAGCTGGGCGCGGATTCCTATTTTACGGATTATACGGCAAAGGCCTTCGTTCTGGAGGCGCTGTATCGCGATTGAGTATAAAATTGTTTCACGTGAAACACAAAGGAGCTTCTTATGCTGAAGATCGGACAAATCGAAGAGGTGGAGATCAGCGGGTATTCCTCTGAGGGAATGGGGGTCTGCCGGATTGACGGCTGCGCGGTGTTCGTGCCAAACGCCATCCGGGGCGAGCGCTGCAGCGTAAAGCTGACCCACGTGAGCCGCAACAGTGCCCACGGGAAGATCGAACAGATTCTGACCCGCTCTCCCCACCGGATCCCAAGAGTCTGCCCTGAGGCCAAGCTCTGCGGCGGCTGTCAGCTCCACCACATGGACTACGCCGAGGAGCTGGCCTTCAAGGCCCAAAAGGTCACTGACGCGCTGAACCGCATCGGAGGCCAGAATTTGGAGACGGTGGCAATCACGGGATCGGAGGAGATCGGCGGCTATCGCAACAAGGCACAGTACCCCGTCGGGGAAAAAAATGGCAGGCCCGTCGCGGGCTTTTACAAGAACCGGACCCATGAGGTGGTGTCCGTCCGACGCTGCGCCATTCTGCCGGAGCTGTTCGACCGGGTCCGGGACGTGGTGATCCGCTGGGCGGAGGAGGACGAGGTCTCGGTCTATAACGAGCACACGGGCAAGGGTCTACTGCGGCATATCTACGTGCGACGGGGCGCCGTCTCCGGCCAGGTGATGGTCTGCATCGCGGCCAACGGGGATCGGCTGCCCCGGGAAAATCGCCTGATCCATGGGCTGCGGCGGGAAATTCCCGGACTTAGCTCGGTCCTGCTGTCTGTCAATACGAAAAATACCAACGTGGTCCTGGGCGGGGAGTTCCGCACCCTCTGGGGCCGGGACTATATTGAGGATACCCTCTGCGGCTTCACGTTCCGGCTCTCCGCCCGCTCCTTCTATCAGGTGAATCACGATCAGGCCCAGCGTCTTTATGAAAAAGCCGTGGAGCTGGCGGAGCTCCGCGGCAGTGAGACGGTGCTGGACCTCTACTGCGGCACCGGCACCATCACGCTGGCCCTGTCCCGGCAGGCCGGCAAGGCCGTTGGCGTGGAGATCATTCCGGAGGCCGTAGAGGACGCAAAGCAGAACGCCGTCCGGAACGGGGTGGAAAACGTGGAATTCTTCTGCGCCGACGCCACAGCCGCCGCAGCGCGTTTTGCCGCCCAGGGGGTCAGGCCGGAGGTGATCGTGGTTGACCCGCCCCGCAAGGGCCTGGCCCCGGAGGTCGTGGAGGCCATGCTGCAGATGGATCCGCAGCGGATCGTCTACGTCTCCTGCGACCCCGCCACCCTGGCCCGCGACGTCAAGCTCCTCACCGCCCAAAACTACCGCCTCA
Source organism: uncultured Clostridia bacterium (assembly GCA_946539175.1). Classification (GTDB taxonomy): domain Bacteria; phylum Bacillota; class Clostridia; order Oscillospirales; family Oscillospiraceae; genus JAFRPC01. Next base: position 56 of record CAMNHH010000037.1, on the reverse strand, counting down.
CCCACGCCGAAGCCTTTGACCTCTTCCCCCGCACGTTCCACGTAGAGACGGTTGTT
>CAMNHH010000036.1 GCA_946539175.1 uncultured Clostridia bacterium | reverse complement strand
CCGGACAGGTGGATCAGCAGGGCCAGCAGACCCAGGGTCAGGCCGCAGAGCCCCGCCAGGGCCGCGCAGACGGTGAGGCCGAAGCGGCACAGCCGCACCGCGTCGGAGAAGCTCTTGCCTGGCAGGGCGAAGCCGCTGATTCCCGCCGCCGACACGATGATCAGAGCCGCGGGGGAAATCAGATTCGCCTCCACCGCGGCGCTGCCCACCACCAGGCCGCCGATGATGGAAACCGGCTGGGACACCGCCTTGGGCGCAGAGAGCCCCGCCTCCTGCAAAAGCTCAAAGGCCGCCAGCAGCCCCAGCACCTCCAGCACCGTGGGGAAGGGCACCTTCTGCTTGCTCTCGATGATGGCCTCCAGGAGGGGCGTGGGCAGCATCTCCTGGTGGAAGGCCGACATGGCCACGTAGAGCCCCGGCAGCAGCAGGGCGCAGCCCAGGGCAACGAAGCGCAGCAGCTTCAGAAAGCGGGCGGAGAGCCAGTCGGTGTCCTTGTCCTCCGCCGCCTCCAAAAGCCAGCCCAGATTGACCGGCGCCAGATAGCCCACCGGCAGCCCGTCTACGAAGAGCCCCACCCGTCCCGCCAGCAGGCCGGCGGCGAACTTGTCCGTCCGCTCCGTGTACTGCAGCAGGGGGAAGGCCGTCCGCCGCCGGCCCGGCAGCAAATGCTCCACCGCCGCCGGGGTCAGCAGATCCTCCACGTCCAGCCGCTCCAGCCGGGCCCGCATCCGGGCCACGGTCTCCGGCGCCGCGATCCCCTCCAGCCACAGCAGGCTTACCCCCGTCCGGCTCTCCCGGCCCACCGCGGTCTCCCAGAGCTTCAGCCGCGGGCTTCGCAGATGGCGGCGCAGCAGGGCCGTGTTGCTGCGGGCGGTCTCGGTAAAGGCGTCCTTGGGGCCCCGGGTTGTGCTCTCCACCTCCGGCTCCGAGGGGCTCCGCTTCTCCCCGCTTTTGACCTCGAAGGCGGCGGCCCCCGCCCCCGGCACCAGCAGCAGGCAGCAGCCCGTCAGCAGCTTCGCCTCCGCCTGCTCCGGGTCGGCGCAGAGGGCGGCGGAGGCCGCCCAGCTTCCGCCGTCCATGGCCCGGGCCAGCAGGGCTTCGGGGCTCAGGGGCCCGGGCAGGGCCGACAGGGGCCGCAGCACCAGCTCTCCCAGCTCCGCCCCGGATACCAGGCCGTCCACAAAGCAGAGCGTGCAGGCGTTTCCCGCCAGCTCCAGACGCCGCTCCGTATAGTCCGCCGCCCCCGCAAAGCGTTTTTGCAGCGCCTTCCGCAGCTCCATACGCATCCCTCCGTTTTTTTGTCAGCTTGCCCCGGCGGAGAAAAGCCTATGCGCCATTCCGGATATTTTTCAAAAAATCCGGTAAAAATAGGGCGGAGGGGCTTGACAAAGCCGAATTAATTTGATACAATTAAATTGTAAACAAAATAAATTGCAAGGAGGATTTTCCCATGAGTATCTACGAGCTTTCCGTCAAGACCCGCAAGGGCGAGGATTTCGCCCTCTCCCAGCTGCAGGGCAAGGTTCTGCTGATCGTCAACACCGCCACCGGCTGCGGCTTCACCCCCCAGTATGAGGCCCTGGAGCGGCTCTACGAGAACTACCACGATCAGGGCCTGGAGGTGCTGGATTTCCCCTGCAACCAGTTTGGCCATCAGGCGCCCGGCGAGGACGAGGAGATCCACGCCTTCTGCACCGGCAAGTACAAGACCCGCTTCGACCAGTTCCGCAAGATCGACGTGAACGGCGAGACCGAGGACCCCCTCTTCACCTGGCTGAAGCAGGAGGCGCCGGAGGACGAGGCCCCCAAGGGCCTGAAGAACAAGGCCGCCATGGCCGCCGTCTCCAAGATCAGCAGCACCTGCAAGGCCCCCAACGACATCAAGTGGAACTTCACCAAGTTCCTGGTGGACCGGCAGGGCAAGGTGGTCCGCCGGATCTCCCCCATCACCGATCCCATGGAGCTGGAGGAAACCATCAGGGAGCTGCTGTAATTCCGTCTTTACAACAGCCCGAAGCTGTGCTATCATCGAAGCATCAAAACCAACCAAGGAGGATAATACTATGGCGATTCAGGAAATTATGAGTGCTGATTTTGAGGAAGTGGTCCTCAAATCTGAGAAGCCGGTGCTGGTGGACTTCAACGCCACCTGGTGCGGCCCCTGCCGGATGCTGAAGCCCACGCTGGAGCAGCTGGCTGCCGAGCGGAGCGACGTGACCGTGGTGGGCGTGGACATCGACGAGAACATGGACCTGGCCGAGGAGTACGGCGTTTTCTCCATCCCCTGCCTGGTGCTCTTCAAGGATGGCGCCGAGGTGGACCGCAGCGTTGGCCTGGTGCCCAGGGAAAGCATCGAGCAGCTGCTGGGCTGACGCGGAGGGGGAAGGCTCCGCCGGCGCGGGTAGGAAGACGCGCTCCGGCCGCAGATGCCGGAATATCGCTGAAAGAGATACTGCATGGGCCGTCAGGCGCGCTTCCTATGCCGCCGGGCATACTTCCCACCAATACAGGAGGGCAATTCTATGTATTATGACATCGCGATTGTCGGCGCCGGACCTGCCGGGCTGACTGCCGCCATCTATGCCCGGCGGGCGGCCAAGACCGTGCTGGTGCTGGAGGCCAAGGCCTGGGGCGGCCAGATCATCAACACCCCCGACATCGAGAACTATCCCGTGGTGGCCCACATCTCCGGGGCCGACTTCGCCAACGATCTTTACAAGCAGGCCACGGACCTGGGCGCCGAGGTGAAGCTGGAGAAGGTCACCGGCCTGGAGGATCTGGGCAGGACCAAGAAGCTCCGCACGACCCTGGCGGAGTATGAGGCCGGGGCTGTGATCCTGGCCACCGGTTCCGAGAACCGGAAGCTGGGCGTGGCCCGGGAGCAGGAGCTGACGGGCCGGGGCGTCTCCTACTGCGCCACCTGCGACGGCAACTTCTTCCGCAAGCGGGACGTAGCCGTTGTGGGCGGCGGCAACACCGCCCTGGAGGACGCCCTCTATCTGGCGGAGCTGGCCAACAAGGTGTACCTGATCCACCGGCGGGATTCCTTCCGGGGGGAGGAGGCCACCGTGGCCCGGCTCCGGGAGAAGGAGAACGTGGAGTTCGTCTACAATTCCAACGTCACTGCCCTGCTGGGGGACAAGCGGCTCTCCGGCATCGAGGTCACCGATAAGCGCAGCGGCGAGGTTCGGAGCATCGAGCTCAAGGGGCTCTTCGTGGCCGTGGGCCGGATCCCCGAGAACGAGGGCTTCCGGGAGCTGATCGAGCTGGACGCCGCCGGCTACGCCGTGGCGGGGGAGAACTGCCATACCAGGATCCCCGGCGTCTTCGTGGCCGGGGACAACCGGACCAAGGAGGTCCGCCAGCTGGTCACCGCCGCCGCCGACGGCGCCGTGGCCGCCACGGAGGCCGTCAAGTATCTGAACGCCTGACCCAATAAAAAACGATCCGCCGTTTCCGCGGCGGATCGTTTTTTGTATGCTGCTCAGCCCACCAGGGTGAAGGGGATGGTGCCCACCCGCTGGCTGTCGATGTAGATGGAGAAGCTGTAGCCGCCGGGGGTCTCGGGGATCCAGGGGATCTGACCGTACCAGCGGTTTCCGGTCCAGAGGCTGTTCCAGACGGCCTTCTCCTGCAGGATGTTCACCACCTCGTTGGTGGCGGTGTTTCGGATCACGTAGTGGATGGTGACGCTGTCCTCGCTGGCAGTGGGGTTCACCGGGGCGGTGATGACGAAGGTGATCTTGTCGTCGTGCCGGTAGGTGATGGTGCCGCCGCCCAGGTCGGCAAAGCTCCAATCCTCCTTGTCGGGGGTGTAGTAGGTGCCGATGGTGGTGCGCTGGTCCAGACCCCGCTGGACGTAGCGCTGGGTGTACTGGCTGCGGATGGTGATGCTGTTGGCGCCCTCCAGGGTGGAGCCGTCGGCGGCCTCCAGGGTGACGGTGTATTCGGTGTCCGGCAGCACCGCCAGCAGGCAGTGATCGCCCTGCACCGTGTCCTCGATCTTCTGTCCGTTGCCGAAGGCGGCGCTCAGACGCCAGCCCGCCTCGGGCTCCCGGCTGGCGGTCCAGCGCAGGGAGATGCCGTCGGCGGTGGCCTCGGCGGTGAAGCCGTCCAGGGTAATCAGATCATCCTTCAGCTCCAGCCGCAGGGGCTCGCTGAGGCCCGCGGCGCTGAGCTCCAGGGCGTAGCTGACGTTGGGCGCGATGCCGGGGACGGTGGCGGAGCAGTACCAGAGGGCCTCCTGCCGCACGGCCTCGTGGAGCTCCACGGGCAGCTCCTTGCCCTCCGGGTCCTTGCACACCAGGGTCCAGGCCTCGGGCAGCTCCGTCAGGCAGCGCCAGCTCACCAGGGCGTCCCCGTCCCGGACGGATTCCAGCTTCAGCTCCTCCGCCTTGATGCTGCGGATGGGGGTGAAGACGGTCTCGGTCTGCCCGGCCAGATAGAGATTGTCGCCGGAGATCAGGGTGAAGCTGTATTCCGCGCCGTTCTCCAGCCCGGTGATCTCATAGCTGTCGCCGGTGAAGGAGACAGCGGTCTGTTCGCCGCCGGTCTTGCCGTAGGCCAGATTCCAGAAGGCGGGGGCGCTTTCCGGGTCCTTGAGACTCAGATGCAGACGAACGCTGCCGTCCTGGCTGCCGGGGGCGGCCTCAAAGCGGAGGATCTCCGTGCGGGCCTTGGTGACGGCGGTGGCGGTGGTGGCGCCGGAGAGCTTGTGCAGGCCCGGAAGCTCCACCCGCAGGCTGTATTCGGTGTTGGGCAGCAGACCGGTGAAGTCCGCCGCGCCGTTTTCAAAGTGTCCGGTGAAGGAATTGCCGTGGGCGTCCTGGCAGACGGCCAGGAAATCGTCCGGGTCGGCGTTGGTGCTGACGCTGAGACGCAGGCTGTCGGCGGTCACGTCGCTGACCTGGAGCCGGTCCACCGTGACGAAGTAGTGCCACAGGCCGTTGCCCAGGTCGGTGAACTCGTACAGACCGATCAGCAGCACCACCAGGGCCATGGCGCAGGCAAAGAGGATCCAGGCGCGTCTGCGCCGCTTTTGGGCCTGCTTCAGCTTCTGGGCCAGACGGCGGCGGTCCGCCGCCAGCTGGGGCGGCTCGTCCGACAGAATGGGCTGGTCGGAGATGGGCAGGGGCTCCTCATCCCTCCGGCGTTTGCGGTCCTTCTTTTCCTTGGGGGGCTTGGGGGCCTCCTCCGGGGCAAAGGTCTTCTTGAAGCCCTCGTCCAGCTGCTCCGGGTCGGCAAAGCGCACCGGCTCCGGCTGCTCCTGGGCGGCCTCGGGGGAGAGAGGGGCCTCGTCCGTCACCAGGGGCGGCACGATCAGATGGTCGCTGACGGCGTTGCGGCGCATATACTGCTCCAGCTCTACCCGCATCTCCTCCGGGCTCTGGAAGCGCTCGGCGGGGTCGAAGGCGCAGGCCTTGCGGATGATCTCCGCCAGCTCGTAGTCGGCGTAGAGGGGGGCGGGCAGGGCCTCGCCGGCCACCCGCTTGGCGTCGGCGGCCTTGGCGGAGGTGTTCTCGTCCTCAAAGGGGGCATGGTTGCCATTGTAGATCCGGTAGAGGATCATGCCCAGGGAGTAGAGATCCACCGTGGCGTTGACGCCGCCCAGAATGCCGCTGAGCTCCGGGGCGGAGTAGCTGCTGCGGTACTGCTCCGGCAGCACGGCGTACTGCATGTCCTCCGTGGGGATCAGACCGAAGTCCCCCAGCAGGAAGCGGCCGCTGTCGGAGAAAAATACGTTGCCGGGCTTCAGATTGCCGTGGACGTAGCCCTCCTCCCGCAGGGCGCTGAGGGCGGCGCAGAGGTCGATGCCCATGTTGATGCCCCGCAGATGGGACACGGCGTTTTCCGCCAGATAGCTTTGCAGGGAGTGGCGCTTGGGCAGCACGGCGTAGACGTCGTAGCCCACGCCCTCCTTTTTCTCCATCTGGACCCCCAGGAAGGGCAGGATGTAAGGGCAGTCCAGCAGCTTTTTCCGGGCCTCGGCCTCCTGCACCAGAGCCTCCGCCTCCTTGCGGTAGTAGGCGTCGGCCTCCTCCTCGCTGGAGTAGGCGCCGGTGAGCAGCAGAGCCTCCACCTGCTCCGGGGCTGCGGGAATGGAAATATGTTTGAGTACAAACTCACGGCCCGAATCCGGATGCACGATCCGATAACAGCTGGCGCCGTTGTGGCGGGCGAAGCATTCTCCCACTTCCATGGCGTCCAGAAGCGGAGAAACCTTGTGGTCAAGCATGGTCGTACTCCTCCTTTTCGACAAAATATCGACTCTATCTTACTCCAAAAATAAAAAAAAAGCAATAACATATTGTTTTATTTGAAAGAAAATGCTATGATATAAGGTAGAGAACTCCAGCAAGGACTGCTTTTCTGTCCTGCTGAACAGATGAGAGAATTGATATTGGAGGAACCGAAACCATGCTGAATAAAAACGTATGTCCCAACTGCGGGCAGCTCTTTGACACGGAGCTGTCCAAATGTCCCCTCTGCGGCACGGCGCCCCAGGTGGTGGACACGGCGGACCCGGTCCAGCGCAAGCGCATCACCGAGGCGGAGCGCCGGCAGCGCCGGGCGGACCGCAAGGAGGCCGAGCAGGAGGCCCGCCGCCGCCGCAGAGACGCCCAGTTCATCCAGGACGCCGACGAGGAGCGTCTGCTGGAGGAAGAGGAGGCCCGCCGCAAGGAGGAGAAGCGCCGTCTGAAGGAGGAGAAGAAGGCCGCCAAGCGTGCCGAGCAGGCCCTGGCGGAGGAAGCGGAGCCGACGGACGGGCTGCTGCCCCCGGACCCTGCCTTTACGGCGTCCCCCGCCCGGGACGGACGGGGCCCCATGCCGGAGGAGCCCGTGCGGCGGGACCGCAGAAGCGTACCCAGAATCTTCCTGATCCTCAGCGCCGTCCTGCTGAGCGCGGCCCTGCTGGTGGGCGGCAGCTATCTGCTCTGGAAGCTGGATGTGGTGGAGCTGTCCGTCTATGACGAGCTGGCGGCCGGAAAGAACGCCGCTGCCACCCAGGTCCCCGGCGGCGAGAACGGCGAAAGCCTGCCTGCCGACAGCGGCAGCGCCGAGCGGCCCAACGACGGCAGCAGCGTGCCCTGCACCGGCATCACCCTGGGCCAGACCAGTCTGAGCTTCGACACCCTGGGGGCCCAGACCCAGATCGACGTGACCCTGAGCCCCGCGGGCACCACCGACGAGCGCAGCTTCAGCTCCTCTGACGAAAGCGTGGTCAAGGTCAGCCCCGTGGGCATCGTCACCGTCACCGGCTCCGGCAGCGCCGTCATCACGGTCCGCTGCGGCAGCCAGAGCGCGGAATGCGCCGTGAGCTGCGAGCTGACCGAGGAGCCGGTCAGCACCGCCGCGCCTCTGAACGTGACCGAGCTGGAGCTGGTGAAGGATGACATGACCTTCAACGCCGCGGGAGAGAATTTCGTGCTCTCCGTCACCAATATCCCCGTGGGGACTCCTGTGGAATGGAAGTCCCTGGACGAGGAGGTCTGCACGGTGGACGCCGGCGGCCATGTGGTGGCGGTGGGGCCCGGCACCACCCGGGTCTTCGCCATCGTGGGGGACCTGGAGGCCTTCTGCTGGGTCCGCTGCAGATTCGAATGATCTTCCACACAGCCTTCCCCACAGGGGGATGGCGCCCCGGTGCGCGCACCGGGGCGGATGAGGCGGCGCCCGAAGACACGACACGATACAGGGAGGAATCTGATTGAACTACGACGTACTGATCATCGGCTGCGGCGTGACCGGCGCGGCTTGCGCCTATCAGCTGGCCCGCTACGATCTGCGGGTGGGCGTGCTGGAGGCATCCAACGACGTGGCCAACGGCACCACCAAGGCCAACTCCGCCATTGTCCACGCGGGCTACGACCCCCTGCCGGGGACGAAGATGGCCCGGCTCAACGTGCTGGGCACCGCGCTGATGGGGCCCCTCTGCGCAAGGCTGGACGTGCCCTACCGCAACAACGGCTCCCTGGTCCTCTCCCTGACGGAGGAGGACGACGGGACCCTGAAGGCCCTCTATGAACGGGGCCTTGCCAACGGCGTGCCGGGGCTGCGGCTGCTGAGCCGGGAGGAGACCCTGGCCCTGGAGCCCAATCTGTCCCCGGAGCTCCGGGGCGCGCTGCTGGCCCCCTCCGCGGGGATCGTGAACCCCTGGGAGCTCTGCTATGCCATGGCGGAGACCGCCGTGCGCAACGGCGCCGAGCTGATGCGCTCCGCCCCCGTCACCGCCGTGGAGCGGTTGGAGGGCGGCTGGAGGCTTCGGACCCCCAAGGGGGACTTCAGCACCCGGTACGTGCTGAACTGCGCCGGCACCCTTTCCGATCGGATCGCCGCCCTGGCGGGAGATCACAGCTTCCGCATCAAGCCGGCCAAGGGGGAATATTTCCTGCTGGACAAGGCCGAGGGCAAGCGGGTGGAGCACGTGATCTTCCAGTGCCCCTCCAGACTGGGCAAGGGCGTCCTGGTGACCCCCACGGTCCACGGCAATCTGCTGGTGGGCCCCAACGCGGTCCCCTCCGATCCGGAGGACACCGCCAACAGCGCCGCGGGCATGGCCTTCGTCCGGGCCTCCGCCCTGCGCTCCGTGCCGGGGATCAATTTCCGGGAGAACATCCGCAACTTTGCCGGGGTCCGGGCCAACTCGGACCGCGAGGACTTTATCATCGAGGAATCCGCCGTCGCCCCCGGCTTCTTCCATCTGGCGGGCATCCGAAGCCCCGGCCTTTCCGCGGCCCCGGCCATCGGCCTGGAGGCGGTGGAGCTGCTGCGGCAGGCGGGCCTGGCGCTGAAGGAAAAAGCGGATTTTATCGACAGCCGCAGGCGCGTTCGCTTCCACGAGCTGTCTGAACAGGAGAAGAACCGGCTGATCGCCGAGGATCCCCGCTGGGGCCGGGTGATCTGCCGCTGCGAGACCGTCACCGAGGGTGAGATCGCGGCGGCCCTTCACAGCCCCATTCCCCCCGTCTCCGTCAACGGCGTCAAGCGCCGGGTGGGCGCGGGCATGGGCCGCTGTCAGGGCGGCTTCTGCGGCCCCAGGGTCCAGGAGATCATCGCGCGGGAGCTGGGCCTGGATCCCACCCAGGTGCTGATGGACTGGGAGGGGACCTGGGTCCTCTGCGGAGAGACCAGGAAAGGAGACGCCCGACAATGACAAATTACGATCTTGTGGTCATCGGCGGCGGCCCGGCGGGCCTGGCCGCGGCCCTGTCCGCCTGGGAGCAGGGCGTCCGGAGCATTCTGATCCTGGAGCGGGACCGGGAGCCCGGCGGCATTCTGAATCAGTGCATCCACAACGGCTTCGGCCTGCATCGCTTCAAGGAGGAGCTCACCGGCCCCGAGTATGCGGGCCGTTTTATTGAGCTGGTCCGGCAGACGGAGATCGAGATTCGCACCGATACCATGGTGCTGGAGCTGACCCGGGACCGGGTCCTCCATGCGGTCAGCCCCAGCCGCGGCTATGAGACCATCCAGGCCGGGGCTGTGATCCTGGCCATGGGCTGCCGGGAGCGGACGCGGGGCGCCATCTCCATCCCCGGCGCCCGCTGCTCCGGCATCTTCACCGCCGGCGCCGCCCAGCGCTTCCTGAATATGGAGGGCTATATGGTGGGCAGGCGGGTGGTGATCCTGGGCTCCGGCGACATCGGTCTGATCATGGCCCGGCGCATGACCCTGGAGGGGGCCAAGGTGCTGGCCTGCGTGGAGCTGATGCCCTATTCCGGCGGCCTGACCCGGAACATCGTCCAGTGCCTCAGGGACTTTGACATTCCCCTCTATCTGAGCCACACCGTCACCGACATCCGGGGCAAGGACCGGCTGGAGCAGGTGGTGGTGTCCCGGGTGGATGAAAGGCGCAGCCCCATCCCCGGCACGGAGATGGTTTTCGACTGCGATACCCTGCTGCTGTCCGTGGGCCTGCTGCCGGAGAACGAGCTGTCCCGGCAGGCGGGCATCGCCATCGACCCCCGGACCAACGGACCTGTGGTCTGGGAGAACCGGGAGTGCTCCATCCCCGGGGTCTTCGCCTGCGGCAACGTGCTGCACGTCCACGACCTGGTGGACTACGTCAGCGCGGAGAGCGAGCAGGCAGGACTGGCAGCCGCCGCCTACCTCCGGGGGCTCCGCCCCGCGGGGCAGGAGATCCGGCTGCAAAACGGAAACGGCGTGGGCTATACGGTGCCCCAGCACTTCCATCGGGGGGCGGAGCGTCTGGAGCTCTTCTTCCGGGTGCGGGCCGTCTACAAGAACGCGGCCATCCGGATCATGGACGGAGAGACCCGGATCGCCCGCTTCAAGCGGGAGCACATGGCTCCCGGCGAGATGGAGACCGTCCAGCTGCCCAAGGTCCTGCTGGACCGGGTCAAGGGCGATACTCTGACTGTGGAAATCGAGGAGGCGGCGCCATGAAAGAAATCATCTGCATCACCTGCCCCAAGGGCTGCCACCTGAAGGTGGACGAGGAGAGCTTCGCCGTCACCGGCAACGCCTGCCCCCGGGGCGCCGTCTACGGGGCCAACGAGCTGCGGAACCCCGTCCGGGTGGTGACCTCCACCGTGGCGGCGGAGGGCCCCCAGCGCCGCCTGCCCGTCAAGACCGACCGGCCCATCCCCAAGGGGAAGATGTTCGAGGTCATGGACGAGATCGCCCGCGTCCGGGTCAAGGCCCCCGTCAGGGTGGGCGACGTGCTGATTGCCAACGTGGCCGGCACCGACGGCAACGTGGTGGCTACGAAGGCGCTGGACTGATGCTGTACTTCGAATATTATTATTGTTTCTGATACCCCGCGCAGACCCGATGCTTTTATTTGGGGGGAACACCGATATGAAATTTACCACCATACTCCTGGTGTCGCTGTTTCTGGGAGGCGCCGCATTGGCTACCGGCGTCTTTCCCCAGTTCATCGGCGTCATCTGGGGCGGCAGCTCGCTTTTGAGCAAGGCCTGGGCCCGGGGCGAGGAGCGCTTTCAGGCCGGGCAGGCCCGTATCTCCGCGTCCATCCCCATGCAGAAAAAGCGAACGGCCTTTTATATCCTGCTCGGCGTGGAGGCGGCAGTGGTGCTGCTCAGCGCCGTATTCAGCAGTGATCGGGCGGAATGGGCATATTCCATTCTCTCCTGCACGCCTGTCGGCGGCATTCTCAACTTCTTTTACAATCCCAACGACTTCTCCCTGGCGCTCAATCTGGAGGGCTGGGTCCTTTCCGGACTGAACTTCCTGCTGCTGACTGTGGCGGCCGCCGAAACGGAGAAGCTCACAAGCTCCAAGCTGCTGACCCTCGTGCATTCCATTCTGTTCACGTTCTTCATCGGCGCGGTGTGCCAGCTGTTTGTCAAATATGTGGTCTCCAATCTGCTGCTCTTTTCCTCCTACGGGATGGAGCACTTCTATCCGGCGCTGCGGATTTTCCCGCTGCTGGTCAGGCTGGCGCTGTACGCAGTCGGCGTCTGCTGCCTGGTTCTGACGGTCCGGACCTTCATCGAGGACGTCAAGACGCTTCTGTTTGTCCTCATTGCCGCAGCGGTCCTGCTTGTGATCCTTCTGCTCCTGAAGCTGACGCTTGCGGTTGGCCATGCGGAAAATACCGAGGCGTTTTCCGCCTTCACCCGGTTTGCATACCGTGTATTCTTTGAACTGCCGAAGGAGAACTCCATCCTGGCGCAGGGGATCGTAACCGTGCTGCTGACCGTGCTGTACAACGTCGGCGTGGTCTTTGCGAAGAATTCAAAATCCTCTCTGCAGCGGTATCGCGCGAGCGAGCAGGAGGATCGGCTGATCGAGGCTGCCAGAGCCGCCAAGGCGGAGGCGTCCGGCAATCCGCTCCTGCGCGCGGCCTTCCGGAAGAAGCATCCTGAGGTGTACGAGCAGTATCAGACCCTTCGGGAAACGAAAACGGACGAGGAGCTGATTGCGCAGGCCGAGGCGATCCTGCAGAGAAGACAGGCGCAGCGGGAGGAGGAAAACGCGGCGTCGGAGGAGGACGACGCATCCGGGCAGATCCTTCGGGACCCTGCCGAGCCGGAGGAGGCGGAGCGGCTGCGCCGGCTCATTGCAGACGACGTCGGGCAGAAGCTTGTCAGCGGCAGGCAGAAAAAGCTGGCGACAATGCCGGCGGAAAAGCTCTGCAAAAAGTACGTATCCGACGTTCGGACGCTGGAGTCTCTGGATCAGGGCTTCCGCGCCGACGCCTTTGCCTCCAAACGGCTGAACTTCCGTGTGGACCGCTACGGATACACCTTCTTCTCGTTTCTGGTCGGCTTTGTCGTCTTTCTGATCCTCTTCCTCGGCATGCGGCTGATGTGGAGATTCAACGACTCTGCGCTCCGGGCTGCGGCGGAAGGCATTTCCTTTGCCGCTCTGGTCGGCGCCTTCTACACCGCCTTCACGGCGCTTGCCGGACTGCTTTCCAAGAGCAAAAAAATCCGTGACACCTGGCTTTCCCTGGCGCTTTTGCTGCCCGCCGTCTGGTTCGCCTTCATGCTCAGAAACAGCGCAGCCGAAGCCCTCGGCAGAGGCTCGGTATTTACGGCGCTTCTTGCAGCGATTCTCTGCGGGGTGCTGGTCGGCAGGCTCGTCGGCATCATCTATCTGCGCCGGCTCTTCTCCGGCAGCAGGCTGGTCCGGAAGCTGGCTTTGATGCAGCTGTACATGGACGGAAGCGCGCAGCCCGACGATGAGCTTGCCGTTACACGCAAGGACAAAAAAGCCGTCAAGGACAGGAACCGGAGCTTTGACCTCATGGTCGCCGTCGAGGCAAGGTACGATGAGCTGCGCGCTTATTTGCAGGGGAAAGGCGGGGATCACATATGAGCTGCCAATTTCATTACGACGGCTACTGCCATTTTTTCAACTGCCGCGACAGCGAGGTGGACGGCGGCTGCTGCAACAATTACAACAAATGCGAAGCCCTGATGGAGGAATACTGCTACGGCTCCATGACGGGCACCGAATACAACCGCCGGGAATATGACGCGGAAAAGACCGTCGAAAGGCTGAGAAAAGAAAAAAGACAAAGCGACGAGAAGGCAAAGCAGGACGCGCGTGCGCGCGCACAGCGGGAGCTGGAGCAGTCGGCTGCCGAGGACCGGGCCCGCCGGGAGGAAATGAGGCAGCAAAAAGAGGCTGCGCAGCGGATCCGCGACAAAGAAGCGGCGCAGAAGCAGAGAGAGCTGCAGAGAAAGCGGGAGGCAGCCGCCCTGGAGGGCGTCAGGATCCCCGAGGATCAGCGCGGCAACCTTCTGGGCTTCGGAATCCTCTGCGTGCTGCTGGCCGCTGTGCTTTGGTACGTCCTGCTCTTTTCCAGAGAGTTTTTTGCCGACGTGCCGACTGCCGACAATCTGTTCGGCAGGCTTTGGCAGGCGGTCCGGTCCGTCTTCCTCTCGGTTCTGCTTTCGCTGCCGCTGGGGCTTCTCATGGGCTTCGGCAGATTCTCCTACAGCGGGGAGGATTTCCTCGGCCGCACCTTCCGCGGCAGCCGCTTCCTTCGGAGATACCTCTGCACAACGGGAATCTGCTTTGTGGGCTTTCTGCTTCTGTGGACAGCGCTGGCCGCGCTCTTTCCCGTCAGTACGGAAAAATCCGTCATGGTCTATACCACCGCGATCCCGATCTATCTGCTGGTTGGCGTTGCGGCCTGGTGGGGCAATCATTACACGCTTCCGTATCTGAACGTAAAAAAATGATGCATCTGCTTTCCGCTGCCTGCAGGCGGCGTCCGACCCGGTCTGCGTGACCGCTCATACTCTTAAACGATTCGCAAGGAGGCTCTCATGGGTAAATACATTCTCTCCCTGGACCAGGGCACCACCAGCAGCCGGGCGATTCTGTTCGACAACGAGCAGAACATCGTGGCCCTGGCGCAGAAGGAATTCAACCAGTACTATCCCCACTCCGGCTGGGTGGAGCACAACCCCATGGAGATCTACTCCAGCCAGTACGCCGTGATGATGGAGGCCGTCACCGAGTCCGGCATCGCCATTGAGGACATCGCCGCCATCGGCATCACCAACCAGCGGGAGACCACCGTGGTCTGGGACAGGAACACCGGCCGCCCCGTCTACAACGCCATCGTCTGGCAGTGCCGCCGCACCGCCCCCATCTGCGACGAGCTGGAGCGCCGGGGTCTGAAGGACTACATCAAGAAGACCACCGGCCTGGTGCTGGACGCCTATTTCTCCGCCACCAAGATCAAGTGGATCCTGGACAACGTGGAGGGCGCCCGGGAGAAGGCGGAGCGGGGAGACCTGCTCTTCGGCACCGTGGACAGCTGGCTGCTGTGGAAGCTCACCGGCGGCAAGGTCCACGCCACCGACTACACCAACGCCTCCCGCACCATGCTCTACGACATCCACAGGCTCTGCTGGGACGAGAAGCTGCTGGCGGAGCTGGACATTCCCCGCTCCATGCTGCCCCAGGTCTGCGACTCCAGCCACGTCTACGGGACCTGCAACATCCAGGGCGTGGACGTGCCCATCGCCGGCATTGCCGGCGACCAGCAGGCAGCGCTCTTCGGCCAGGGTTGCTTTGAGAAGGGCGACGCCAAGAACACCTACGGCACCGGCTGCTTCCTCTTGATGAACACCGGCGACGAGGCCTGCGAGAGCAGGCACGGCCTGGTCACCACCATCGCCGTGGGTCTGGAGGGCAAGGTCCAGTACGCCCTGGAGGGCTCCGTCTTCGTGGGCGGGGCCGTGATCCAGTGGCTGCGGGACCAGATGCGCTTCATCCGGGAGGCCCGGGACGCGGAGTATTTTGCCCAGAAGGTGGACTCCACCGAGGGCGTCTACTTCGTCCCCGCCTTCACGGGCCTGGGGGCTCCCTACTGGGATATGTACGCCCGGGGCGCCATCGTGGGCATCACCCGGGGCACCAAGCCCGAGCACATCATCCGGGCGGCCCAGGAGTCCATCGCCTTCCAGAGCGCCGACCTGGTCCTCGCCATGGAGATGGACACCGGCGCCAAAATGACCGAGCTGAAGGTGGACGGCGGCGCCAGCCGGGACCGCTTTTTGATGCAGTTCCAGGCGGACATTCTGGGCAAGCAGGTCCGGCGTCCCATGATCCGGGAGACCACCGCCCTGGGCGCCGCCTATCTGGCTGGCCTGGCCACCGGGGTCTGGAAGGACCGGGAGGAGATCCGCAAGCTCTGGCACTGCGATTCCACCTTTGAGCCCGCCAAGGACGAGGCCTGGCGCGGCGAGCAGTTCAAGGGCTGGAACAAGGCCGTGGGCCGGAGCCTGCACTGGGCCGACTGACGCGGCGCCGGCAGGGGGGGCGGAAAATATTTTTCCGCCCCCCTTGACAGAGCATCCCCAATATGCTATAAGAAAGATACAAGTTCACATCGCATGAAGGGAGTAGTTCCCCCGCCGGGGAGGACGGACCGTCACCACGCTGCGTCGCAGCCGGTCCCCCTTGAAAAACGAGACTCATGCTGGACGCAGGTCCTGCATGGGCTTTTTTGTAGGTGAACGAGCTGCCGCGGGGGCACCCCGGCAGGAAAAACACGCGAAAAACAGATAGGAGGTAACGACATGCACGCACTTTTTGTATCCGCCCTGTTCTCCGGCGCCGGAGGCCTGCTGCCCTGGCTGCCCATCGGCGTGGCCGTCCTGGTTCTGATCATCATCCTGGCCACAGGCTACGTCAAGTCTCCCCCCGATCAGGCCTACATCATCTCCGGCCTGAAAAAGGACAGCCGCATCCTGGTGGGCCGGGCCGGCATCAAGGTGCCCTTCCTGGAGCGGCTGGACAAGCTCTACCTGGGCCAGATGACCGTGGACATCAAAACCGAGCAGTCCGTCCCCACCAACG
>CAMNHH010000035.1 GCA_946539175.1 uncultured Clostridia bacterium | reverse complement strand
AGCGATCTGACGGGCGCGCTTGATGGCCACGGTGAGCTGACGCTGATGGGCAGCGCAGGTGCCGGTGGTGCGCCGGGGCAGGATCTTGCCGCGCTCGGAAGTGAAGCGCTTCAGCTTCGCGGTGTCCTTGTAGTCAATGCTGGTGACCTTGTCCACGCAGAACAGGCAAACCTTCTTGCGCTTGTGGGGTCTGACTCTGGATTCGTTCGCCATGAGAGGATCCTCCTTCTTTACAGTCTTGTAGAAAAATTCAAATTAGAAAGGCAGTTCGCTGTCGTCGTCCTCCAGCATCGCGAAATCGGATGCGGCGGGGGCGGGGGCAGCAGGGGCGGCGTAGCCCTGGTTGGGGGCGTTGTAGCCGCCGTTGGGAGCGGCGTAGCTGCTGTTGTCGTTGTAGGAGCGGTTGTTGTAACCGTTGTTCCCACCGGCGTAGCTGTTGCCGTTGTAATTGCCGGAGCCGTCGTTGTCCCGCTTGGAATCACCGAAATAGACGTTGTCCGCCACGACCTCAGCCTGGGTGCGCTTGTTTCCCTGATTGTCGGTCCAGTTGCGCATCTGCAGCCGGCCGGAAACCACGGCCATGCGGCCCTTGGCGAAATACTTGCTGACGAACTCGCCGGTCTGACGCCAGGCCACCACGTCGATGAAATCGGCCTCCCGCTCACCGGTCTCCCGGTTGCCGAAGTCCCGATCCACCGCAATGCGGAAGGACGCGACAGGCACGCCGGACTGGGTCCGGCGCAGCTCCGGATCACGGACCAGACGGCCCATGAGCACGATGTGATTGAGCATGAAGGACTCCTCCTTACTCTTCCACGACGGTGATCAGGGAACGCATGATGCCTTCCGTGATCTTGAACACACGGTCCAGCTCAGCAGGCAGCTCGGGCTTGCTCTCGATGTTCATGAGAACGTAGTAGCCTTCGGGCTTGTCGTTGATGAGGTAGGCCAGCCGACGCTTGCCCCACTCTTCAATGCTGGTCAGGGTACCCTCTGCCTCAACCAATGCCTTGAATTTTTCCACGAGGGCTGCAATACCTTCTTCACCCAGATCGGGATCGATGATGTAAAGAACCTCGTACTTCGCGGAAATCTTTGCCATTTGTTTGCACCTCCTTTTGGTCTTTCGGCCGCTGAATCCCTCAGCGGCAAGGGGATTGTGCTTGCCACGCAAGCCGTATTATTTTAACGGATGATTCGCCGTTTGTCAACTGTTATTTTGTGGAATTTTCAAAATATCGGTCCAGCTGCTGGCTGAATTCCAAGGCGGCGTTGAAGCCCAGCCGCTTCTGCCGGTTGTTCATGGCGGCCACCTCCAGAATGACGGCCAGATTTCGCCCGGGGCTGACGGGGATGGTGACGCAGGGGACCTTGACCCCCAGAAGATCCACGTAGTGATCCTCCAGACCCATCCGGTCGTAGTGCTTGCCCGCCTCCCAGGCCACGATGTCGATCACCAGATTGATGGCGGTCTCCTCCTTGATGGCGCCCATGCCGAATAGATTGGCCACGTTGATGACGCCGATGCCCCGCAGCTCGATGTAGTTGCGGATCAGACTGGGGGCCGTGCCCACCAGATGGGAGGAGGAGGTCTTCTTGATCTCCACCGCGTCGTCGGCAATGAGGCGGTGGCCCCGCTTGAGCAGCTCCACAGCGGTCTCAGATTTGCCCATGCCGCTCTCTCCGGTGATGTAGATGCCCTCGCCGTAGACCTCCATCAAAACCCCGTGGCGGGTGATCCTGGGGGCCAGAGCGTTCTTCAGAAAGGTGATCAGGTTGGAGATGATGTAGGAGGTGGTCTCCTGGGCCAGCAGGATGGTGATGTTGTGCTTTTTGGCCATCTCGATGCATTCCGGATGGGGCTGCTGTCCCCTGGAGATCACCAGGGCGGGAATCTTGTAGGCGAAGAGCCGGTCGAAGATCTTCAGCCGCTGCTCCGGACTCTGATTCTCCAGATAGGTCATCTCCACGTAGCCCAGGACCTCCACCCGCAGGGCCTCGAAATGCTCAAAGAAGCCCGTCAGCGGCAGGCCGGGGCGGGAGACCTCGTCCACCATGACCCGGATCTGCTCGTAGTCTGTGGCCTGATAGGCGATGACCAGGTTAAATTCCTCCACCAGCTGCTTGAGGGAAACGCTGTATCGGTTCATAACGCACCTCCGCTCGAATAATCCCTTCTATTATAGCAAAAACAGGGCTCAGATGCAATCCTGAGAAAAATAATTTGGAAAAAACGAAATTTCCTCTTGCATTTTAGCGCGAAATCTGCTATCATATAGCCCGATGCGTAAAACGTATGAAAAATACGGAATCTCAACGATGGATAGGAGGTGCAGCTGATGGCTAAGTGCGATATTTGCGGCAAGGGCGTTACCTTTGGTATCAAGGTCTCCCACTCCCACAGACGTGCCAACAGAATGTGGAAGCCCAATGTCAAGCGCGTCAAGGCGATCGTCGACGGTACTCCCCGCCATGTATACGTTTGTACAAGATGTCTCCGTTCCAACAAGGTTGAGCGGGCTATCTGATAACGATACGGAATCAGGCAGTGTGCATTGCACACTGCTTTTTTCTATCTCTCCGGATCGCGGCAGCCATGGGCAGAAATAAAAATAATCATAAAAAATGCTTGACATTTCCGAGGGGCTGTGCTATAGTAACGATGCGGTTAGCGAATGCTAACTTCCAAACGCAGACCAGGTCCTGCCCCATGTTCCGGGGGCGGACGATGCCCTCCGCATCATTTCTTCCATGTGTGTGTTCCTTGCGCATTTCCTCCGCAGGCCGGTCTACCTCCCCGGCCCGCAGCTCCGCAGCTGCTGTGCCAAGGCTGCGGCTTGTCCGGCTTGACGAACCGGACAAAAAAGCGAAACCCGGACGCCCTTCGCCAAGGGATGTCCGGGTTTTAATACGGAACTCCGGTTAAACGCTTTCGGGTTTGATCGGAGCGGCGCCGTGCTCCGCATATCGCCGTTTGGCGCCTGCGGTACAAAATTCGGCTCATGGGAACCCCAACGCGCCTTCGGCGCGATCAAATGCTGTGAAAAGCATTTGAATGCAGTTCAGGATTCATTTGCGGGCCGGGCAGGGGAGACCCTCACGCCCCCAATCGCAGCATCAGGGCCGGACCGTATTGCCTGAGCCAGTCGTGGCAGCGCCAATAGTCCGGGAAGACCCGCAGCACCTGGTCGTAGAAGCGACGGGAGTGGTTGGGCTCCAGCCGGTGGCAGAGTTCGTGTACCACCACGCTGTCCAGCACCTCCGGCGGGGCCAGCATCAGAAGACAGTTGAAGTTCAGATTCCCCGCAGCGCTGCAGCTGCCCCAGCGGCTGCGTTGGCGGCGGATGGTGACGCGGCCCCAGCTGACCCCCACCAGGGGCGCGAAGTGGGCCACCCGGGCCGGGATCGTCCGCCGGGCCGCCTCCGTCAGAGCGGAAAGCTCCTCCGGGCTCAGAGGGCCCTGGGCGGCAAGCTGCGCGCTGGCCTCCGCCAGCCGGGCCTCCTGCTTTGCGATCCAATCCCTGTGCCGCTCCACCGCCCGGGCGATCTGCTGGTCGTCGGCCTCCAGAGGGGCCCGGACGATGAGCCCCTCCGGCTTCATCTGCAGGCTGATCGTTTTGCGCCGGGAGCGCAGGATCTGATACCGCATGCATGATCCCTTCCTTTCCCTGGGGCGTATCGCCCTTTTTTGATATCATAGCGCCGAAGCAGAGGAAAAGCAAGGAAAAGCGTGCGCCGGCGGCCGTTGTTCACATATGTTTAACAATGGGATCGTCGTGCCCGGTTGACTTTGTACTGTATATCCCGTATAATAAGCGTATCAAACTATCGTGACAGACAGGGTGAAAAGAAATGTCCCAAAAGCGTGTTACCATCCAGGAGATCGCGGAGGCCTGCCGGCTGTCCCGGAACACCGTATCCAAGGTGTTCAACCAGCGGGGCAGCGTGCCGGAGAGCACCCGTCATTTTGTGCTGACCAAGGCCCGGGAGATGGGCTACTTTGCCCGAAGCGCCGCCTCCCCCGATACGGATCCCGGCGGCACCGTGGCGGTGCTGTCCCAGGCGAATCCGCTGAACCACCATTTTGGCTCCCAGCTGATGAAGTCCTTCACGGATCTGATCTGCCGCTGGGGCTACTCTGTGCAGATGTACGAGCTGTCCGAGGAGGAGCTGTCCCAGCGGCGGTTGCCGGAGCGGGTGGCCCCCGGCAGCGTCAGCGGCATCCTCTGCATTGAGCTTTTCGACCGGGGCTTTTTGGAAATGCTGTCCGGCATGGGGCTTCCCCTCATCTCCGTGGACGCCTACTGCGGGGCCAATCTCAGCCGCTACCCCTGCGATATCATCAGCATGGAGAACCTGAGCTCCGTCATGGCCATCACCCAAAAGCTCCTGGAGGGCGGCGCCCGCCGTCTGGGCTTCGTGGGGGACATCCTGCACTGCAACAGCTTCCGGGAGCGCTGGAACGGCTTCTGCGAGGCTCTGCGGGAGGCGGGGCTGGAGCCGGATCCCCGGCTCTGTATCCTGGCCCGGGACGGCAGCTGCTACGCGGACCCGGATTGGATGGCGGAGCGGCTTCGGGAGATGCCACAGATCCCGGAGGCCTTCGTCTGCGCCAACGATTACCTGGCCATCAAGCTGATGCAGGCCATGAAGCGGCTTGGCTTGTCCGTCCCGGAGGACGTGATGGTGGCCGGCTTCGACAATACGCCGGAATCCGCCGTGGTAGCGCCCGCACTGACCACGGTACACATTCCCGGCGCCGAGATGGGCGTCCGGGCGGCGGAGTTGCTGCTGCGCCGCATCCGCACCCCGGACCGAACCTTCAGCCTGAGCTATCTGCAGACCACCCCCATCCTCCGGGAGAGCACGAAAAGGTAGAGGATACATCATAGATAGGAGAAAGCACGGCTCCCATTCAGCGTTCGCTGAATGGGAGCCGTGCTGATTTGTTTTCCCGTTCCGGGAGGTTATTGGGCGCTGATGCTGACGGTGATTCTGCCGCCGTCCCAGGCGTCGCTGCCCTCGGGATCCACGTGGAAGATCAGAGCCTCGCCGGCCTTGACCTCAATCGTCAGATCAAAGCTCTCGCTGCGCTCCTCGGCGGCGTCGGCCTGGGCCATGCCGATCCACTTCAGCTCCCGGTTCTCGCCCCCGGCGGTGAAGTAGTTGATACGGAAGCAGGTGCCGGTGGTGCCGGCCTCGTTGTAGGAGAACTTGGTGTAGTCGCCGGTGACGCGGATGGTTCCGTCCTGGGCTGCCACCCACTTGTAGGCGGCGTTCCGGCCGCTGCCGGGCTCCACGAAGTCGGCCTTCAGCTCGGGCTTGCTGTCGCCGTTCTTCCAGGCCTCGCCGTTCCAGCTCAGCTCGGAGAAGTTCGCACCGTTCCAGTCGCTGGCGCCGTAGTACCAGCCGTTCTTGCCCTGCTCGCCGGAGAAGTCGTCCTTCAGAACTGCGTTGTTGCTGCGCTTGGGCCGCTCCACCAGACCGTCCACTGCGTTCTGCAGAGCCACTCTGGCCTGGTCCACCTGCTCCTGGGTGGCGTCCTCCTGGCCGCTGACGGCCTTGGCGGCGCTCAGAGCCTCCGTCATGGCGGCCCAGGAATCCTCGGTGTAGTCGGCCTCGTTCAGGGCCTCCGCCGCGTCGATGGCTGCCTGCAGGGCGGTCTTGTCCACCTGGGGCATGGGATCGGGCTCGGAGCCGCCCTCCGCGCTGATGCTGACGGTGATTCTGCCGCCGTCCCAGGCGTCGCTGCCCTCGGGATCCACGTGGAAGATCAGAGCCTCGCCGGCCTTGACCTCAATCGTCAGATCAAAGCTCTCGCTGCGCTCCTCGGCGGCGTCGGCCTGGGCCATGCCGATCCACTTCAGCTCCCGGTTCTCGCCCCCGGCGGTGAAGTAGTTGATACGGAAGCAGGTGCCGGTGGTGCCGGCCTCGTTGTAGGAGAACTTGGTGTAGTCGCCGGTGACGCGGATGGTTCCGTCCTGGGCTGCCACCCACTTGTAGGCGGCGTTCCGGCCGCTGCCGGGCTCCACGAAGTCGGCCTTCAGCTCGGGCTTGCTGTCGCCGTTCTTCCAGGCCTCGCCGTTCCAGCTCAGCTCGGAGAAGTTCGCACCGTTCCAGTCGCTGGCGCCGTAGTACCAGCCGTTCTTGCCCTGCTCGCCGGAGAAGTCGTCCTTCAGAACCGTGTTGTTGTCCCGCTCGGGCTGGGGATCCGGCTTCTTCTCCAGGGCCTGAATGGCGTCGTTCAAGGCCTTGGCGGCGGCGTCCACCTCGCTCTGGGTGGCGTCGGACTTGCCGTTGACGCTGTTGGCCTTCTCCAGGGCGTCTGCCAGCTTGGCCCAGGAGGTCTCGGTGTAGTCGGCCTCGTTCAGGGCCTCCGCCGCGGCGATGGCCGCCTGCAGAGCCGTCTTATCGGCGGCGCCGGGCTTCTTTTCCAGTGCGGAAATGGCGCTGTTCAGGGCGTCCTTGGCGGCGTCCACCTCTGCCTGGGTGGCGTCCGCCTTGCTGTTGACGGTCTTGGCGTTGGCCAGAGCCTGGGCCAGCTTCGCCCAGGAGGCTTCGGTATAGTCCGCCTGGTTCAGCTTTTCGGCGGCAGCGATGGCTGCCTGCAGCCCGCTCTTGTCCACCTGAGGCTGGGGGTCGGGCTCCGCCACGGGGCTGATGGTCACGCTGAGGCGGCCGCCGTCCCAGGCGTCGTTGCCGTTGGGGTCGATGGCAAAGAGAATCTCGTCGCCGGCCTGAACCTCATAGACCTCGTCGAAGCGCACCTTCCGTTCGCCGGAGAAGTTGGCGCCGATGGAGTCGTCTCCGCCCAGCCACTTCTTTTCCACGCCGTTCACAAAGATCCGCATGCAGACGCCGTTGGCCTCGGGGTCCGCGCTGTTGTCGAACTTCACGTACTCGCCCTTCACGGAGATCTTGCCGTCCTGGGCCACGATCCACTTGTAGGCGGCGTTCTTGCCGTTGCCGGGCTCCACGTAGTCGGCCTTCAGCTCCGGCTTGCCGTTGTTGAAGTAGCGGCTGTTGGCGGCGTCGTAGGGAATCACGTTGAAGCCGGTGCCGTTCCATTCGCAGCTGCCGTAGTACCAGCCGGCATGGCCCTGGGTGCCGGAGAAGTCGTCCTTCAGCACGGTGTTGTTGGTCCGGTTGGGCTCGGGCTCGGGAACGGGTTCGGGCTCCGGCTCGGGCTGGGGCTCCTCGCCCTCCTCCGCCGGACGGATGCTGATGACCAGCTTGCCGCCGTCCCAGGCGTCGTTGCCCTCGGGATTCACGGCAAAGATCAGCACGTCGCCGGCCTTCACGGTGAGGGCCTTCTGGAAGGAGTCGCTGCGATCCTCGGCAAAGTTGCCCATGGTCTTGCTGCCCATCCATTGGGTTTCTACCCCGTTGACGAAGAAGCGGACGCAGCAGCCGTCAGCGTTGGCGTCGGCGTTGTTGGCGAACTTCACGTACTGGCAGTCCACCACGATGGCGCCGTCCTGGGCCGCGACCCACTTATAGGCGGCGTTCTTGCCGTTGCCGGGCTCCACGAAGTCCTTCTTGAGCTCGGGCTTGCCATTGTTGTAGTAGCGCTGGTTCTCCGCGTCGTAGGGCAGCATGGTGAAGTTTTTACTGTCCCAGTCGCAGAATCCGTAGTACCAGCCGTCATAACCCTGCTTGGGGTTAAAGCTGTCGGGAATGCCGGTCTTGTTGGTGCGGTTGGGGTCGGGCTCCACCTGGTCGATGCCCGGTGTGGGCACGCTGCCGTCGCCGATGAGGACGGAGAGCCGTCCGGCGTCCCAGGCAGTGTTGGAGTCGGAGCTGATCTGGAAGCTGAGCTTGTCGCCCTTCTTCACCTTCAGCGCGGGGAAGGAGAAGCTGATCTCATTGTCCTTGCCGTCGCCCTGCAGGGCCTTGACCTTCTTCTCCAGCAGCAGCTTGTTGTTGTGCCAGATCTTCAGAGTCACGCCGTCGGGCCAGCTGGGGTTGGAATCCTGGTGGCCGAACTTCACGTAGGAGCCCTCCAGCTTCAGGTCGGCCTGGTCGGCCGCCGCGATCCACTGGTAGATGGCGTCCTTGCTGGCGCCGGGATGGACGTAGTCCTTCTTCATCTCCAGGGCCTCGGTCTTCTGGGAGATCCAGGCGCTCTTGTCGGCGTTCATCCTGGTCAGAGGCTTGGCGTTGGAGAGGCTCGTACCCTCCAGGAACCACCAGCCGTCCGTGCCCTGCTGGATGCTGGGCAGCGCGCCCAGATTGGAATTGTTGTCGTCGCCTGGGGTGAGCACCAGGTTGGAGGAGGGCTCGATCACCACGGAGAGCTGACCGCCGTCCCAGGCCCAGTTGCGGTCGGCGCAGATCTGGAAGCTGAGCTTGTCGCCCCGCTTCACGTACAGGCCGTCGAAGGAGAAGCTGACGGTGTTGTTGTTGCCGTCGCCCCGCAGGACCTTGACCTTCTTGTCCAGCAGCAGCTTGCCGTTGTGCCAGATCTTCAGAGTCACGCCGTCGGGCCAGTTGGGGTTGGCGTCCTGCTGGCCGAACTTCATGTACTCGCCTTCCACGTCCACGCCGCCGGTCTTGCCGGCCACCCACTGGAAGATGGGGTCTCTGGTGTCGCCGGTGTGGACGAAGCCGTTCTTCATCTCCAGGCCTTCGGTGCGGCGGGAGGCCCAGCCCTGACCGTCCTCGGTCATCTTGGTGAGGACCTTGGCGTCGCTGAGGCTGCGGCCCTCCAGGAAGAACCAGCCATCGGTGCCCTGCTTCACAGAGCTCAGATCCCGCAGGGAAGTGTTGTTGTCCCAGTCGCCGGCCTTGACCTTGGCGGTCTTGTTGGCGTCCTCAATGACGAACATGTATTTGCCGCCGTCGTAGGCCGCGTTCTCGCCGGGGTCCACGATCATGGTGATGCAGTCACCCTTCTTCACGGAGACGCCGTCAACCGCCAGGCTGGCGGTCTGCTCCCGGTCGGTGTAGGGCGGGAAGTAAACCTTCCGCAGCACCTCGTTGTTGTGCATCAGATACACGGTGACGCCGTCGGGCCAGCTGGGGTTGGCGTCCTCGTTCTTCAGCTTGGTGTATTCCAGGTCGATGTTGATCCGGCCGTTCTGGGCAGCCACCCACTTGACGTTGGCGGACTTGCCGTTGGGGCCGGGGACGATGTAGTCCTTTTTGATCTCAAGGCCGTCGGACATGACGTAGCGTTCGCCGTTCTCCAGCTTCTCCACGTTGGCGGCCAGGAAGGGATTGCGCTGGTAACCGAACTGGTAGTACCAGCCGTTGGCGCCCTGCTTGCCGAAGTCGTCCTTGGTGGAGGCGAAGTTGTCCCGGTTCTTGGGCTTGGCGGCCACATCCTTCTCGGTCTTGCCCGCCAGGCCGCTGAGGCTGGAAATGGAGAACTCGTAGTTGCCGCCGTCGTAGGCAATGTTGTTCAGACCGTTGATGACCATGGTGATGTAGTCGCCCTGCTTCACGGCCAGGGAGGCCACGTCCAGCCGCTTGGTGACGGCCTCGTCCACGTTGGGCGCAAAGTACTCCTGGTGCAGGAGGGTGTTGTTGTGGTAGAGGGAAACCCGGGTGCCGTCGGGCCAGGCGGGGTTGGCGTCCTCGTTCTTCAGCTTGGTGTAGGCGGCCTTGACGCTGACGGTGCCGGTCTGGGCCACCTGCCACTTGATGACGGCGGAGCGGCCGTGCTCGCCGGGGTTCACGTAGTCCCGCTTGATCTCCAGCCAGCTGCTGTGGAAGTAGCGGTCCTCCTTCTGGTCGAAGTCGGCCATGTTGTAGGCGTCAAATGGCTCGTCGCCCCAGCCGCTCTGGAAGAACCAGCCGTTGCTGCCCTGGGCGCCGAAGTCGGTGGCGACGTTGGCGAAGTTCTGCCGGGTCTCCGGGGTCTGCACCTTTACGTCGGCCTCGGTCTGCGCGCCGTTCACGTCGATGACGGTGATATCGAAGGCACCGCCGTCATAGGAGGCGTTGCCCTCGGCGTCCACCATAAAATAGAGGGTGTCCTTGGTGGTGACGGCCAGCCTGGGGGCCCGGAAGGAGATGCTGTTCTCTCCCTCGGCGGGGGCGTCCACGTGCTCCTCGTGGAGCAGCTCGTCGTTCAGATAGACCTTGACCTTCACGCCGTCGGGGAAGTCCGGGTTGCCGTCGTGCTGCTCGAACTTGCTGTACTTCACCCGCAGATCGATGGCTCCGTCCACAGCGGGGGTCCAGGAGAGGGCCGCGTTGTTGTTCAGGGAGGGGTGGATGAAGCCCTGGCTGACGGTCAGGCTGGGGGAGCGGCTGTCGATGAAGCCGCCCTCGTCGGATTCGTGGGACACAGCCCGCAGATTGCCGGGCTCGGTGCCGCAGAGATAGCACCAACCGTTGCTGCCCTGGACGCCGAAGTCAGACTGGCTGTTGGCGTTGTTGTCGCTCCGGCCCGCGGCGGGGGCGGCGGTGGGGAAGGGGTGCTCTGCGTCCCGGATGTCCAGATAGAGGCTGCCGCCGTCAAAGGCGTTGTTGCTGCGGGCGGAGACCACGAAGTAGAGGCTCTCGCCCTGCTCCAGCTCCACGTCCTCCAGCCGCATCTCCGTCAGCAGCTCCTCGGTGGTGCTGATGGGGGCGTTCTCCAGCTTCAGCAGCTCGCTGCCCTTGTAGACCAGAAGCTGCACGCCATCGGGATAGCCGGGGTTGGCGTCGCCGTTGACGTTCTTCAGATAGGTCAGCATCACGTTGACCTTGCCGGCCTCCGCCGCCCGCCACTCCAGAATGGGAGAGGCTGCCTCGGAGGTGTGGAGGAAGCTGCTCTTGACCTCCAGACCGTTGGCGCCCATCTGGGAGTAGACCTCCCCGTCAAAGCGCTCGATCTGCCTGGAGCGCCAGGGCTTTTTGGCGTCGCCGTAGCGATAGAACCAGCCGTTCTTGCCCTGCTCGCCAAAGTCCTTCACGTTGAAGGCGTAGTTGGTGCGGGTGGGGTCCTCGGTGTAAGGGGGCTCCTCGTACTGCTCCGGCTCAAAGGCCATGGGCCACAGGGCGCCGACCCGTTCCACCTCAAGCGCATCCGGCTGCTGCCCGCCGCCGAAGGCGCCCAGCAGGGCCGCGGCGCCCAGACCCAGGGCCGCCAGGAGGGCGCAGGCCGCAGCGATCCACTTGGCTTTGCGGGAAAGTCGCGGGGTTTTTTTCTCGTTCTGTTCCTGTCTCATAGCGTATCTCCTCCGTCAGTCGTAAACTTCGACGTTTTCCCAGGTGACGCCGGCGTTGGCGCTGAAGAGCTCCCAGTCGGTACCCTGGGCGCGGTACATTCTGGCAGTCAGGGCCAGCTGGTCGTTTACATAGAGGCTGGCCACGCCGTCGCCGATCAGAATGGTCAGATGGAGCTTCTCCGCGCCGGAGAAGTCGAAGGGCATCCAGGATTGCGGATCCTCCTCCACCAGATTCTCCACGTTGTAGAATTCCACCTGTCCCTCCGCGGGGTTGAATACGTAGCTCATGGCCCCCACATTCTCCGTGTCCGGGGCGAAGGCGATGCCGAAGAACCCGTCCTGGCCGAAGCCGCTGACGTCGGCCTCAATCCGGGAGGTCCGCTCCAGAGCCTCGAAGCGGACGAACTCAAAGAGCTTGCCCGCGGTGGTGTAGGACCCGTCTTTGGCCTCCACCGTCTCCGTCATCCGCAGCGGACGCAGGGCGGCGGGATGATTCAGACCGGCCTTGACCATCTCGTTCACCACGGGATGCAGCGTGCCGTCGGCGTTCTGCGCCAGTTGGTGGACCACGGCGCTGCCGCCCCAGTCATAGTCGTTGGCGTCGTCGTGGCCGATCTTGGTGCCGTTCCAGCCCACCAGATAGAGCCGCTCGCCGTCGGTCTCCAGCCGGCCGGCGTAGAAGCCGTTGCTGTCAAAGGTATCCTGCTCCGGCTTGGTGAAGGGCCCGTTCACGGAGTCCGCGATCCGGTAGTGGACCACCCGATCCGGCCACTGGTCGGAGAAGGCCAGATACCACTTGCCGCCGAACTGCAGCAGGCTGGGGCACTCCATGTTGGTGGAGTAGCCCATGTCGTCCTTGAAGAAGATGCCCTCGTCCTGCCACCTGCTCAGATCCGTGGAGCTGTACTTGACGATGACGCCGGTCTCCGGGGTGCGGGTCACCACCAGCATCCAGTAGCGCTGCTCCTCCTCCACGTAGAACACGTAGGGGTCCCGGAAGTCGGTGGCGGAGTAGCCCTCGCCGGCGGTGAAGGTGTCCTCGGGGTGCTTGGTCCAGTGGAGCATGTCGTCGCTGGTGGCGTGCATGATCGCCTCCGCCGGGGCCCGGTAGTCGTTATGGCCCGTGAAGAAGGCGTGGTAGGTGCCCTGCTTGTCCTGCATGACGCAGCCGGTGCCCAGGGCGATGTCCTGGTCCTCGGCGGTCTCGCCGTAGGGCAGCACGATGCCGGCGTCCTCATAGCTCCAGTAGTTCTCGGTGCGGAGCAGACCCCAGGGGTGGTAGCCCAGCTTGCCGTCCCGCTGGTCGGCCAGGAAGAAGATGTTCATCTTCCCGTCCGCGAAGAAGGGCATGGTGTCGCCCACCAGGGCGTCCGTGACGGGGAAGAGCACCGCCTCGTCGTGGTCGGCGGTCTCCGCCGGCGTCTGCTGGGCGTCTCCCGGCCCGCCGCAGCCGCAGAGCAGCAGCACCAGTGCCAGGAGCAGAAAGATCATTCGCTTCATGGTTGCTTCTCTCCTTTGTATAGCATGTGAAATCAAGAAAAAACAGTTGGTTTTACGGACAATTCCAGCTTATCACAAGCAAATCAAATTTACAATAGGATTTTACAAAATTGTGCAAAGTTTACATTATTTTTTCAGGATCCCAGTGCCCCGGCTTCTCCCACCCGGGGACCCTTATCCGGAGCCGGAGGGGACAGCAGACAGCCGGACGCGGAGGCCCTGGGCCGGATCGGGGGCGGAAATGGCCCCTTGGGTCGCCGGGATCGTGAAAGTGCTGAAAATATTAAGGAGTTTCTGGCTATATTCACGAAATTTTAAGGAATTTTCAGAAAACGCTTTACTTTTTTCGGGACGGTGGTACAATACAGACAGTAGAAGGGGGGGCTGTGGCGGATGGACGCTTTGGACTTGAAGATTCTGGGCTGCCTGAAGGAGAACGCCAGGGCAAACGCCACGGAGATCGGCTCCCGCATCAACCTCTCCACCTCCGCCGTCATTGAGCGGATCCGCAAGATGGAGACCTCCGGTCTGATCCGCCAGTACACGGTGCTGCTGGACCCCCGGATGGACAACGCCCTCACCGCCTTCATCTACGTGCGCCTGGACCACCCCAAGTATTACGAGGGCTTTGTGGACGCGGTCAACGCCCACAGCTTCATCGCGGAGTGCTATTACATCGCGGGGGACTTCGATTTCATCCTGCGGGTGGTCACGGTCCGGGGCGTGACCCTGGAGCGGGTGCTCAACGACATCAAGTCCATCCCCGGCGTCTCCCTGACCCGGACCAACGTGGTGCTGTCCACCAACAAACGGGAGGTCTGCACCCTGCCGCCGGAGGAATGATTCGTACTCATCCCGTCAAACGGGCTGATATAACAAACATTTTATCATGAAAGGATCTGTATCTTATGGTGATCGGTATTCCCAGAGAAATTATGCATGACGAGGGCCGCGTGTCCGCTACCCCCGAAACCGTCAAGAAGATGAAGGACGACGGCTTTGAAGTGCTGGTGGAGACCAAGGCCGGCGCCGGCGCCTTCTTTGCCGACGAGGCGTATGCCGCCGCCGGCGCGGAGATCGTGGCCGACGTGGCTGAGCTGTATAAGCGCGCCGACATCGTTCTGAAGGTCAAGGAGCCCCTGTTCAACGAGGAGAAGGGCCTGCATGAGATCGACATGATGCACGAGGGCCAGTACCTCATCACTTTCATCCACCCCGCCTCTCCCGTGAACCATGAGATGGTCCGCAGAATGGCTGCCAAGGGCATCATCGGCCTGACCCTGGACGGCGTGCCCCGTATCTCCCGCGCCCAGAACATGGACGCTCTGACCTCCATGTCCACCTGCGCCGGCTACAAGGGCATTCTGATCGCCGCCAACGATCTGACCAAGTTCATGCCCCAGATCTTCTGCGCCGTGGGCATGATCAAGCCCGTCAACGCCCTGGTCATCGGCACCGGCGTGGCGGGCCTGCAGGCTCTGGCCACCGCCAAGCGTCTGGGCGCCGTCACCTACGCCGCCGACATCCGTCCCGCCGCCGCCGAGCAGGCCAAGAGCCTGGGCGCCAAGGTGGTGGAGCTTGGCGTTCCCGCGGAGAAGGCCATGGGCGAGGGCGGCTACGCGCTGGCTCTGGACGAGGAGACCCTGGAGGGCGAGCGCAGGGTGCTGGCCGACGTGGTCAAGGACATGGACATCATCTTCTGCTCCGCTCTGGTTCCCTCCAAGCTGGCTCCCGTCATCCTCACCGAGGAGATGGTCAAGTCCATGAAGCCCGGCTCCGTCATCGTTGACATTTCCATCGACCAGGGCGGCAACTGCGCCCTGACCGTTCCCGGCGAGACCGCCAAGAAGTACGGCGTCACCATCGAGGGCATCAAGAACATCCCAGGCATGCTGCCCACCTCCTCCACCTGGATGTTCGCCCAGAACATCTACAACCTGGTGAAGTACCTGAACAGGTCCGGCCGGTTCACGCTGGACCGCAATGACGACATCGTCAAGGGCATCCTCACCACCATCGGCGGCGAGATCGTCCACCAGGGCGCGCTGGACGCCATGAAGAGAGTCCACTGAGTCTCAAGCAGCACCAACACGAGCAAAGGGAAAGGGGTCAATTTATTTGACCCCTTTCCTTGTGAGAAGAAATGAAATCTTTCCAACGAAGGGAGAACCTGCCATGCCTCAATGGGCTCTGATCCTCATTTTTGTGGCGTCCAGCTTCGTGGGCTATCTGATCATCCGTCAGGTGCCGACCCTGCTGCACACCCCCCTGATGTCCGGCATGAACGCCCTGTCCGGCATCACCGTTCTGGGCGCGCTGACCGTCACCGCCGTGGCGCTGAAGCCGGTCAGCAGCGTGCTCAGCGTCGTCGTGGGCTTCCTGGCCATCGTCATGGCCATGGTGAACGTAGCCGGCGGCTTCGGCATCACAGGCCGGATGCTCCGGATGTTCAAATCCAACAAAAACAAGCGGGAGGAGGGCTGAGTCATGGCAGTTACGATTGATCAAACCCTCTATCTCATCCTCACCGCCGTCATGGTGCTGGGCGTCCTGGTGGGCATCAGCATGATGAGCAAGGTGAAGACCGCCCGGGCGGGCAACGCCCTCTCCGCCCTCTGCTCCGTCGTCGCCATACTGGTGACCATGAACCAGAACGCCATTCTGGACGCCCCCGTGATCTGGGCGGCCATTGTGGTGGGCGCGGTCATCAGCCTGATCTGCGCTGCCAGGGTGAAGATGATCCAGATGCCCCAGGTGGTGGCCTTCCTGAACGGTCTGGGCGGCATCTCCAGCGCCCTGGTGGCCATCCTCTCCGTGATCCAGGCGGAGGACACCGCCTCCAAGTATATTGCCGTGCTGGCCCTGGTCATCGGCTTTGTGACCTTCACGGGCTCCATGGTGGCCGCCGGCAAGCTGGCCAAGCTGCTGAACCAGCGTCCTGTGATCTGGAAGGGCCACTCCGCCATCGTGAACGGAACGCTGCTGGCCACCGTGGCCGCTGGCGTTCTGGGCGTCGTGCTGAACAGCACACTCCTCTACGTGGTCACCGCCCTGCTGGCCTGCTTCTTTGGCGTGGCCTTCTCCATCCGGGTGGGCGGCGCGGATATGCCCATCACCATCTCCCTGCTGAACTCCCTGTCCGGCGTGGCCGGCGGCATCGCGGGCATCGCCGTGGGCGATCTGATGCTGGTGGCCGTGGGCGGCATTGTGGGCGCCTCCGGTCTGCTGCTGACCCAGGTGATGTGCCGGGCCATGAACCGCAAGCTCAGCGGCATTCTGCTGGGCGCCACCG
>CAMNHH010000034.1 GCA_946539175.1 uncultured Clostridia bacterium | reverse complement strand
GCTTCTTGGCCCAGGCGACGCCGGGCACCGCGGCGATGCACCACTGGTACTTGTTGTCCATGGCGTCCCGATAGGGCTTGATGATGGGGTAGCGCTTCTTGGAGGCCTTGGCCATCTTCTCCTGATTGATGCCCTTGAGGCCGTCGGGGTCCTCGCTGGTCAGGTAGATCCGGCAGGGCAGGATCTGGGTATAGTGCTGGAAGCGGGCCTTCTCCCACTCCTCCACCTTGGCCATGGTGGTGACGCTGCGGTGCCGCACGTGGAGCTTCTGCAGGGGCTGGTAGCTGAACTCCACCGTCACCTTTTTGGCGCCGGCCTTGTAGCACTCGTCCACCAGCAGCTCCACAAACCTGGGCTGATCCAGATCGCAGTTGATGATGACCTCCTGGCCCTTCTGGATGTTGACGCCCACCCGGGCAATGAGACGGGCGTAGCTGCGAAGAACACTTTGTTTCATGGGTTTCTTTCTCCTTTGATTCTATTATTACAAATCGGGATTTGTCTGGGTGAGGCAATAGGCAATAGTTGAATAGGCAATAGGAGAACGGCGAAGCCGCGATGTATCCTTCGCGCTCCTATTGCCTATTGCCTAATCCCTATTGCCTAATCGACAAATCTCAATTTGCACGGTACGGGTTCAGTTCTGTCGCTGATAAGTAACGTCTTTGCCGTCGCCGGTAAGGGTCAGACTGCTCTCCGTCAGCGCGTAGGTATAGACCCTGTCCCGGGTGTCGGGATCCGTGAAGTCCACGGACAGGACGTTCCCCTCCGCGGTCCAGGTGCCCTCCAGGGTGGCGTAGTCGGCGCCCCGGTATTCCAGATGTACCGTCACGCTGCCGTTTTCCAGCAGGGTCATGGTCTCCACAAATTCCCGTCCCGGGGAATACTGCCCCGCGTTGACCCAGCTGCCCGCCAGGGAGGGCCCCTCCCGGGGGGTCTGGCAGCCCGCCAGCAGCAGACAGAGCAGGGCGAGGCTGCAAAGAATACGTTTCATACGGGACTCCTTTCCGCGGCGTAGATTCGGATTTGGCGACGCGCCGCTGCAGGGCGTTTGCAAGCGCCCCACAAACCCCGATTACGGGCTTCCTTCCGTCCACCGGATGGGGGCTTCCCCGTTGGCGCTCAGGAAAGCGTTGATTTGGGAAAAGGGCCTGCTGCCGAAGAAGCCCCGGTAGGCGGACAGGGGGCTGGGATGGGGGGCGGTGAGGATCAGGCGGGGAGCTTGAGAATTGAGCATTTTGCCGCTTGCCGGGTCGGGCGTACAAGCAAGGCTTGTCCCTGCATGCGGGCCTGTTCCCGGTTGCCTGATCCCTGATCCTTCCGCATAGGCCCTCTGGGCCGGGGCGCCCCAGAGGACGAAGGCCACGGGCTGGGGCAGGCGGGACACGGCGGCGATGATTTCCCGGGTGAGGGCCTGCCAGCCCAGGTTCTTGTGGCTGTTGGCCCGGCCCGCCGCCACGGTGAGCACCGTGTTCAGCAGCAGAACGCCCTGCTCCGCCCAGGGGCTCAGGTCCCCTGTTTCGGGAGCGGGCAGCCCCAGGTCGCTTTCCAGTTCCCTGTAGATGTTGCGCAGGGAGGGGGGCAGCTTCACCCCGTCCCGCACCGAAAAGGCCAGGCCCATGGCCTGCCCCGGCTCGTGGTAGGGGTCCTGGCCCAGAATCACCACCCGGACCCGCTCCGGCGGGGTCAGCCGCAGGGCGGCGAACCAGTCCGCCCGGGGCGGATAGACGGTCTCCAGAAGGGACGCGGCCTCCGCCGCCGCCAGGGTATCTCTGTGGGGCGGACGGTCAAAGGGATGGGCAAGCAGCTCGTCCCAGGCGGGGGGAAGCTGACAGTTGACAGTTGACAGTGGACAGTTGACAGTTCTCCCGTCCCCTGGTGACTGGTGACTGGTGACTGGTGACTCTTCGGAGCGGGGGGCCAGTGGCGAGCGATGCTCGCCGCTACAGGCGGGCGTATCCCCTGATGCCCTCATTGCTTGCTTCCCGTGACGGCGGAGAGGATCTCGTCCTCCTTCAGACCGTCCTTGTGGAGCATCTTCCGCATCACGTCGATGTCGGCGGTGATGTCCACCACGTCGTCCTCAAAGAGCTTGTCCAGCTGCTTCTCGTAGCCGTCGGCCAGCTCGTCCAGGGCGTGGTTGATCTTCTGCTTGGCCTCCCGGATGGCGGCGGTCTCGATGCCCTGGGCCTCCAGCCGGGCGTAGCTCTCCAGGGCCTTCAGGGTGGTGGGCAGATAGTAATTCATAAAGTTGTAGAGCTGGGGCTCCTTCTCGGGCCGCTGGTCCAGAATGGCGAAGATCTTCCGGGTCAGATCCTCGATCCGGTCGATCTTGGCGGAGACCTCCACGTCCGCGATCAGGTCGTTGTCCGCCCGGATCTGCTGCAGGATGCGGTCGTTGCGGGAGAGCGCCTCCTCCTTCTTCTCCTCGGGCTGGACGGCCTGGGCCTCGCTGTACTCGGTCATCATGAGCCGGTAGGTCTTCAGATCCAGCCAGGCGGGCTGCAGGATGCCCCGGGAGATCATCTCCCGCAGGTCCTTGATGACCTTGTGGTAGTCAATGCCCATCACGTCCGCCAGGTAGTGGATGGGCACCGCCTGCTTGTCACCGATGAGCTTCAGATAGTTGGTGAAGCGCTCCGCCTTCTTCTTGCGGATGTGGCCATAGATGCCCACCGCCAGACCCGCCGCAGCGATGCAGAGATTGACCACGGGGGAGATCAGACCCGTGAAGGAGAAGCCGTACTCCAGCATCTCCAGGCCGGTGCTGATGGCGCCCACCACGCCCAGGGCGGTGACGATGGCGCCGATGGCGGTGATCAGGGCGCCGTGCTTGGGCATGCCGTTGTCCCGCTTTTTCTGCTCCGGCACCTCCGCCACCGGGGCGTTGACGGGCCCCTTGACGTCCATATCCTGAATGGCTCGCTTCAGGTCTACGCTGCCGCCGATGTTGGGCAGGATGTCCATGGCGTTGGCGATCAGCACGCCCACGCCCACCGGAGCGCTGATGCCCAGGATGAGCAGAGCAAAGCCGATGAAATTCCAGCGCCGCTTGCTGCGGGCCCTGCGCTCTTTGGTTTCGTTATATGTCATGGAAGGATCCTCCCTTATCTCTTTGCCTTGGCCTGCGGGCCAAATCTTATTTTATCGCAAAATACCCTGTATGTAAAGGAAATCTTGGGCTTCTGATTGTAAATTTTCTGTTTTTCGATTGACAAGCCGGGGAATTAATGGTAAATTGTAGGCACTTTGAAATGCTTCGCAGAAATTATAATATGGAGGTATATAAGATTATGACCAACAAGCCCCTGATCGGCGCGGCTGTTATCGGCCAGTCCGGCGGCCCCTCTTCCGTTATCAACGCTTCCGCCTACGGCGTCATCAAGACCGCCCTGGAGAGCGAATACATCACCACCGTTTACGGCGCCAACCATGGCATCAAGGGCGTGCTCAACGACCGCCTGATGATCATGGACAAGGAGGATCCCGCCGAGCTGGAGAAGATGCTCTACACCCCCTCCTCCGCCCTGGGCTCCTGCCGCTACAAGATCGCGGACCCCGACGTGGACGACACCGACTACAAGCGCATCCTTGAGATCTTCAGGAAGTACAACGTCCGCTACTTCTTCTACAATGGCGGCAACGACTCCATGGACACCTGCAATAAGATCAGCCGCTACTGCGCCAAGGTGGGCTACGAGTGCCGCGTCTTCGGCGTGCCCAAGACCATCGACAACGATCTCTACGGCACCGACCACTGCCCCGGCTTCGCCTCCGCCGCCAAGTACATCGCCACCTCCTTTATGGAGGTCAGCCGTGACTGCCACGTCTACGACGTGGGCATGGTCACCATCATCGAGTGCATGGGCCGCCACGCCGGCTGGCTCACCGCCGCGGCCGCGCTGGCCAACGAGAAGGGCGACGGCCCCGATCTGATCTACCTGCCCGAGGTGGACTTCGACATGGATCAGTTCATCGCTGACGTGAAGCGGGTCTACGCCGAGAAGAAGAACTGCCTGGTGGCGGTCTCCGAGGGCGTCCACTATGCCGACGGCTCCTTCGTCTCCGAGGCCAAGGCCTCCGGCACCGACGGCTTCGGCCACGCCCAGCTGGGCGGCCTGGCGGCCCGCCTGGCCGCCGTGGTGAAGGCTGCCACCGGCGCCAAGGTCCGCGGCATCGAGCTGAGCCTGCTGCAGCGCTGCGCCTCCCACTGCGCCTCCGGCACCGACATCGAGGAGAGCTTCAACTCCGGCAAGATCGCCGTGGAGCAGGCCGTGGCCGGCGTCACCGGCAAGATGGTGGGCTTCAAGTGCGACCGCAAGGACGGCTACAAGTGCGAGTACGTGCTCTTCGACCTGAGCGACGTGGCCAACACCGAGAAGAAGGTCCCCCTGGAGTGGATCACCCCCGAGCACAACGGCGTGACCCGGGACTTCATCGACTACTGCCTGCCCCTGATCCAGGGCGAGACCAGACAGGCCAAGGAGAACGGCCTGCCCGCCTTCGTGAACCTGAAGAAGGTCTTTGCGGAATAAACGCAGTCATCCCTTGGGGACGCTTCGGCGTCCCCAAATTTTTTTATTTTTCCTCTTGACAAAGGCCTTGACAGCCATTATAATAGCAGGGCGAAAACAAAGAAGGTCGGTTGCGCCGCCTCACCTCCCGCCGCTGGCAAAGAGGTTCACACAGCTTCTTCCCGGGTCAGCCGGGGTGTTTGTGCGGGTGCAGTCGGCATCCGCTTTTGTTGTATTTAATGGAGGTGTTTTCCATCGCTAAATTAACCCATCAGCTCAACGAGGAAATTCAGGACAAGGAGCTCCGTGTCATCGGAGCCGACGGCGCGCAGCTGGGGATCATGTCCAGCCAGGCGGCCCTGGATCTGGCTGCCGAGCAGGATCTGGATCTGGTCAAGATCTCTCCCACGGCCAATCCTCCCGTCTGCAAGATCATGGATTACGGCAAATTCCGCTTCGACCAGATGAAGAAGGAAAAAGAAAACCGGAAAAACCAGCGGGTGGTGGAGATCAAGGAGATCCGCATGTCTCCCGGCATCGACACCAACGATCTCAACACCAAAATGAAGAACGCCTGCAAGTTCCTGAAGGAGGGCAACCGGGTCAAGGTCTCCGTCCGCTTCCGCGGCCGTGAGATGGCCCACACCAACATCGGTGAACAGCTGCTCATCCAGTTCGCGGAGGGCTGCGCTGAGGTTGCCAACATGGAAAAGAACCCCAAGCTGGAAGGGCGGTTCATGTTCATGTTCCTCTCTCCCAAGGCGGAGAACAAGAAGTAGAGACGGCGCGCCGCCGTCCGTCCCCGCAGGGGCGGCAAATCGCCGTCCGCCCGGACCACACGAACGTCAACAAATCTAAAAGGAGAATCAATTATGCCGAAACTGAAGACCCACAGCGGTGCCAAGAAGAGATTCAACCTCACCAAGACCGGCAAGGTCAAGCGGGCACACGCCTTCAAGAGCCATATCCTCACCAAGAAGGACACCAAGCGTACCCGTCGTCTGCGCACGACCACCTACGCCGATGTCACCAACCAGGAAGCCATCAAAAAGATGATTCCGTACAAGTAAGAGATAGGAGGATATACAAATGGCACGTGTAAAAGGCGCAATGATGACGCGCAAGAGAAGAAATAAGGCCCTGAAGCTGGCCAAGTCCTACTGGGGCAGCAAGTCCACCCACTTCAAGATGGCCAAGCAGGCCGTCAAGAAGTCCGGCACCTACGCCTACGTTGGCCGCAAGCTGAAGAAGCGTGACTTCCGCCGTCTGTGGATCACCCGTATCTCCGCTGCTGTCAAGCCCTACGGCATGAACTACAGCTGGTTCATGTACGGTCTGAAGCAGGCCGGCATCGAGATGAACCGCAAGGCCCTGTCCGAGCTGGCCATTGCCGACGCCGCCGCCTTCGGCACCCTGGTGGAGACCGCCAAGAAGGCCGCCAACGACGCCAAGAAGGCCAAGTAAGCATCGCTTCGGCTATGAGATCGCCTCCCCCCGCAGTTCAGTTCGGGGGAGGCGATTTTTGTTGCTTTTCGGCTTGACGGATTCCAAATTCAATGATAAGATGCAAATAGAGATC
Source organism: uncultured Clostridia bacterium (assembly GCA_946539175.1). GTDB lineage: Bacteria > Bacillota > Clostridia > Oscillospirales > Oscillospiraceae > JAFRPC01. Next base: position 9,944 of record CAMNHH010000034.1, on the reverse strand, counting down.
AAATAAAGGAGGGACTCATCATGAAAACCGCAAAAAAACTGTTCGCGCTGCTGTTAGCCCTGTGCCTGATCCTGTCCATGGCGGCCTGTGAGAAGAAGCAGACGCCCGCCTCCACCAATGCGCCGGAGACCACGGCAGCCGCCACCGACGCGCCCGCCACCGAAGCCCCGGCTCCGGAGACGACGGCGGCCCCCGGCTTTGCGCTGGAGGAGATCAGCGTGCTGGACAACGATGAGGTCAGCATCCGGATCACCGGCATGGAAAACGACGAGCTCTGGGGCCCCACCCTGAAGGTGGAGGCGGAGAACAAGACCGACAAGAAGCTCTCCTGCTCCCTGGACGCGGCCTCCGTCAACGGGGTCAGCTATTTCACCTACCTGGACGTGGAGCTGCCCGCCGGCAAAAAGGCCAACGACGAGATCAACTTCTCCGATGAGGACCTGAACAAGACCCTGGGCGACTTCACCGACCTCTGGCTCCGCTTCCGGGTCCGGGAGGCGGACAACTGGGAGGCTGACGACCTGGCCAGGGAGGAGGTCCACCTCTATCCCTATGGAGAGGCGGCGGCCAGCCGCTACGTCTACAGCCCCGACGGGGACGACAAGGTCCTGGTGGACAACGAGAGCTTCCGCGTGATCCTCACCGGCGGCAAGACCGGGGACTTCTGGGCCTACGCCATGGGTGTCTTCGTGGAGAACAAGACGGACCGGACCCTGGTGTTCAACGCCGACGACGTGAGTCTCAACGGCTACGTCTGCGACCCCTATTGGTCCGTTGTGTTGGAGCCCAAGACCATGAGCATCAGCGAAATGGCCTGGAGCGAGAGCGCGCTTCAGGAAAACGGCATCACCCAGGTGGAGGAGCTGGAGCATCAGCTTCGGATCTACGACAATGAGAACTGGCTGGACGGGGAGCTCTTCAAGGCCAAGGTGACGCTGAACGTGACCAGCGGGGACTGCCAGGTGGAGGTTGACGGGAATTCCGATCCGGGTCAGAAGCCCGAGCCCACGGAGCCCGTCCGGACCGATATCCCGGAGGGCACCGACATCAGCCCCGTGGTGGGCAGTTGGGTCTACCGGATGAACTTCAAGGACGCCATGATGGCCTCCGGCGAGTCGGAGGACATTGAGGAATCCATGGGTGGGGATTTCATCAAGATCCTGGAGGAGCTGGAGCTGCTGCTGACCCTGGATCTGAATGAGGACGGCAGCTTCCAGCTGGCCTATGACCGGGATTCCGCGGTGGAAGCCGTTGAGGGCATGAAGAAGGCCGTGATGGAGATCCTGCCCAAGATGCTGTCAGAGGCCTACGGCATCAGCATGGAGGAGCTCAACGATATGCTGAAGCAGCAGGGCACCAGCATGGACGAGCTCCTGGCGGAGATGGAGGAGAGCATGGACACGGAGGAGCTGACCCAGAATCTGGAGGAAAGCAGCGCCAAGGGCAGCTTCGCCTATGAAGACGGCAAGCTGTATCTGGCCGCCGAGGATAGCGGCGTCAGCGTCCTGCGCGTGGAGCTGGAGGCGGACGAGCTGCGGGTCGTCGAGGTGGAGGAAAACAGCGACGAAGCCTTCGAGGGCATGGAAGCGCTCTACCCCATGGTGTTCACCAGAAAATAAGAAAACCAGAGCAAATACGGCGATCGCCCCTTCCCGGTCCGGGAAGGGGCGATTCTTTGCGTTTCAGTAGGGCAGCAGCGGGGCGGAGCCGTCGTCCTGGGCCTCCTCAATGGCCCGGACCTCCGCGTCGTAGGAATAGGCGTCGCTGACCCGGACGGTGAGCAGATCACCGACCTTGGAGCCCAGCACCGCCTTGCCCAGGGGGCTCTCCAGGGAGATCAGACCCTCATTGGGGTTGGTGCGGACGGTGGAGACCACCTGGATCACCATTTCCTCCTCGTCCTCCGGCAGCCAGAGCGTCACCCGGTCGTAGAGCTTGGCGCCGCCGGGGCGGCCCCTGTCCTCGTCGATGATCCTGGCGGTCTTGATCATGTTCTCCAGGTAGCGCACCCGGCTGTCGTTCTTCCGCTGGGCGTCCTTGGCCGCCTTGTATTCGTAGTTTTCGCTGAGGTCTCCGAAGGCCCGGGTCCGCTTGACCTCCTCCATAATGGCGGGGCGGATGTTCAGACGGCGGTCCTCCAGCTCCTTTTCCATCAGCGCGATGTCCTGTTTGGTCAGCTTGTCATGCATGGGTGGGTTCTCCTGTTCTCGCGAAGCGTTTGGTCATTTCCAGAATTTCGGCGGCCAGCTTCCCGTCGGGCAGCTCTGTCAGCCGCCAGCTCCAATTTTTGGTGCTCAGCTCCCCGGGGGCGTTCATCCGGGCCTCGGCCCCCAGCTCCAGCCAATCCTGCAGCTGGGCCACGAAGAGCCGGGCCACGGAACTCATGCCGCCCCGGATCATGCCCCGGATATAGCCCTCCTGCCGGGTGAGGCCCAGGTACTTCACGGCCTTCTCCACGGTTTCCTCCGACTCCTCGTCCAGCCACTGGGCCAGGGTCAGATTGTCGTGGGTGCCGGTGTAGCAGATGGAGTTCACCACATGGTTGTGGGGCAGATAGTCCCCGTTGTCTCCGTAGAAGGCGAATTCCAGCACCTTCATCCCCGGGAAGCCGGAGTCCTTCAGCAGCTCCACCACCTCGGGGGTCTGGTAGCCCAGATCCTCCGCGATGAATTCCACCTCCGGCACCCCCTTCCGCAGGGCGTTCACCAGCTTCATGCCGGGTCCCTTGACCCACTTGCCGTTCCGGGCGGTCTCCTCCCCGTAGGGCACGGCCCAGTAGCTCTCCAGACCCCGGAAGTGATCAATGCGGATCACGTCAAAGAAGCGGGCGGAGGCCCGGACCCGCTCCTGCCACCAGGCGAAGCCGGTCTGTTCATGCCTGTCCCAGTCGTAGAGGGGGTTGCCCCAGAGCTGGCCGTCGGCGGAGAAACCGTCGGGGGGACAGCCCGCCACGCCGGTGGGGCAGCCGGTCTCATCCAGCTGGAAGAGCTCCGGGTTCATCCACACGTCGCAGGAGTCCATGGTCACGTAGATGGGAATGTCCCCGATGATGCGGATGCCCTGCTTTTTGGCGTGGGCCTGGAGCCGGTCCCACTGCTCGTAGAAGAGGTACTGGGTAAAGGCGTAGCAGGAGACGTCCTCCTTCAGCGCCTCCCGGGCCCGCTCCAGGGCCTCCGGATCCCGGCGGGCGGTCTTTTCCGGCCACTGGTTCCAGGGCAGGCCGCCGTATTTCCGCTTCAGCGCCATAAAGAGGGCGTAGTCCTCCACCCAGGGATTGGCGGCCCGGAAGGCGGCGAAGCCCTGCTTCCGCAGCGTCTTGCCCCGGGCGTAGGCCCGCTCCAGCAGGGGCAGGCGGTAGTAGTACATGGCACCGTAGTCCACCCGGCCCGGCTCGCCCCAATAGCAGCCCTCCAGATCCTCCGGCTCCAGGATGCCCTCCCGCAGCAGCGCGTCCAGATCCACGAAGTAGGGATTGCCCGCGTAGACGGAGCAGCTCTGGTAGGGGCTGTCGCCGTAGCTGGTGGGGCCGATGGGCAGAACCTGCCAGTAGCTCTGGCCCGCGGCCTTCAAAAAGTCGATGAACCGATAGGCCTCCTCCCCCAGGGTGCCGATGCCGTATTGGGTGGGCAGGGAGGAGATGTGCAGTAGGATGCCGCTTTCGCGTTTCATGTGCCTTCACCTCGTCATATGCGCCGGGCGCGTTTTTTGGTCTGTACCATATATTATAACGCTTTGGCTCCGGAATGGCAACGGTTTTTTCAATAATCGGGCCCCAAGGGCTTTTTCCAAAACAGGTCTTGACAGCCGGGGCGTGGCGTGATATACTCCGTGGGAAGTCTGAAAGGCGGGCTTGCGCGGCCGTCCCGGACCGCCCATCACGCTGAACGTACCCGTCCGATGACAGGGTACGTTTTTTCTTTTGGGCGTGCCCCACACCAAGTCCCGATCAGAGAAGAGAAAGAGAGGAAAACTATGAAGCTCATTTACGGCATCAAAGACAAGCCCAAGATCTCCCAGCGCGTCATCTTCGCCCTCCAGCAGGTGCTGGCCATTATGGCCGCCACCCTGGCGGTCCCCGCCGTGGTCAACGGCGCCATGGGCAGCAATATGGACCCCGCCGCCGCCCTCTGCGGCGCCGGCGTCGGCACCATCATCTATTTGCTCTTCACCCGCTCCAAGAGCCCCGTCTTCCTGGGATCCTCCTTCGCCTTCATCGGCTCCATGTGCTCTGCCTTCGCCGGCGCGGCCACCATGGCCCTGGGCTACCTGGGTCTGATCCTGGGCGCGGTGCTGGCGGGTCTGGTCTATGTGATTCTGGCGGCCTTCGCCAAGACCCTGGGCACCGACTGGCTCAACAGGCTGATGCCCCCCGTGGTCATCGGCCCCACCGTGGCCATCATCGGCCTGTCTCTGGCCCCCAACGCCATCGCGGATCTGCTGAAGAGCTCCGTCACCACCCAGGTCATGGAGTACAGCATCGAGCTCCGCAGCGGCATCCCCACCATCGTGGAGAACCTGGTGGACGAGGCCACCGGCTCCGTCTACGTCTGCCTGGCCTGCGGCCTGATCACCCTGTTCACCACCGTGCTGTTCGCCACCTTCGGCAAGAAGATGGCCCGGCTGATCCCCTTCATCCTGGGCATCCTGGCGGGCTACGCCTGCGCCTGCGTCTTCTATCTGGTGGGTGAGGCCACCGGCAGGGAATCCCTGAAGGTCATCAGCTTCGCGCCCTTCACCGCGTGCTTCTCCACCCTGCGCCTGGCCTCCTTCCTGTCTGTGCCCCGCTTCACCTTCCTGCAGGCCAAGGGCGCCTTCTCCGAGCTGACCGTCGGCTACTTCGTCACCCTGCTGACGGCCTACGTGCCCGTGGCCTTCGTGGTCTTTGCCGAGCACATTGCCGACCACAAGAACCTGTCCACCATCGTGGAGAAGGATCTGCTGAAGGATCCCGGCCTGCATCGCACCCTGCTGGGCGACGGCGTGGGCTCCATGGCCGGCGCGGTCTTCGGCGGCTGCCCCAACACCACCTACGGCGAGTCCATCGGCTGCGTGGCCATCACCGGCAACGCCTCCGTCGTCACCATCTGGTACGCGGCGCTGCTGTGCATCCTGATCTCCTTCCTGTCCCCCTTCATCGCCTTCCTGGAGTCCATCCCCTCCTGCGTCATGGGCGGCGTCTGCATCGCCCTGTACGGCTTCATCGCCGTCTCCGGTCTGAAGATGCTCCAGAACGTGGATCTGAACGAGAACGCCAACCTCTTCACCGCCTCCGTGATCCTGATCACCGGCGTGGGCGGCCTGATCGTGAAGATCGGCGCCGTGGAAATCCGCACCGTGGCCTGCGCCCTGATCCTGGGCATTGTGGTGAACAAGCTGCTGAGCCGGAAAAAGAACGCGTAAGCGTTCGCCCGCCGAAAAGCCTCCCGCCGCCGCGGGAGGCTTTTTGCATGAAAAATACAGTTGAGAAATGAACGTTTCAGTGTTATAATAAAACAAAAAAAGATAATGGATGTGGATGATTGTGAAATTCGGAGCCTGGAACGTATCGTCCTTCGATGCGGAGCAGGTGCGGGAGCTGGAGCAGGCGGGCTACGGGCCCCTCTGCGCCAGGATCCTCTCTGCGCGGGGCTATGGGGATGCGGCGGCGGCGCGGGACTATCTGCGGGGCGACGCGCCCTTGAATTCCCCCTTTTTGATGAAGGACATGAAGACCGCCGCCGACCGGGTGCGCCTGGCGGTGGCAAGAAGAGAACACATCGCCGTCTTCGGGGACTATGACGTGGACGGCATCACCTCCACCGCCCTGCTGACGGAGTTCCTCCGGGACATGGGCGCCCGGGTCACACCCTATATCCCCGCCCGGCTGGAGGAGGGCTACGGCCTCAACGAGCTGGCCATCCGCTGGCTCTACAAGCAGCAGGTGAATCTGATCGTCACCGTGGACTGCGGCATCACCGCCAACGCGGAGGCGGAGCTCTGCCGGAGGCTGGGCATGGACCTGGTGATCACCGACCACCACGAGTGCAAGGAGGAGCTGCCCCAGGCCGTGGCGGTGGTGGACCCCCATCAGCCCGGCTGCGGCTATCCCCACACGGATCTCTCCGGCGTGGGCATCGCCTTCCAGCTGGCCGCCGCCATTTCCGGCGACCAGGCGAGGCTTCTGGAGCGCTTTTCCGATCTGCTCTGCCTGGGCCTGGTGGCGGACGTGATGCCCCTGCGGGGGGAGGTCCGCAGCATGGTGGTGAAGGGTCTGAAGGCCCTGGCCCGGCCGACCCGCCCCGGTCTTGCGGCCCTGATGGCGGAATGCGGCTGCGCCGGCGGCCCTGTCACGACCTCCACCGTGGGCTATCTGCTGGCCCCCCGCATCAACGCCGCGGGCCGCATGGGCCAGGTGGAGCTGGCGCTGGAGCTGTTTATGACCGAAGACCCGGCCCGGGGCCGGGTCCTGGCGGAGGCCCTGTGCCGGCTCAACCGGGAGCGGCAGCGGGTGGAGGCCGGCATCTACCAGCAGGCGGTGGCCATGCTGGGACCGGACGCCCATCCCGCCGCCATCGTCCTGGCCGGGGAGACCTGGCACCAGGGGGTGGTGGGCATCGTGGCCTCCCGGCTTTCCGAGGAATACAACTGCCCCGCCTTTTTGATCTGCATGGACGGAGACCGGGGCAAGGCCTCCTCCCGCAGCTACGGGGGCTTCAATCTCTTTGCCGCCCTGCGGCAGCTCTCCGGCCTGCTGGAGAGCTACGGCGGCCATGAGCTGGCCGCGGGCTTCACCATCAGACGGGAGAATATCCCCGCCTTCCGCCGGGCCGTCACCGCAATGGCGGCGGAATTCCGGGCCTCCGGCCAGGCGAACGCCGCCCTGGCGGTGGACTGCGTCGTGGACCCGGCCCTGCTGACCCTGGAGAACATCCAGGAGCTGAACCAACTGGAGCCCTGCGGCACCGGCTGCCCCATCCCGGTGCTCTGCCTGGTGGACGCGGTGGTATTCCAGCTCTCCGAGGTGGGCGGCGGCAAGCACCTGCGGCTGCTGCTCCGCTGCCGGAACGGCCAGACCCTGCCCGCCATCTTCTTCTCCCAGACCGCCCTGCGCAGCGGTGTGGCCGTGGGGGACAGCGTGGAGCTGGCCTTCACCCCCCAGATCAACGAATTCCGGGGCAGCCGCTCCGTGCAGCTGAACGTGGTGGATCTGCGGCTGAGCCGCTTCCTGCGGGACGAGACCGAGGACGAGCGGGGGCTCTACCGCCGCTTTGCCCGCCGGGAGCATCTGGAGCCCGGCGAGGCGGCCCGCCTGCTGCCCACCCGGAACGAATTCGTGGCGGTGTGGCGCTATCTGATCGCCAACAGCCAGGATTCCCGGCTCCAGGAGAATTTCCCCTGCATGGGCCGTAAGATCTCCCGGGGCGCGGCGCAGAGTCTGAGTCTGAGCCGCACCAGAATCTGCCTGGACGTGTTTGCCGAGCAGGGCCTGATCGAGCTGAAAACAACCCGCCGCTGCTGCGAGATCCGCATCACCAGCGACGGCCGCAAGGTGGATCTGGACGCCAGCCCCATCGTCATCGCCCTGCGGGCCGCCAAGGGCGGCGCCCGACCGTAGGGCGGCCTGCCCCAGGACGCCGCGCCCGCAGCGGCAAGCATTGCCCGCCGCGGGTTTCCCCCGACTGGGACGAATTGAAAATTGAGAATTGAACGTTGAAAACACCACAATTTTCAACGTTCAATGATCCATTCATACTTCATACTTTTTACTTCACGAAAGGAGGCTGCTCTATGGAGACCTTCCAGGCACGTTACGATTCCATGATGCAGGCCATCCGCACCTACGTCCCCAACACCGATCTGAAGGCGGTGGAGCGGGCGGTTCAGTATGCCAACGAGAAGCATAAGGACCAGAAGCGGAAGGACGGCTCCCCCTATATCATCCACCCCCTGGCGGTGGCGGAGATCGTGGCGGAGATCGGCCTGGACACCGACGCCATCGTGGCGGCCCTGCTCCACGACTGCATCGAGGACACCTCCGCCTCCTTTGACGAAATCTCCAACCTCTTCGGCCGCACCGTGGCGGAGCTGGTGGAGGGCGTCACCAAGCTGACCCGGGTGGAGTTCTCCACCCTGGAGGAGCAGCAGGTGGAGAACCTGCGGAAGATGTTCATGGCCATGTCCAAGGACATCCGGGTGGTGCTCATCAAAATCTGCGACCGGCTCCACAACCAGCGGACCATGGAGTACCAGAGCAAGGCCAAGCAGGTCACCAAGTCCATGGAGACCATGGACATCTACGCCCCCCTGGCCCACCGCCTGGGCATGCAGAAGATCAAATGGGAGCTGGAGGACAGCGCCCTGCAGTATCTGGACCCCGACGGCTACAAGGAGCTGGTGGACTATCTGGACGCCCACCGGGAGGAGGCCGAGGCCTTTATGGCGGACATCCGGAAGCGGATCTCCGACCGGCTGGCCTCCGTGGGCATCGCCTGCACCATCTCCGGCCGGATCAAGCACGTCTACTCCATCTACCGGAAGATGAAGGAGCAGCACAAGACCCTGGAGGAGCTCTACGATCTCTACGCCTTCCGGGTCATCGTGGACAGCATTTCCGACTGCTATAACGTCCTGGGCCACATCCATGAAATGTTCAAGCTGGTGCCGGGCCGCTTTAAGGACTACATTTCCACGCCCAAGCCCAATATGTACCAGAGCCTCCACACCACCGTCATCGGGGACGAGGGCGTGCCCTTCGAGGTGCAGATCCGCACCAAGGAGATGCACGAGACCGCCGAATACGGCGTGGCGGCCCACTGGAAGTACAAGGAGGGCATCGAGAGCGGCAACGAGAAGGAGTTCGAGTGGGTCCGCCGTCTGCTGGAGGATCAGCAGGAGACGGACGCGGAGGACTACATCCACAGCCTGAAGGTGGATATGTTCGACGACGAGGTCTTCGTCTTCTCCCCCAAGGGAAAGGTGATCTCCCTGCCCGCCGGCTCCACCGCCATCGACTTCGCCTACGCCATCCACTCCGGCGTGGGCAACAGCATGATCGGCGCCAAAATCAACAACCGCATCGCGGGCTACGACGTGAAGCTCCACAACGGCGACATCGTGGAGATCCTCACCTCCAAGTCCGCCAAGGGCCCCTCCCGGGACTGGCTCAATATCTGCAAGTCCAACCAGGCCCGCTCCAAGATCAAGCAGTGGTTCAAGCGGGAGAAGCGGGAGGAGAACATCACCCGGGGCCGCACCAGCTTCGAGGGCGAGCTGCGCCGCATGAACATCTCCCCCGCCCTGCTGCAGGACGATGAGCTGCGGCCCCAGCTGCTGCGGAAGCTGAGCTTCGAGAATCTGGACGATATGTACGCGGCCATCGGCTACGGCGGCATCACCTCCGCCAAGGCCGTGGGCAAGATCCGGGAGGATCTGCTGAAGGCCAGCCGCTCCGCCGCCGCGCCCAAGGAGACCAAGGTGCTGGAGATCTCCCAGCCCGTCCAGCAGAACCGCCACCGGGATTCCGGCGTTATCGTGGAGGACATCGATTCCTGCATGATCAAGTTCTCCCGCTGCTGCACCCCGGTGCCGGGGGACGACATCGTGGGCTTCATCACCAAGGGCTATGGGGTCTCCATCCACCGCCGGGACTGCCCCAATGCCAGGGCCGCCAACAACCCGGATCTGGCTGCCCGCTGGGTCAACGTGTCCTGGATCACCGGCGGCGAGAAGCCCTTCGCCACCACCCTGGAGGTGCTGTCGGAGGACCGGGACGGTCTGCTGGTGGACGTGTCCTCGGCCCTGACCTCCCAGCAGATCCGCATGAAGGAGATCATCGGCAAGGAGCTTCCCGGCGGCCGCTGCGGCTTTACCGTCACCTTCGAGGTGAAGGGCCTGGAGCAGCTCACCGGCGTCATGAACCGGCTGCGGAGCATCGAAGGCGTGGTGGAGGTCAAACGGGGACAGAA
>CAMNHH010000033.1 GCA_946539175.1 uncultured Clostridia bacterium | reverse complement strand
CAGAGGATTTTTGGTCCGGGTTGCGGGACTTGAACCCACGGTCTCTTGGTCCCAAACCAAGCGCGATACCAAACTTCGCTAAACCCGGATGATTTTCAGTTGTGGTCAAACATGTGGGCAAAGGGCTATGTTCGAGGAATTTTGCGAGGGGGGAAGGGGCGAAAACCATCGGTTTTGCAAGGGGTTGCGGGCTTTCGGTTTTTTCCCGAGCCTGGGGGGTGTTACATGCTCCCAAAAGACGTTCGAACCTGGTGCTACATGCGGCGGCTCCAAGCGCGACACGGCTCCCTGCAAAAGTCGGAACCCATCTCCTGCGGCACGGAGATATTATATACGATTTTGCGGGGAATTGCAAGGATTTTCTGAAAGACGGATATGGCCTTGCCGGAGGAGCGGGGGGCGACCGGGCGCTGCCGTTTCAGGACGCGACACAGCGGGGCGGACACACAAGCGATATCTGCGCTGCAGCGGTTCCGATAGATTCAAATCGAAGTTTGAAAACAACGTAAATTCTCAATTCGCCCCGGCGGGGCGCGGGTGGCGAGGAATGTTTGCCGCTGCGGGCGGAGGCGGAGCCCGGTGGCGGCGATGGCCGCCGCTACGGACGGCAGCGGCGGAGGAGAGCCTTCAGGACGGCGGGCAGGCCGCGCAGAGGGCGCTCGAAGACGGCGGCGTTGGTGTCATAGTCGGGGGAAGCGGGATCGGGGCTGCCCAGTTCGGCGTTGGCGGCGTGGCGGCGGAAAAAGCCGATGCGATAGGCATAGTAATGAGCTCGGAGCTCAAAGGCCAGGCCCTTTTGGCTGCGACCCGCCAAAGCGCCGGGGACCCGACCCCGGGCGGCTCGCGCCATCTCCGCTGCCAGGAGGCGGGAGACCCGGCGGGAACGGCAGGCCCGGGCCTCCGGCTGGCGGTTATCAAAGCTCAAGGCGCCCTCCGGCGTGACGGTGAAGCGCAGGGCGTCGGACCGGGAGGGCTCCCGGTCCGGGAGCTGAACCTCGTAGGTCCAGCCGGAGTCGGTTTCGGCAATCAGCCTGGCTTGAGCATACATAGGCAGCTCCTTTCAAGATCTGAAAACTGGCGCAAGGCGATTTATTCGCCGGAGGTCTGTCGGTCAGCCCGGGGCCGGTTTTTCCGCAGATTTTCTTCGGTGGTGAGCCGGGCCAGGGCTTCCTCTGCGGCCTGAAGCTCCCGCTCAGACGGCATCGCGGCCCCGTATCGGGCCCTGCGGTATAGTTGCCGCAGGGGCTCGTCGCCCTCCACCAGCAGCGACGCCGCCTGCTCTGTAACGTTGGCGCTGGTGGCGTCCGGCTTCAGTGCCAGGCCATTCCGCCGCAGGAAGGCCAGATAGCTGCGGTAGACGGCCCGCAGGCGGCTGCGGTTGTCCGCTGTCTCCCGGCGGCCGCGGCGGCGGGAGCGAGAACGGCGGGGCGGGTCCTGGGGCCGTTCGGTTTTGAACGCAGCGTCCGGCGCTTGCCTGGGCGCGGGCTTATTCGCACGGCGCAGGAGCCAGATCACCAGAGCCAGCAGCGCCAAGGCGCCGAGAACCGCAAGAATGGTCTCCCAGGGCAGAGAAGCATCCGGCAGCCGGGGACCGATCTCGTTTTGAGGGTTCGGGGCGTCCCCCGGGGCGTCTGTGACGGCGCTGTAATAGCTGGGGGGCGGCGTGGTTTCGTCCGCAAAGAAATCGTCCCCGATGGTGTCAACGTGATGAAGGATCCGTCCCCAGAAGCTGTTCCAGAGATAGAGGATCCCGGCAAACAGGGCACCCACGCCGCGGAACAGAAACTGAAGCGCCGGGACGAGCGCCCAAAGCAGCGCGCCCAGCGCGGCGCCGCCCGCCAAGGGCAGCAGGAACAGCCCCAGGCTGCCGCCCTCCCAGGCGGCGGAGTCGGCGGCGCCCAGACGTCTGGCCCGGAGCGCCGACAAAAGCAGCAGCAGACAGGCGGCCGCAAAGCCGCGGCTCGACGGGCTGCGGAAGCCGGCCAGAGCAGAGAGCAGGGCAAGCAACGCGGATAGAGCCGCCAGTGCCAGCACCTCTCGCCGATACTGCCACAGCTCCACCGAAAAGCGCCCGGCAGTCAAAACCGCGGCGGCGTAGAGCGTCAGCGCGGCGCCTGTGGCCAGACTCACCCAGCCGGAGGCCAGAGGCAGCGCCAACGCCGGGATCAGGCCCAGGGCCAGACGTATGACAGGACGCTTGCAGCCTGCCGCCGCCAGAGCCGCCACGAAGGCCAGAGCGCAGAGCAGGGCAAAGAGCAGCCAATCGGTCCGGAAGGGCGCAAAGAGGCAGAGAACGGCGGCGCAGAAGCTGAGCCGGGCGGATAGCCCCAGGGCGACAAAGCTACGCATGGGCCACCTCCTCTCCGGTCAGCAGACAGATCCGGGCGTCGGAGACTGCCTGCAGCCGCGCCAGGGCGGCAGACAGCGCCGGATCCGCCTTGGGCGCCACCACGATCCAGCCCCGGCGGCCCACACCGGCCCCGGCCCACTGCTCCAGCAGCCGCTCAAAGGAGCGATGCCGCACGAAGCGGGACAGGCCGATCCGCCGCTGGACCTCGAAGCTGTGGGTGCGGCCCACGCCCTTTTCCGTCTCGAACAGGTCTCCGTTGGAGAGGACGGCGTAGGGAATCCGTGCCGCCTCCAGTCGGTCGCAGACGGTGCGGGTCAGAGACAGGCAGCGTTCCGCCACAGGCTTTGGGCAGTGCTCCAGATCCACCAGCACGGCCACGTCGGTATCCACGGTGAAATCATGCTGCTTGACGGTGAGCTGTCCGGTGCGGGCGGTCTGGGTCCAGGAGATCTGCTTCAGAGGCTCGGCTCCGGTATAGGCCCGGTAGCCCAGCACCAGGCTTGGGTCCTCCAGAATGAAGCGCCGCACGGATAGATCCCCCAGAAAGCCCCCCAGGGGCTCCAGAGCCGGATCCTCCTCCAGGGGCCGGGCGGTGCAGACCACGCTGCCCGGGATCTCGAAGGAGCGGACCTTGCTGCGGAAGCCCAAAAAGTCGCCGGTCTCCACGTAGAGCTTCCCCAGGCTGTGGAGCCCCCGTTCCCGGAAGGAGAAACGGACGCGGCCCCGCAGGACCCGATGGGGCATGAGACTCAGGTCAAAGCTGTACATATTGCCGGTGAGACTCCCCACCCGGTGGGCGGCCTGCCAGGCCTCGTCCTCCCGGATCCGGATTCCGTCGTCGAACAGGATGGAGAAGCCCACGAAGGGCAGGGGCCAGAAGGCCGTATTTCGGACCCGGTAGCTGAGGGTGAGGGTCTCGTCCGGCTCTGTCAGCTGCATATCCACCTCGCAGCGGACGTTGACGTGCCGATTATCCAGCAGCAGGCTCAGGACCTCCGCCGCCGCCAGACCCAGCAGGGCGGTCACCAGCAGGGTGACGATCAGACTCTGGGGCATGGCTCATTCCAGGGGCACCGGCAGCTCCTCCAGCAGACCCGCCAGCAGATCGGCGGTGTCCAGGTGGCTGCGGGTGACGGCGGCAATCCGGTGGGACAGGACAGGCGCCACGTTTTCCTTCACGTCCTCCGGGATGACGAAATCCCGCCCCGCCATGGCCGCCGTGATTTGGGAAGCCTTGTACAGGGCCAGAGAGCCCCGGGCGCTGACCCCGTAGGCCAGGCGCTGATCCTGCCGGGTGGCGGTGATCACGGACATGAGATAGTCGGCCACGTCCTCGCTGACGCTGACGGCCCGGTATTCCTGCCGCAGCAGAGCCAGCTCCTGGGGCGTGACGATGGGGGAGATGGTCTCGATGATGCCCCTTGTGTCGGGGCGGCGCAGGACCTGCTTTTCCTGCTCCGGCGTCATATAGCCCAGAGAGAGCTTCATAAAGAAGCGATCCAGCTGGGCCTCGGGCAGGGGAAAGGTGCCGTAGGACTCAATGGGATTCTGAGTGGCCATGACAATGTAGGGCTCCGCCAGGGGGAAGGTCTTGCCGTCGATGGAGATCTGCCGTTCCTCCATGGCCTCCAGCAGAGCGGACTGGCTCCGGGGCACGGCGCGGTTGATTTCGTCGGCCAGCACCACGTTGGCAAAGAGGGGGCCGGGGCGGAACTCGAAGACGCCCTCCTTCTGATTATAGAAGTGGATGCCCGTGAGGTCCGAGGGCAGGACGTCGGGGGTGAACTGGATGCGGCGGAACTCGCCGCCGATGCAGCGGGCAAAGGCCCGCAGCAGCATGGTCTTGCCGGTGCCGGGCAGGTCCTCCAGCAGGACGTGGCCCGAGGCGATCAGGCAGACGCCGACGCGGCGGATGGTCTCCTCCTTTCCGAGGATGACCTTGCCGCAGCTCTCCTGCAGACGGTCGCGGAAGGAAACAAACAGATCGGGATTCATGGAATGAGCCTCCTTATGCATAATGCTGTCATGATAAACGGGAAAGGCCCCGCGGGATCCGGTGGGATCCGCCTGCCCGGAGCAGGCCCGGGGCGCCGAGATAAAAACGCAGGGCTACGGCTTCTCCTTCCGCAGCCTTTCCTCCTCCAGCAGGCGCCGGAGCTGTTCCTCCGCGGCGCGCAGATCCTCGTCGCTGATGGGCTCCTTGCTGTAGCGGGCCTTGCGGTAGAGCTCCCGCAGGAGCCTGTCGCTGTGCGAAAGCAGCTCCGAGGAGGCTTCCGTGATCTCCTGGGTCGTCCGGGAGGGATCCAACTCCACGCCCCGCGTCCGGAGATACTCCAGATAGCGGCTGTAGACCAGGCGGAGCCGACTGCGGTTGTCCGTCGCCGCACGGCGGCCCCTGCTCCGTTTCGGCCGGGCTTCTTCGTCCGCCGTGTCGTTGGCCTGCCGGGTCTGATACTTCCGCATCCGGCGGAGCGCTCCGCTCCGGACGAGGCGGATCGCCGCCAGGATCAGCAGGACCACGATGAGCACGGTCAGGATCGCCATCCAGGGAATGTCTGCGTTGATGGACTCGTAGTGGGTATCGGTGTGGATCTGGCTGCTGGGGTTGGGGTTTCCGCCGATGCTGAAGATGAGCTTGGGCAGGCCGGGGTCCTGGTCGGTCGGCTGGACCCCGGTGACCTCGGTCCAAAACCAGGCAATGAGGAACAGCGGGATGGTGAGGAGATAGGCAAGGCCGGTGGCGAAGAGCCTGAAAAAGCCGATCAGGGGCAGACGCAGCGCCCAGACCGTCAAGCCGACGACCGCGCCCGCGGCCAGGACCGCGCCCAGGATCCCCGCGCTGCCGACCCGCCAGGCCGTCCCCATGGAGCCCCCCACCTGGAGCATGCGCAGGGCCAGGAGGACCAGCAGGATGGCGCAGAGCAAGAGCCAGAACGAGGAGACCCCGCCCCCGGTCCAGAAGAAGGAGATGACGGCAAAGACGCCGCAGACGGCCAGGATCCAGACGGCCTCGATCCGGTAGGCGTAAAAGTCGGAGAAGAACTCTCCCCTTGTGAGAATGACGGCCGCGTAGAGCAGAATGGCGGCCCCGGCGGCCGCGCTGAGCGGGCCGGAGACCGGGACCAGAAAGGCGAGACCCGGGAGCAGCGCCAAAAGCAGCCGGGGCAGCTTGCGGGAGAGCCGGACCGCGGCCAGGGAGACCGCCAGGATCCCGGCTGCCAGGAGCCAGAAGAAGCGGAGGTCCCGGCAGAAGGGCGCGAAAAAGCTCAGCACCGCGGCACAGAAAAAGACCTCGCCGCCCAGACGCAGAGCGGGATAGCTACGCATTCGCTTCCCCCTCCTTTCCCGTCAGCACACAGACCCGGGACCCGGAGGCGGCGCGAAGCCGCCGGACGCCGGCTGTGAGCTCCTCGCTGCGGGCGGGCGCTACGACGATATATCCCTTCCTGGCTCCGTCCGCGGCGCAGCTGGCCAGCAGATGGCGGAAGCCCCGGTAGCGGACGAAGCGGCAGACGCCGATCCGACGCTGGATCTCGAAATTGTGGACCCGGCCGACGCCCTTCTCTCCGGAGCGCAGGTCGCCGTTGGACAGGACGACGTAGGGGATCTGCAGCCGCTCCAGCTCGTCGCAGACGGTCCGGACCAGGCTCAGACAGCGCTCGGCCAGGGGCTTTTTGACGGCCTCGATGTCCACCAGCACCGCCACATCGGTGTCCACGGTGTAGTCGTGCTGCTTGACCATCAGCCGTCCAGTCCGGGCGGTCTGGAGCCAGGAGATCGCGCTCATCGGCTCCGCGCCGGTATACTCCCGGTAGCCCAGGATCAGGCCGGGGTCCTCCAGGATAAAGCGGCGGACCGAGACGTCTCCGAGGAAGCCGCCCAGGGTCTCCAGCTCCGGCTGCTCCGGGGCGGGACCGGCCGTGCAGACCACGGAGATCGGAAGATCGAAGGAGCGAATGACCGAGCGCAGGCCCAGGAGGTCCCCGGTCTCCAGATAGACCCGGCCCAGGGTATAGGAGCCCCGCTCCCGCAGGGAGAGGCGGATCGCGCCGCGGCAGGCCTGTCTGGGCCTCAAGGCGGTGTCCACGATATAGCTGTTTCGCGCCCGGAGCCCGGGGGCTTCGTCCCGGCCCTCCTCCCGGATCTCCACAGCCTTGTCAAACAGGAAGGAGACGCTGACGAAGCTCAGCGGCCAGGAGGCCGTGTTGGAGAGCCGGTAGCTCAGGGTCGCGATCTCCCCCGGTTCGGTTAGGCGCATGTCGAGCTGGCACTGCAGGACGACGCGCCGGTTCCACTTCTTCAGACTGTGGAGCTCCGCCAGGCCGACAACGAGGATCGTGCAGGCCAGAAGGACGGCAAGAAAAGGACCCGGCCCGCTCATCTTGCGGGAACAGGCCGCCGCTCCGGCAGACAGCCGCGGATCAAAACAGACAGATCGGTATGCATGGGATTTCCCTCCCTTGTGTGATACATTGATTATACAGGAAAGAGAGAAACGTGTCAATCCGCGCCCGCGGTTTTTGTTGCGCGGCGCAGGGAAACGTGCTATAATGGAGGCGGTAAAACCAGAAAGAGAAAGGAAGGACCCGATATGCCCTGCACAACCGTTCTGGTAGGCAAAAATGCCTCCAACGACCGTTCCACCATGATCGCCCGCACCGACGACGGGCATTTTGACGAGAAGAAGCTGGTCGTCGTGACCCCGAAGCAGCAGAAGCGCAAATATAAGAGCGTCCTCTCCCACGTGAGCGTGGAGCTGCCGGAGGAGCCCCTGGCCTACACCGCCAGCCCCAGCGTCAACCCGGAAAGCGGCGTATGGGCCGCCACCGGCATCAACGCCGCGGGCGTGGGCATGACCGCCACCGAGACCATCACCTCCAACCCCAGAGTGTTGGCGGCGGATCCCCTGGTGGAGCTGCAAAAGCCCAAGTCCCGCCGGGAGAAGGAGATCCCCGGCGGCATCGGTGAGGAGGACATCCTGGTGCTGGTGCTGCCCTACATACGCTCCGCCCGGGAGGGCGTGTTGCGGCTGGGCAGGCTGCTGGAGCAGTACGGCACCTACGAGTCCAACGGCGTGGCCTTCAACGATGAAAACGAGGTCTGGTGGATGGAGACCATCGGCGGCCACCACTGGATGGCCAAGAGGGTCCCGGACGACGCGGTGGTGGTCATGCCCAATCAGTTCGGCATGGACAGCTTCGACTTAGCCGATGCCTTCGGGGCAAAGCGGGCCCATCTGTGTTCCGCCGATCTGCGGGAATTCATCGAGAGCAACTGCCTGGACTGCAACCAGGGCGGAGTCTTTGATCCCCGGAAGATCTTTGGCTCCCACACGGACCAGGACCACGTCTACAACACGCCGCGGGCCTGGTTTATGGGCCGCTGGCTCTGCCCGAGAGGCTGGAAGTGGGACGGCCCCAACGCAGACTTTACCCCCGAGAGCGACGACATTCCCTGGTCCTTCGTGCCGGAGCGGAAGCTGGCGGTGGAGGACGTGAAATATCTGCTCTCCTCCAACTACCAGGGCACCCCCTACAACCCCTACCTGAACCAGGACACCGGCCTGCGGGGCAAGTACCGCTCCATCGGCATTAACCGCACCGGCGTCACTTCCGTCTGCCAAATCCGGGATAATATGCCCGTGGAGCTGCGGGGCGTGGAGTGGATCTGCTTCGCCTCCACCACCTTTGACGCGCTGCTGCCGGTCTACACCTGCGTGGAGAAGATGCCGGACTATCTGGCCAAGGTGAGCCTGGAGGTCTCCACGGAGAACTTCTACTGGACCAGCGCCCTGCTGGGCGCTCTGGCGGACCACAGCTACAACAAGAGCGTTCAGTTCATCGACCGCTACCAGGCCGCGGTGATGACCAAGGGCCGTCAGCTTCTGCGGACGTACGACCGAAAAATGCTGGACAGCGGCGACTTCAGCCTGGCCGCCGAGGCCAACGAGAAGCTGGCGCAAATGGCGAAGGAGCAGAGCGGGAAGACCCTCTACAAGGTCCTGCGGGCCGCCTCCGAGACCATGAAGAACGGGTACAACCGGGCGGACAACTGATTTTCCGCGAAAAAACAGGGATTGACCCTAAAAATGTCTCTTTTTGGGATGGTATTTTCTTAAAGCTTGTGGTATAATCATACAGCGGGCCCAGTTCCGGCTCCGCCAAATCGTAAAGGAGGCATGCTTGATGCGTTATTCCAAGCTGATCGTCCTGACCCTGGTTCTGGTGCTGTTGGCTGCCTTGTTCGCGGCCTGCGAACAGGGTGACCCCGCCGTCAAGGCGGCGTCCGGAGTTTACGTGGGCCAATACACCAAGCTGGTAGGGGACGGGGACGATGCCCGTGATACCGACGCCGACTTCCGTCTGACCCTCACGCAGGACGGCAAGGGCACCCATGAGCGGGACGATCTGAGCCTGAACGTCACCTGGACCCTGGAGGGCGAAAGGATCACCGTGCAGGAGACCTTCATCGGCGTCACCCTGGATTACAGCGGTACCCTCAAGGACGGCGAGCTCCATCTCTTCAACGGCGACCCGGAAAACGTCTGGACGGTGGAATACGTCTACAAAAAGCAATAAACCCCACGGCGGACGCCTCGGCGTCCGCCGCTTTCCGTTCCGCCCGCCTGGACGCTTTTCTTTTCACCGAAGCCTTGCGAAATCGGGAGGCCTGTGCTATAATTGGAGAAAAAGAAGCAACGGAGGCGACCTTATGTTTTTAGACCGTGACCGGTATCTGTACCGCAAGCACCAGTTGGTGGAGGTTATCTGCCAGCTCCGCTTCCCCACCATCCTGTCCATCTCGGCCCGGGAGCCCGCGGACTTCCAGGAGGCCATCCGCCGGGACTTCCCCCAGTACAAGCGGCTTTTGGAGCAGCCCCAGCCCAAGCTCACCGGCGGCCCCGGCAATTTTCGGGTGGAGGAGCCCCAGCGGATCACCAACTATCAGTTCCTCTCCGCCGATGGGAAGTGGAAGGTGAACCTGACCAACAATTTCGTGGCCCTGGCCACGCCCGCCTATACCAAGTGGGAGGACTTTGCCGCCAAGCTGGATCTGGTGCTGGCCCAGTTCATTCCCGTCTATCGGCCCGCCTACTTTGAGCGGGTGGGTCTGCGCTTCATCAACGTCTTCTCCCGCAAGGCCCTGGACCTGGAGGGCGTGCCCTTCCGGGAGCTCTTCCAGCCCGCCTATCTGGGCCTTCTGGGGGAGGAGGACGTGCGGGAGGAGGGTTTTGCCCGCGCCGGCCAGGACGTGGAGTGCGCCATCTCCGGCGGCTGCCGGGTCAAGCTCCACGCCGGTCCCGGCCTGCTCCAGCGAGGCAGCGTGAAGGACAGCGAGATCAAGTTCATCCTGGATAACGACGTGTTTATGAACGACAAGCTGCCGGTGAACCAGTGCGCCCCGGCCCTGCAGACGGTCCACATCCAGGCCGACCGCATCTTCGCCGGCGCCATCACCGACCGCCTCCACGAGGCCATGGAGCCGGAGCCCCTGTAGGGGCGCTCACCGAGCGCCCGCCGTTCTCCGTTTGCAGGGACAAGCATTGCTTGTCCGCCGTCCCCCGCCCCGGAATGACTGAAAGAAAAATTGCGGTATCGTTCAAACCGTAATTTGAACGACGAGAAACGACAAGGACCGGTCCTGCGTATCTGTTGACACGCAGGACCGGTCCTTGTTTCCCAATCAGTTTGTTTTGACGAACCGGAAACCGTTTTCTTCGGCGTAGGCCTGAGCCGCGGAGCCCTCCGCGCCGGAGATGGTGAAACCGGCCACAGGCTGGTCTTCGGGGCTGCCGTAGGAATCGTAATCCCAGCCGAAGGCCTGGTTTCCGATGCTCGTCACGCTGGCAGGGATGGTAATCCCGGTCAGTGCGCGGCAGTTGCAGAAGGCCCGTTCGCCCACGCTCGTCACGTTGGCCGGGAGGGTGATCCCGGTCAACTTGCCGCAGCGGGTGAAAGCATAATCCCCGATGGCGGTCACGCTGTCCGGGATGGTCAGGCTCGCCAGGCACGAGCAGCCGAAAAACAGATTCTCGGGGATCTCGGTCAGCCCGGCGGGAAGCGTTACCTCCGTCAATTCGCTGCAGCCGCTGAACACGGAGCGGCCGAGGCTCGTCACGCTGTCCGGGAGCGTCACGCTCGGCAGAGCTTCGCATTGGCAGAAGGCGGATTCTCCGATGGCAGTTACGGTGTCCGGAATGGAAACGCTCTTCAGAGCAGTACAGCCCAAGAACGCGTAGGCGCCGATGTTCGTCACGCCGTCCTCCAGGACCACCGCTGTGATGGTCTCGCGGTACGCCTCCCAGGGCTGGGGCCAGCAGCGCCCCATGACGCCGCTGCCGGAGATGGTCAGCAGGCCGGTACTGTCCAAGGTCCAGGTCAGACTGTCGTCGTAGAAGGTGCTGTCATACCGGTCTTCCAGCGGTTCGAGGGTGTACAGGTCGTAAAGATTGCCGGAGGGATGCCCAAACCAGATCACACCGTTGTAAATGGTGGCCTCGATGCCGTAATCGCCGAGGTCGGAAGGAGCCGGGATCCGCAGCAGCACGGTCTGGGTCCCGTCGGGGTCCAGGCGGATCAGATCCTCGGACCATTCGGTTTCTTCGCTTCCGTCGGCCTTCGGAGACTCTTTCACACAGATGACGTACAGGGATCCGTCCACGGCCTCCATGTCCCAGACCCGTTCCTCGGGCTCCTCAAAGACGAGCTCGTCGTTCCGGTTGTAGATCCTCGCACTGTGGGGGCGTACGTCGGAAGCGAAGCTGAGCAGGCCCGTCCAGCCGTCGCCGAAGAAGTAATCCCAATTGCTCCCAAGCTCCTGCCGGTCCTCGCCCTGCCGGTTGACGGAGAACACCGAAACGCCCCACCAGTCGTCGGGGTCCGGGTTGTGGCAGTTGAAATACAGCCGGTTTTCGGTGACGCCGAAGAGATGAATGCTGTTTTCTTCGCTTCGCTCCAGCGGGAAGAGAAGCCGCTCTTCTCCGTCCGGAAGCTCCCGCTGCCGGACGCCGCTGCCGTCGTAGCGGATCTCCACGGCGTTGTTGGTATAAATCCTGTCGTCCGCGTCCGGATCGACGGCCCTGAAATAGGGAAGCGCCGCGCCTGCGCCCGGATTGCTTTGCGCCTCACGCTGCCGCAGGCCGAAGCTGCCGGAGGTAAGGATCGTGGGCACAACGGGGGAATCGGTGGGCTCCGACACCAGATTTTCGGAAGTATCCACGGCGGTAACGTCCTCCGTGGGTACCGTCTCCGGGGGCTCTGGCTTATCTGTGGAGATCACGGACTCCGTCGGTACCGTCTCCGGGAATTCCGGCGACTCATTCAGGTCGAGGGTCTCTGTGATCGAGGGCTGCTCGGGGCCTACGGGGAGATGGTCTCCCTTTTTCAGTGCGTCGTAGGCCAGCTTGCCGCCGGCCGCCAGCACGGCCACGGCCAGGGCTCCGGCCAGGAGCTTGGCCCCCAGACCGTGGAAGAAGGCCTGCCCCGCGGTCATGGCGGTCACGGTGGTCGTAGTTCCTCCTGCCGCGGCGGCGGCCGTTCCGCCTGCCGAGGCTCCGGCAGCGCTGCCCGCCGCCGGAGCCTCGGCGAGGACTGCGTTGAGAGCTGCCTTTTCCGCTCCCACCGCGGGCTCCAGCCGACCCAGCAGGGCCAGCAGGAAGGGCAGGGGAGACAGACCGTAGAGCTTCACGTCCTGCTGTTCCAGGGCCCGAACTCCGGCCTCGATCCGCTTCCGGCCCCGGGAGAGCTGGGTCTTCACAGTGCCGGCGCTGACGTGCAGCAACGCCGCGATGTCTTTGATGGGCATGTCTTCGTAGTAATGCATGCCGACGACGGCCTGCTGCTCCGGGGGCAGCTCCTTCAGGAGCTCCCGCACCAGTCGGGAAGTCTCTTTTCGGTCCAGAACCAGCTCCGGCTGGGCGTCGGGGTTGAGATCCGGCAGCTCGGGCGTCTGCGCGTCTTCGTCTTCCGCCAAGTCGCTGAAGCGCATGGGAACGCGCTTGTTCAACGCGTTCACCGCGGTGTTCACCGCGATCCGCCGCAGCCAGGGGAGAAAGGCCTCCGGGGCCTCCAGCGTGTCCAGACTGCGCCAGGCCCGGAGATAGGCATCCTGCTGAACGTCCCAGACCAGCTCCTCGTCGCCGATCATGGAGCGGATCGTGCGGTAGATCATGGCGCTGGTCCGCTGGTAGAGCTCCGTAAAGGCCGCCTGGTCTCCGGCTTTTGCCTCGGCCACCAGCGCGGGCGGGATGCGCGCCGCCTCGACCGTGTTCTTCTCATGCTTCTCTTTCATGCTTTGCTCCTGCCTTTCCCGGCGCAACGGCCGGTGGAATCTATAATACCACAGTTCAACGGGGAACGCTGCTGCTTCAAGATTTGTTTGAATCGATCGGTTGCCCCTTCCTCCGCAGGGAGGCCTGCCCACATGCTTTCGCGATCCGGGAAAACCGAGGACAGACGGGCGGAGCAATCAAGGGATCGCTCTCTACGGACGGAAGTGATCTTTTGGGAGCAGCTTTTCCGTGCTTGCTCCCTCGGAAAGAGCGAACTGAAGGGCGCGGAGGGCCTGTTCGGAGCGTTCGGGGTCCGGGTCGAGCTGCAAAAGCAGCCGCGCATAGAGCTGTGCGAAGCTCGTTTCCCGTTCGTCCATATCCGCATCCTCCTTCCGTCAAAGGTCTTTGATCCGATGCCCCGATGAAACGCTTTCGATTTTTAAGCGGAGCGGCGCCGTGCTCGCACGCTGCTGGTTTGTGCCTGCGGCACAAAACCCGTCTGCCGTGCAGTAGCTCCCCCAACGAAAACAAGTGATCGGGTGCCGCTGGTCATGCGAACGCCTGCCCGCCTCCGGCGCTGTCATACGGAGCTTCCATATGATTTCCTCTTCTGTAAAAAAAGACAGTGCGAGAAGCAAAAAGGTTGACAGGAATTCAAAAAAACCGTCAGAAATTTTGGATTTGTTGGGATGATTCCGTAGTGGCCGCGCACCTGCGCGGCCACTACGGCGTGTTTGCGTGACAAATCCCAATTTGCGGTTCTTTGATAAGCTGAAAAATCTCCGCTTTTCGAGGAAACGGAGATTTTTCAGCGGGCAGCGCTTAGCGCAGATCGATATAAACGCAAAATTCGTCGTTGTCCGGGCCCCACGTCGGGGTGGACAGCGCATTGACAGGAACGGTGCCGTACTCGCCCAGGGTCTTCGGCGCGTCCTCTTGCCAGCCGGGGCCGATGACGACCGGCGTCTCCGGATCCAGCATCAGCCAGCAGCGCTCCTCGACGGTTTCGAGCCGGCTGCTCATGCCGCCGATCTCATATACGAAATAGTACCGGTCCCCGGCCCGCAGCACCCAATAGCCGCCGCTGATCTGCCCGTCTGCCCGGACCCTCAGGATCGAGCCGTATTTGCTGTAAGAATCGGATAGACCGTGCTGCTCCGCCTCCTCATGGGAGGTCGTATAGATATATTCCTGCCCCAGGAGGCTGATGCGCCCGGTTTCGGCTGCCTGGGCCAGCTCCGCCTCCGAGATCGTGAGCGGAAGGGTATATTCGACCTTCGCCGCGAAACCGTCTCCGCTCCCGGCGATGCCTCGGAACCTCGTCCAGCCGCCG
Source organism: uncultured Clostridia bacterium (assembly GCA_946539175.1). Lineage (GTDB taxonomy): Bacteria > Bacillota > Clostridia > Oscillospirales > Oscillospiraceae > JAFRPC01. The sequence goes on along the minus strand of CAMNHH010000033.1, from coordinate 2,345 downwards.
TAGCCGAACAGGCCCCAGCTGTCCTGGCTGCTCTCCTGCAGCCGCGCAAGCTCCTCGTCGTCCCGGGACGTGAGCTCCTGCAGCTCCTGCAAGCTGATGATAGGCATGTCCTCCGCCGGGTGAAGCTCGATCCGCCGTTCTTCCTCCTCGTCCGCAAAGCCTCGCTCCGTCTGCCGGATCAAATCCAGGCAGTCCCCCTTGACGGGCGTGCAGGTGAAACGGGCGGTCCAGCTCTCGGCGGGAACGTCGGCAGCGCTGACCCGGTAGTCTTCGGGCCGGTCCCAGGCGTCGTAGGGGCTGTACCAGAGCGTCAGATCCAGGGTCCCGTCCTCTTCTGTGCGCCAGAGGCCGTCCAGGTACAGAGCGTACTCGGAGAACATTCGGCCCTCCCGGTAATAAAGGCTGCCGTCGGCGTAGAAGTCCAATGCCCGTCCGACCCATCTGTCGTCCTCGATGCTTTCGGCCTCCCATTCGGTACCGGCCAGGCTCAGACCCCCGAGATCTACCGGCTCCGTGGCCTCCGCGGGATCTTCGTGATCCGCGGGCGCCGTCGCGGCGGCGCTCTCCGATTCAAGCTCCTCGGTGGAATCAACAGCAGGGTCCGGTTCCGTTTGGACCGCGGTTTGCGTGGGGACGGCGGTTTCCGCTCCGGCGGAAGCAGGGGATTCCCCGGAGCCGGGCTCCGACCCGGTGACGTCTGTCCCGGCCACGGCGCAGGCGGCCAGGGAGAGCAGCAGAGAACATACCAGGAGAAGCAAAGCGAGCTTTTTCATATTGATTCCTCTTTTTCGTTATGATTTTTATTTTTTGCGTCAAGACGCCGGCTGCGAGCTCGGCGCCGATGGCTCTGTCGGGTCCGGCAGGCGGCGGCCCTGCATCCCGTGTAAGGCGCGGCGATCAGCTCGCCGCTGCGGCCGCAGCCGCCGTTGGGAAGCGCCTGTTCCACGGCCTCTCAGGGTGTGGACTCCGGGACCTCCCGGGAGAGCTCCGGGTTGTTCGTGCGGCTTTGGTTCGCGCGGCAAAGCGCATGGACCTCGGCCGGTACGTCCCGGCCGAGAGACTATGACAGCGCTTCAAAGGGGATGTCATTCTCACTGGCGTAGCGCTCGGCCTCGGAGCCCGGGACGCCCCGGATCGTCAGCTTGGAGCAGCCCGAAAACGCAAAGTCACCGATCGTGGTCACGTTTGGCGGGATCGTCGCGCTCCGTAGCTCGGCGCAGCCGGAGAAGGCCTGCCGGTCGATGGTGTTCACGCTGTCCGGGATGCGAACTTCTTCCAGCGCGGAACAATCCTGGAACGCGGAATAGCCGATTTCAGTCAGACCCTCGTGGAAAATTATGGCAGTCAGCCCGGTGCATTCAGTGAACGCAGCGCTGCCCAGGGAGCGCAGGCTTTCCGGGAATTCCACGGAGCGCAGTCCCGTACAGCCTTGGAAGGCGTGATAATCAAGTTTTGTAACGCCCTCGGAGAGGGTCAGCGCTGTCATCCCGCTGCAGCCGTTGAAAGCATATGGACCAATGTAAGTCACGGTTCCCGGGATCACGACGGAGCGCAGCTGGCCGCAGTTCCAGAACGCGGAGCTTCCGATCCGGGCTACACCTTCGGGGATCGTAATTGCGCGCAGCTCGCCACAGTATTCAAAGGCATATTCCCCGATCTCGGTCACGCCGTCGGGGAGAATTACCTCGGTCAGCTTGTTGCAGGTAGTGAACGCATGATTTTTGACGGCAGTCACGCCGCTGGGAAGCTCGAGGAGCCCGCTTTTCCCCGCGGGGCAGAGGACCAGGGCCGATCCATCCTTGTCGTAGAGCATACCGTTCCTGTCTGCGGAGAAGCTCTGGCTGCCCGGATCAACGGAAAACGCTGTCAGGCCGCTGCAGGATTCAAACGCTTCGTAACCGATTTCGATCAGGCTTTTCGGGAGCGATACGGTGCTCAGCCCGGAGCAGCCCTGAAATGCCCAGCGCTTGATGGTTTGAAGGCCTTCGGAGAGATTCAGAGTGCGCAGCCCGGTGCAGGCGTTGAAGGCCTGGTCTCCGATGGTGGTTACGCTCCCGGGAATCGTGATCGCTTCCAGCCCGGAGCAGCCGCTGAAGGCTCTTTGACTGATGGAGCGCAAGCCCTCGGGAAGCTGCACGGATTTGATCTCTTCGGCGTGATCCATGACCCATCCGGGCGGGGTGTAAAGTTCGGCCATGTCTCCGCTGCCCTCTATGATCAGCTCGCCGGTGCGGCGGTTCAGGGTCCAGGTCAGATTCGACCCGTGCGTACCCGTCACAATGTCCTGCTCCGTGGACGCATCCGGCTCTGTTGCTTCCGTGGTTCCGGTCGGCTCCGTGGCCTCG
>CAMNHH010000032.1 GCA_946539175.1 uncultured Clostridia bacterium | reverse complement strand
AAGGCCGGGATCAACACTCTGGGTCTGGCGCAGCGGATGGCAGGGGCGGCGGTGGGATGATCGCTCCGATAGGTCAATGCCTCGTAATGCTCCACAGGCGCGTCCACCCCGGCGGGATAGACGGATTCCATACGGCGTTCCCAGCGCTGCCGCAGCTGGGCAAGCGAAATGCGCGTATCCCGGTAAAGCAGGACGGCCTCCTCCCGCAGAACGCCGATATGCTCTGCCTCGGGAATGCCCTCCGTGGCTTCCACCACAAACGCGCCGTATTGACGCTTTTGCATCTGGGCTACGGAGAGATTCTCATGGAAGCGGAAGCCCAGGCCGTTGCCGAAGGCCATCTTCAGCACCGCCTCCAGGACACCGCCGGCGCCGACGGCATAGCAGGCGACAATCTTACCGGCCCGCTGCAGGGCGGAAATCCGGTCAAAGAGGGCCAGCAGAGCGGCAGGTCTTGGCAGGCCGTTTTCGTCCCGCTCCGGCGCAAGAAGCAGGACCGGATGTCCGGGAGATTTGAATTCGGGCGAGAGAATATGTGCGCTCTTGTCGGTGGTGACGGCAAAGCTCACCAGAGTGGGCGGAACGTCCAGCTGCTCGAAGCTGCCGGACATGGAGTCCTTGCCGCCGATGGCCCCGATGCCCAGGTCCATCTGGGCCCGGAAGGCACCCAGCAGGGCTGCGAGGGGCTGGCCCCAGCGCTTGGGATCCCGGCCCGGCTTGGCGAAGTACTCCTGGAAGCTCAGATAAACGTCTTCAAACTTCGCACCGGAGGCCACCAGCTTGGAGACTGAATCCACCACCGCCAGATAGGCTCCGTGGTAGGGGCTGGCGGAGGAGAGCTCGGGGTCGAAGCCGAAGGCCATGAGAGAGCAGTCATTTGTGTGGCCCTGCTCAACGGAAATCTTGTGGACCATGGCCTGAATGGGGGTCAGCTGATTTTTGCCGCCGAAGGGCATCAGCACGGTACCGGCGCCGATGGTGGAGTCAAATCGTTCGGAAAGGCCCCGGTGGGAGCAGAGATTCAGATCCTCCGCCACGTGATCGCAGGCGGCCTCAAAGCTGCTCGCAGTGGGCTCCGGCAGGGGTTTGGGGGCCTCGGTCTCAACAGTAATATGCTTTTCCGCCCCGTTGGAATCCAGGAAGGTCCGGCTGACATCCACGATCCGATTGCCGTTCCAGTCCATCACCAGACGGGGTTCTTCTGTTACAACCGCGACCTTGCAGGCCTGCAGGTTTTCCTCCTGGGCCAGCTCCAGGAAACGGGCCGCGTCCGCGGCCTCCACCACCACGGCCATGCGCTCCTGGGATTCGGAAATGGCAAGCTCCGTGCCGTCCAGGCCCTCGTATTTCCGGGGCACGGCGTTCAGATCGATGCGCAGGCCGTCGGCCAGCTCGCCGATGGCGACGCTGACGCCTCCGGCGCCGAAATCGTTGCAGCGCTTGATGAGGCGAGCAGCCTCGGGATTGCGGAAGAGCCGCTGGAGCTTCCGCTCCTCGGGAGCGTTGCCCTTCTGGACCTCGGCTCCGCAGGTCTCCACGGAATGGGCGTTGTGGGCCTTGGAGGAGCCGGTGGCGCCGCCGATGCCGTCACGTCCTGTGCTGCCGCCCAGCAGAATCACCAGGTCTCCCGGGACAGGACGCTCCCGACGCACGTTGGCCTGAGGCGCGGCGGCGATCACCGCACCGATCTCCATGCGCTTGGCGGCGTAGCCGGGATGATAGATCTCCTCCACCAGGCCGGTGGCCAGACCGATCTGGTTGCCGTAGGAGGAGTAGCCTGCGGCGGCAGTTGTCACCAGCTTCCGCTGGGGCAGCTTGCCGGGAATGGTTTCAGACACGGGAACGGTTGGATCCGCCGCGCCTGTGACCCGCATTGCCCCGTAGACGTAGGCTCTGCCGGAGAGCGGGTCCCGTATGGCGCCGCCGATGCAGGTGGCGGCTCCGCCGAAGGGCTCGATCTCCGTAGGATGGTTGTGGGTCTCGTTTTTGAACAGCAGCAGCCAGGGCTCCGGCTTGCCGTCCACCTCCACCGTGATCTTCACGGTGCAGGCATTGATCTCCTCGGACTCGTCCAGCTTGTCCAGCTTTCCCCGGCGCTTCAGATCCCGGACCGCGATGGTGGCCAGATCCATCAGGCAGGGCGGCTTGTTGCGGCCCAGATCCCGCCGCAGAGCCAGGTAGTCCTCGTAGGCTTTCTGCAGCTCCGGGTCCTGAAAGCTGGCGCTGTCCAGAATGGTGTGGAAGGTGGTATGGCGGCAGTGGTCGGACCAATAGGTATCGATCATCCGCAGCTCGGTGATGGTGGGGTCCCGGTGCTCCTTGCGGAAGTACTCCTGGCAGAAGGCAATATCCGCCTCGTCCATGGCCAGGCCGTAATCCCGCACCATGGCGGCAAGTCCGTCCCGTTCCAGATCCCGGAAGCCCGTCAGAGTCTTGACCGTGGTGGGGATGGCGTAGTCGGTTTTCAGCGTTTTGGGCAGCTCCAGGGCGGCCTCTCTGGCCTCCACCGGATTGATTACGTATTTCTTGATCTTTTCCAGATCCTCCGGACTCAGCTCACCGTACAGAGCGTAGACCCGGGCCGAGCGGATCAGAGGACGCTCAGACTGGAACATCAGCTGGATGCATTGGGCGGCGGAATCCGCCCGCTGGTCGAACTGGCCCGGCAGATACTCCACTGCGAACACCGCGTCGGCGTCGGAAAGCGCCGCGGAATCAGAGGCAAGATCCACCTGGGGCTCGGAAAACACCGTGGGGATGGCGGCATCAAACTGCTCCCGGGGCATGAACTCCGCGTCATACCGGTTCAGCAGCCGCAGCTTCCGCAGACCGCTGACGCCAAGAAACGAGTTGAGCTCCCGGCAGAGGGCCTCCGCCTCCTGGGCGAAGCCCGCTTTTTTCTCTACAAATACACGATAAACCATTAGCCCTCCTTCGCCGCAAGGGCGCGTTTGCCGATGTCCCGGCGGTAATAGGCATTTTCAAAATGGATCCGCTTCACAGCGGAATAGGCCTTGTCCAAGGCGGCGGGCAGATCCGCTCCAAGGGCGGTGACGCCCAAAACACGGCCGCCGGAAGTAACCAGGCTGTTGTTTTGCGTTTTAGCACCCGCCACGAATACCTGGGCCTCCAGATTCTCGGGGATCGTGATGGGATAGCCCTTTTCATAGGTACCCGGGTAACCCTTGGAGGCCATGATCACGCAGGCGGCGGCATCGGTGGAAAACTTAAGCTCGCATTCTGCCAGCCGCTCCCGGGTGACTGCCTGCATGACAGTCAGAAGATCGGTTTCCAGCAGAGGCAGCACCACCTGGGTCTCCGGGTCACCGAAGCGGCAGTTGTACTCGATGACCTTCGGGCCGTCCTTGGTGAGCATCAAGCCGAAGTAAAGGCAGCCCTTGAAGGGACGGCCCTCGGCGACCATCGCCCGGATGGTGGGCAGGAAGATTTCCCGCATACAGCGCTCCGCCACGGCGGGGGTATAATAGGGGTTCGGGGCCACGGTGCCCATGCCGCCGGTATTTGGTCCGATGTCCCCCTCCCCTGCCCGCTTGTGGTCCATGGAGGAGACCATGGGAACGACGGTCTTGCCGTCGGTGAAGGACAGGACGGAGATTTCGGGGCCCTCCAGGAATTCCTCAATGACGATCCGCTCGCCGCTCTTGCCGAATCGGTGGTCCGCCATCATGGATCGAACCGCCTCCTCCGCCTCGGGCAGAGTCCGGGCGATGAGAACGCCCTTACCCAGGGCCAAACCGTCTGCCTTGACCACGGTGGGCATGGGAATCGTCCGGAGATAGGCCAGGGCCTTCTCCATGTCGTCAAAGCTTTCATAGCGGGCAGTGGGAATGCCGTAGCGCTTCATCAGATCCTTGGCAAAGACCTTGGAGGCCTCAATGACGGCGGCGTTCTTCCGGGGGCCGAAGCAGGCAATCCCCGCCGCCTCCAGAAGATCCACTGCGCCTAGAGCCAGAGGATCGTCCGGGGCCACCACGGCATAGTCGATTTTGTGCTCCGTCGCAAAGGCCAGAATCCCCTCCAGGTCCGTGGCCCCGATGGGAACGCAGACCGCATCCCGGGCGATGCCGCCGTTGCCGGGCAGACAGTAGAGCTCCGTGACGCTTTGATTCTCTTTCAGCTTTTTAACGATGGCGTGCTCTCTGCCGCCGCCGCCAACAACAAGTACTTTCATAGTCTCTCCTTAATGGTGAAACAGCCTCATGCCGGTAAAGCACATGACCATATCATGCCGGTTGCAGGCCTCAATGACCGCGTCGTCCCGGATGGAGCCTCCGGGCTGGGCCACGTACCTGACGCCGCTGCGGAAGGCCCGCTCGATGTTGTCAAAGAAGGGAAAGAACGCATCGGAGCCCAACGCCACGTCCCGAACGCTGTCCAGGAAAGCCCGCTGCTCCGCCTGGGTAAAGGGCTTGGGTGCCTCGGTGAAATAGCGCTGCCACACGCCCTCGGCACAGACGTCCTCCTCGTTCTGGTTGATATAGCCGTCAATCACGTTGTCCCGGTCCGGGCGGCCCAAATCGGGCCGGAAGGGCAGATTCAGCACCTGCTCGGACTGGCGCAGGAACCAGGTATCGGCCTTAGAGCCTGCCAGACGGGTGCAGTGGATGCGAGACTGCTGCCCCGCGCCCACGCCGATGGCCTGACCGTCCACTGCGTAACAGACAGAGTTGGACTGGGTGTATTTCAGGGTGATCAGCGCTACGATCAGATCCCTGGCGGCGGACTCGGGCAGATCCCTGTTCTTCGTGACGATGTGATTCAGAAGGGCCCGATTGATCTCAAAGTTATTCCGTCCCTGCTCAAAGGTGACGCCGAAGACCTGCTTCCGCTCCTGGGGGTCAGGAACGTAAGAGGGGTCGATCTTCACGACGTTATAAGCACCCTTGCGCTTGGCCTTCAGAATCTCCAGGGCCTCCGGGCTGTAGCCGGGGGCGATGACGCCGTCAGAGACCTCCCGCTTGATGAGACTGGCTGTGAGGGCGTCGCACTCGTCGGAGAGGGCCACCCAGTCCCCAAAGGAGCACATCCGGTCAGTCCCCCGGGCTCTGGCGTAGGCGCAGGCCAGGGGGCTGGATTCCAGATCGGGAATATCATCCACAAAGCAAGCCCGCTTCAGCTTCCCGGACAGAGGCAGACCCAGGGCCGCGGAGGTGGGGCTCACGTGCTTGAAGGAAGCGGCAGCGGGCAGACCCAGAGCGGTCTTCAGCTCCTTCACCAGCTGCCAGGAATTCAGAGCGTCCAGAAAGTTGATATAACCGGGGCGTCCGTTCAGGATCTCCACAGGCAGCTCGCTTCCGTCCGCCATAAAGATCCGGGCGGGCTTCTGGTTGGGGTTGCAGCCGTATTTCAGTTCATATTCGTTCATGTTCTTTCCTCAGTTGTTTTTATTATACAGTATCTCGGTACAGGCGCCGGTTTTCAGCTCCACGTACCGAACGTAAAGGGAAATCCTGTTGCTGGGGTCCAGAGCTTCCCAGAGCTCCGCGCTGAAGCCTTCCGGATCGTTCCCGATGCGGACCCGCTCCGGCTCTCCCTGGAAGGTGGGGATGGGATTGCCGTCTTGAACGTAGGTGTGGAGGAAATGGCCCAAGCCGGCCTTGGCTGGATAGGAAAAGGTATAGCGGGCGCAGTCGCTGCCCTCCGGGTCGATGCTTTTGAGAATGCTCATCTCATAGCGGGGCCTGTCCGCCTCCAGCGTGAACAGGCCGCTGATCCGGGGGGTCAGATTCGGAGCGTCCGGCTCAAAGCAGCGGGATTCCAGCGCCTCGGAAAAGCGCTTCCCTGCCGCCAGGCCCTCATAGACCGTATCGGTCTGGTTGCCGTTGGTGACGATCAATTTGTTTTCAAACTGCCGCAGGGCAGCGTAGATGATCAGGCTGGGGTCCACCACCTTGGAGGCGTCGAAGGGCTCCGTGAAAAGCTCGCCGTTCTTAATGGTAAAGACCCGGTTCCGGGAGTTGGCGCTGCGGCCCATGATGAAGTAAGCGGCCACGGCGCGGCTTCCGTCCTCCGTGAGACCCAGGACGATGCCCCGTCCGGGGTAGGTATTGCCGTGAAGGCGTTCAGAAATGGATGGCGTCAGATATACGTTCATACTCAATAACCTGTTCTTTCCCTTAATCTTGTCGTTCTCTTTGCGGGCAAGCAGGGCTTGTCCCTACAGCTCGGAGGAGGCCAAAAGCTCGATGGCCTGGGGCAGCAGCTTCCATTCCGCCTGCTCCATTACCCGTCGCTGGAGAAGCTCCGGCGTGTCGCCAGGCAGCACCTCCACAGCCTTTTGCAGCAGAATCTCTCCCCCGTCGGGGATCTCGTTGACAAAATGCACCGTGGCGCCGGTGAGCTTGACGCCCCGGGCCAGGGCCGCCTCGTGAACCCGCAGGCCGTAATAGCCCTTGCCGCAGAAGGCAGGGATCAGAGAGGGATGGATGTTCAGGATCCGGTGATCCCACTGCCTCGTGAAATCCGGGGAGAGGATGGTCATGAAGCCGGCCAGGACGATGAAATCAATGCGGTATTCGGCAAGGCAGGCGTCCAGGGCTTTTTCAAAGGCTGCCTGACTTCCCAGTTCCTTTTTGCTGAGCGTTCGCGCCGGGACCCCTGCCGCCTCCGCCCGCTTCAGGGCGTAGGCTCCGGGATTGTTGGAGACCACAAGAGCGATCCGTGCGGAGCGGATCACGCTGCCTTGGGCGTCCAGAATGGCCTGCAGATTGGTGCCGCCGCCGGAAACCAGCACGGCAACTCGTTTGCCCTCGCTCACCATAGGCGGATCTTCTGCTCGCCGGCCTCGATCTTGCCCAGCAGATAGGCCTCTTCGCCCTGATGACGGAGAATGTCCAGAGCTTTCCCGGCGTCCGCCTGGGCCACGCAGAGGCACATACCGACGCCCATATTGAAGGTATTGAACATATCCCTGCGGGAGATCTTGCCGGTCTCGGCAATCAGATCGAAGATGGGCAGGACCCGCACGTCTTCCTCCCGGATGCTGGCACAGAGACCCTGGGGGATCATACGGGGAATGTTCTCATAGAAGCCGCCGCCGGTAATGTGGGAGATGCCCTTGACCCGGACCTTCTCCAGAAGCGCCAGCACGGGCTTCACGTAGATGCGGGTGGGAGTCAGCAAAGTCTCCCCCAGGGACTTGCCGCCCAGGGCCTCCACGGGAGCCTTCAGATCACAGTGCTCCACGTCGAAGACCTTACGGACCAGGGAGAAGCCGTTGGAGTGGACCCCACTGGAGGGCAGGGCGATCAGCAGGTCTCCGGGCTCCATGCTCTTGTTGTCCAGAATGCGGTCCTTGTCCACAACGCCGGTGGAATAGCCCGCCAGATCGTATTCGTCCGCAGGATAGAAGCCGGGCATTTCGGCGGTCTCGCCGCCGATCAGCGCACAACCAGCCTGGACACAGCCGTCGCAGACGCCCTTCACCAGCGCCTCGATCCGCTCCGGCACATTCTTGCCGCAGGCGATATAATCCAGGAAGAACAGCGGCTTGGCGCCGCAGCAAATGATGTCGTTGACACACATGGCCACACAGTCGATGCCCACGGTATCGTGCTTGTCCAGCAGGAAGGCCAGCTTCAGCTTGGTGCCGACGCCGTCGGTGCCGGACACCAGCACAGGGCGGCGAATGCCCTCCAGATTCAATTCAAACAGACCGCCGAAGCCGCCCACGTCGGAGCAGACCCCGGGGATCACGGTACGGGCGATGTGCTGCTTCATCAGCTCCACGGCCCGGTAGCCCGCAGTAATATCTACGCCGGCGGCGGCGTAGGCTTCAGATTTGGAAAACTCGTTCATGCTCTATTCCTTTCCGTTCCAGCAGTAGGTGCAAAGCTCACATTCCGGCAAGCCGATGGCCTGGATCACACCCTCCAGAGACTGAAACTCCAGAGAGGAAAAGTGGAATTTCTCGCAGATGGCGGCCCGCATCCTTTGCCCCCGCTGGGTACTGCCGTCGCAGTATTCTTCCAGATGACGGAAGCCCTCTTCTCCCTCCAGCTCCAGAATGGTCCGGCGGGCGATCAGCTCCAGGTCGGAGGTGGCCCGAGAGAAGTTCAGATACTTGCAGCCGAACATAATGGGCGGACAGGCGGAGCGCATGTGGACGGACTTGGCGCCGTTTTCATACAGGAATTCCACCGTCTCCCGAAGCTGGGTGCCTCGGACAATGGAATCGTCCACGAAAAGCAGATTCTTATCCTGGATCAGCTCCTTGACGGGGATCTGCTTCATCTTCGCGATCTTTTCCCGGTCCACCTGGGTGGGAGGCATGAAGCTGCGGGCCCAGGTGGGGGTGTATTTGATGAAGGCACGGGCGAAATGCCGCCCGCTCTCATTGGCGTAGCCGATGGCGTGGGGGGTACCGGAATCGGGAACGCCGCCCACGTAGTCGATCTCCTGCTGCGCCTGTACGGTGTCGTTCCGGGCCAGAATGGCGCCGTTGCGGTAGCGCATGGCCTCCACGTTGACGCCCTCGTAGGTGGAGGTTGGGTAGCCGTAATAGCTCCAGAGGAAGGAGCAGATCCGCTTCTGCTCCCCCGGCGCCCGCAGCTGGGTCAAGCCCTCGGGGCTCATGGACACGATCTCGCCGGGCCCCAGCTCCTTCTCGAACACGTAACCAAGCTTTTCATAGGCAAAGGACTCGAAGGAGACGGCGTAGCCGTCCTCCCGTTTGCCGATGGTCACGGGCAGCCGGCCCATCCGGTCCCGGGCCGCAATCAGGTTGCCGTCCTCCTGAAGAATCAGAATCGACGCGGTGCCGTCGATGGACTTCTGGGCAAAGCGGATGCCCTCGGCAAAGCTGCTCTTTTGGTCGATCAGAGCCGCCAGCAGCTCCACGCCGTTTACCCGACCGCCGGTCTTGGCGTCGAAATGGCCGCCGGAAAAGGAGAGATACTGATCGATCAGCTCCTCCGCGTTGTTGATGCGTCCGATCATGCAGATGGCGTAGGTGCCAAGATTGGAGCGGATCAGCAAAGGCTGGGGTTCGGAATCGCTGATGCAGCCGATGCCCGCGGTGCCCTGCATCTCCTCAAAGATATGCTCGAACTTGGTGCGGAAGGGCGCGTTTTCAATATTATGTATTTTGCGCTGCAGGCCGATCTCCGGGTCAAAAGCGGCCATCCCACCCCGGCGAGTGCCGAGGTGGGAATGGTAGTCAGTTCCGAAGAAGACCTCGGCCATGCAGTCTTGTTTGGACGTGATGCCGAAAAAGCCTCCCATGTGGGGACCTCCTGGGAAATAATGTAAATTTGAACGGACTTGCCGTGCTTAGGCGAAAAAGAGCTTGGACAGGGTCATGGGGTCAACGTACTTGCCATCCTTGTAGACCCGCATATTGCCGGAAGCGATCTCGTCGATCAGCATGACCTTGCCGTCGGCGTCATAGCCAAACTCAAACTTGATGTCATAGAGCACCATGCCCTTTTCTTTCATGTCGTCGGCCACAATCTGGGTGATCTGCTGGGTCATGGCCTTGATGTCGTCGTACTGCTCGGCGGTCATGACGCCCAGCACCACAAGGCCGTCCTTGGTGACCAGGGGGTCGCCCTTTGCGTCGTTCTTGAAGGTGGTCTCCACGTAGGCGGGCAGGTCCGCACCTTCCTCGATGTACTCGCCGTAGCGGCGCAGGAAGGAGCCCACGGCCTTGTGGCGGCAGATAACCTCCAGGCCCTTGCCGAAGACCTTGGCGGGCAGGACCTCCATGGTGGTGTTGGCCAGATCCGCGGAAACGTAGTGGGTACGGATGCCGGCGGCGTTGATCTTCTCAAAGAAGTAGATGGACATCCGCAGATTCACGTCGCCCACGCCGTCAATGGTCAGGCCCACAGAGTTCTCGCCGGGATCGAAGACGCCGTCCTTGCCGGTGCAGTCGTCCTTGAACTTCAGAAGATAATTGCCGTTCTCCAGGGCATAAACGTTCTTGGTCTTTCCGGTATATACGAGCTTGTTTTCCATCGTCTTAATTACTCCTTAATTTTGTTATTTCAACTGTGCGGTGTTCAGCCGGACGTGCCGCCCAGCTCTGCCTGGATGTTGCGGTTTTGCTCCAGAATGGTTTCCGCCATGGTGGTGCGGTGGTCCACCAGCCGCTGGGCCAGCTCAAGATCGTCAACCGCCAGGATCTGAGCGGCCAGAAGAGCGGCGTTGGCGCCGGCGCCAACGGCCACGGTGGCAACGGGAATGCCGCTGGGCATCTGTACGGTGGAGAGCAGCGCGTCCATTCCGTCGAAATGGGGACCCGCGCAGGGTACGCCGATGACGGGCAGTGTGGTATTGGCCGCGATAGCGCCGGCGAGATGGGCCGCCATGCCCGCAAAAGCAATCACGCAGGCAAAGCCGCGACCGCGGGCGGAACGGGCAAACTCCGCTGTCTCGCCGGGGGTGCGGTGGGCGGAGAGGATATGGACCTCATAGGGGATCTCCAGCTCCCGCAGCGTATTCACCGCTTTTTGAACAATGGGCAGATCGGATTTGCTGCCCATGACGATACCGATCGCTTTCATGTTTGTCTCCTTCTCTCGTTCATCCGGTTCGCTGGATCAGCCGCCAGCCTTGGTCTCGCAATAGAGGCAGCGGTAAACCTTCTTTTCCCGATCCTCCAGCTTGAAGACGTGATGCAGCTCCTGCTCCGTGGAGGTGATGCAGCGGGGATTCTTGCAGTAGAGCACGTCGGTCAGGATCTCCGGCAGCTCCATCTGACGCTTTTCCACCAGCTCGCCGCTGCGAATGATGTTTACGGTGGCGCCGGGGTCCACATAGGCCACGATGTCCAGATTCAGCGGAATGTCCGCGTCGATCTTGATGATGTCCTTCTTGCCCATTTTGCCGCTGGTGACGTTGCGGATGATGGCGACGGAAAGCTCCGTCTCATCCAGCTTCAGCAGATGGTAGAGCTTCATGCCCTGCCCAGCCTTGATGTGGTCGATGACGACGCCGTTCTGGATGGAATCAATGTTCATAGTCTGCCGGCCTCCTTGAGAAGTTTGAGAATCAATGCCATACGCATGTACTTGCCGTTGAGCACCTGCTTGAAGTAGCAGGCCCTGGGATCGTCGTCAATGGCGACGCTGATCTCATTGACTCTGGGCAGGGGGTGCAGGATCGAAAGATCCGGCTTCGCGTTCCTGAGCTTGTCCGGGGTGAGGATGTAGCTGTCCTTCAGGCGGAGATAATCTTCTTCGTTGAAGAAGCGTTCCCGCTGGATACGGGTCATGTAGAGGATGTCCAGCTCCGGCATGGCAGCTTCCAGATCGGTGGTCTGGGTATAGGGGATGTTATACTTTTTCAGGCTGCCCCGCTTCACGTAGCTGGGCACCTTCAGCTCCTCGGGGGAGATCAGCACGAACCGATTGCCGTTATAGCGGGTCATGGCGTTGATCAGAGAGTGGACGGTGCGGCCGAACTTCAGGTCGCCGCACAGGCCGATGGTCAGGCCCTCGAAGCGGCGCTTCTCCCGCCAGATGGTGAGCAGATCAGCCAGAGTCTGGGTGGGATGGCAGTGGCCGCCGTCACCGGCGTTGATCACGGGAATGCTGGCGTTGGTGGCTGCCACGTAGGCCGCGCCCTCCTTGGGATGGCGCATGGCGATGATGTCGGCGTAGCAGGATACAGTCTTGGCGGTATCCGCTACGCTCTCGCCCTTGGCAGCGGAGGAAGAACCGGCGCTGGAGACGGAGATCACGTGGCCGCCCAGCTCGTACATGGCCGCCTCAAAGCTCATGCGGGTCCGGGTAGAGGGTTCGAAGAACAGGGTGGCCAGGATCCTCCGATCACAGGCATGGGCGTATTTGTCGGGATTTGCGATGATGTCTTCCGCGGTGGCGATGAGCTCCTCCAGCTCGGCGGTGCTCAGATCCAGGATGTCGATGACGCTTCGTTTCATTTGGTTCCTCCTATCCAGCTTTCGTCAGAGGGATTGTTGCGGAAGGCGATAAGCCGTTCCACATCCTCCGGTTTGATGTAGCCCTCCCGGGCCGCAACGGACGCGATGTGATCGAAGTCCGTCAGAGATACGTTTTTCACGTTGGCGGCAGCCAGCCGGTCAATGCCCCGCTGCATACCGTAGGTGAAGATGGAGACGATGCCCAGCACCTGGGCGCCGGCCTCCCGCAGAGCCTCCACCACCTCGATGACGGAGCCGCCGGTGGAAATCAGGTCCTCCACCACCACCACCTTCTGGCCGGGTTCCAGACGGCCCTCGATGCGGTTCTGGCGGCCATGGTCCTTGTTGCCGCTGCGGACGTAGCCCATCGGCAGGCCCATCATATGACCGACAATGGCGGCGTGGGCAATGCCGGCGGTGGAGGTACCCATCAGGACCTCCGCCTCGGGGTAGTTCTCCCGGATCAGCTGTGCCAGGCCGTTTTCCACGTCGTTTCGGACCTCAGGCGCGGTCAGGGTCAGGCGGTTGTCACAATAGACCGGGCTCTTAATGCCGCTGGCCCATGTGAAGGGCTCCTCCGGCCGGAAAAACACGGCGCGGATGGAGAGCAGATCCTTCGCGATTTGGGTTTTCAGATCCATATTCTTTTCTCCTTGTTCAGAGTTCAAAGTACGTCGTTCAGCCGATAAACTCGGCGCAGCAGCGCTGATAAGCCGCAACGGGATCTGCTGCGGCTGTGATGGGGCGGCCCACCACGATGTAGTCGGAGCCGATGGCCTTGGCTTGGGCCGGAGTCATGACCCGCTTCTGGTCTCCCTTATCCCCGTCGGCAAAACGGACGCCGGGGGTAACCGTGAGGAAGCCAGCGCCGCAGCGGGAATGGACCCGCTCCGCCTCCAGGGGGGAGCAGACCACGCCGTCCAGGCCGGCGTTCCGGGCGTTCTCGGCGTAGGACATGACCACCTGCTCCATGGGCTCGCGGATCAGCAGCTCGTTCTCCAGAGTCTCCTGGTTGGTGGAGGTAAGCTGCGTCACGGCGATCAGCAGAGGCCGGGAGCCGTCTGGCCGGGTCAGGCCCTCCAGCGCGGCCCGCATCATCTCAGCGCCGCCGGCAGCGTGGAGGTTGCAGATATCCACGTCCAGGCGGGAAAGCACGTTCATGGCTTTCTTTACGGTGTTGGGTATGTCGTGCAGCTTCAGATCCAGAAAGATCTTATGGCCCCGTGCTTTGATTTCCCGGACGATCTCCGGTCCGGCTCCGTAGAACAGCTCCATGCCGATCTTCACAAAGGGCTTCTCCCCTTCGAAGCGGTCCAAAAAGGCCAGAGTCTGCTCCGCGCTGGGGAAATCACAGGCGATGATTACGTCACGTCCCATAGCTTAACCTCCTATCAATTCGCTCAAGGTTCGTATGCCGTATTTGTCCATGGCCTCCGGCAGCTGCCGGATGATCTTCTGACAGGCCCAGGGGTCGATCAGATTGGCCGCGCCCACCTCTACAGCCGCGGCGCCTGCCATCATCATCTCCAGCACGTCCTCGGCGGTGCTGACGCCGCCCATGCCCACCACGGGGATCTTGACGGCGTGGGCCGCCTGCCAGACCATCCGCAGAGCCACCGGGAAGATGGCCGGACCGGAAAATCCGCCCATGGTATTGGCAATAACCGGCTTCCGGGTCCTCAGATCGATCCGCATCCCAAGCAGGGTGTTGATCAGGCTGATGCCGTCGGCCCCCGCGTCCTCGCAGGCCTTTGCGATGGAGACGATATCCGTTACGTTGGGGGAGAGCTTGATGATCACGGGCTTGGCGGTGACGGCCTTTACCGCCTTCACCACGGAGGCCGCGGCACCACAGTCGGTGCCGAAGCTCATGCCGCCCCCATGAACGTTGGGGCAGGAGACGTTGACCTCCAGCCAGCCCACCTGGGGCTCTTTGTCCAGTCTGGCGCAGGTGTCGGCGTATTCCTCCACAGAAAAGCCGCTGACGTTGGCCATGACAGGCTTGTGAAAAACCTTGGCCAGCCTGGGCAGCTCCGTATCGATGACCCGGTCCACGCCGGGATTTTGCAGACCCACGGCATTGATCATACCGGCGGTACACTCCGCGATGCGGGGGGTGGGATTGCCGAAGCGGGGCTCCCGGGTGGTGCCTTTAAAGGAAAATGTGCCCAATAGATTAATGTCATAGAGCTCCGCGAACTCGTAACCGTAGCCGAAGGTGCCGGAGGCCGGGATCACGGGATTGTCCAGCGGAACGCCGCAGAGTGAAACACTCAGTCTTCCCATAAAATCTCCTCCTTTTGCAGCACGGGGCCTTCCTTGCAGACGCGCTTATAGCCTGTAATCGTCTTGCAGGAGCAGCCCATGCATGCACCGAAGCCGCAGCCCATGCGCTTTTCAAAGCTGAAGGAGCCGCCAGTCCGGATCACGCGGTGCAAAGCCCTCAGCATGGGCTCCGGGCCGCAGCAGTAGACGTGGGTATAGGTCTCCGGCAGGGCGTCGGTCACGAAACCCCTGACGCCGCAGGAGCCGTCCGCTGTGGTTACGGTGAGCGTGCAGCCCAGGGCCCGGAATTCCTCTTCATAGAAGCGTTCCGCGGCGGTATTGAAGCCCAGGATCACAGAGACGGCCTTTCCCTCCTCCCGCAGACGGCGGGCCAGCAAATACAGAGGCGGGACCCCCACGCCGCCGCCCACCAGCAGCGGCTCGGAGCCGGAAAGGCTTGTGTCATAGCCGTTTCCAAGGCCGGTGAGAACCGGAAGGCTCCAGCCAGCTTCCATGCGGCTGAGCTGCTCCGTTCCCTTCCCCACCACCTTGTAGATCAAAGTAAGAATCCGGCCCTCTATATTGCAGACCGAGATGGGGCGGCGCAGATAGAGACCCTCCAGTCGCAGATTGACAAACTGGCCGGGGCGGGTGATCTGGTCGGTATCTCCTTCCAGCTTCAATTCATAAACGTTCCGCGTCAGCTTCCGCTGAGAAAGAACGGTAAAAATCGTATCCTTCATAACTGATATCCTCGTTGGCGCATTCCAGCGGCGGAACGATCGTCCGCCGCGCCGGCATGATCGTTCCCTACGGATCAACCGAATAAACCATTCTGCCCCCGCAGACGGCAGCCAGGCATTTGCCCCGGACCTGCCAGCCGGCAAAGGGGGTGGCCCTTCCCTTGCTCAGGAAGTCCGCTGGCTCCACGGCGTATGCCGCATCCAGATCCCAGAGGCTGTAATCCTCCCCCAGAGGGATGCCGAAGCGCTTTCTGGGATTATAGACCATCAGCTCCAGCAGCTTCTCCAGACTCAGAATGCCGGGCAATACCAACTTCGTGTAGAGCACCGGGAAGGCTGTCTCCAGCCCCACGATGCCGAAGGCGCTGCCCCGGAGCCCCTTGGCCTTTTCCTCGGCGCTGTGGGGGGCATGATCCGTGGCGATGCAGTCGATTGTGCCGTCCAGAATCCCCTCGATCAGTGCCTTTCGATCTTCGCTGGAACGGAGGGGCGGATTCATCTTGAAGCGTCCGTCCTCCTGCAGATCGTTCTCGTCCAGCACCAGGTAATGGGGACCGGTTTCACAGCTGACGTCAAGCCCCTCCGCCTTGGCAGCCCGGATCAAAGACACGCTCTCCATGGTTGAGATATGGCAGACGTGGTAGCCGCAGCCGGTCTCCCGCACCAGCTCCAGATCCCGGCGGATCTGGCCCCACTCGCTCTCGGAGCAGATGCCCGCGTGTCCGTGGATCCTGGCGTAGATCCCATCATGGATATAACCTCCCTTGAGAAGGCTGTTATCCTCGCAGTGGGCCACGATCAGCTTGCCCAGACCCTTGGCCTCCAGCATGGCGGCCCGCATCATTTCATCCCGCTGGATCCCGTGGCCGTCGTCTGAAAAGGCTACGACCCGAGGCGCCAGGGCTGCCAAATCGGCAAGGGCTTCTCCCCTTTGGCCGACGGTGATGGCGCCGTAAGGATAAACGTGAATTCTGGCCTGCTCCTCGATCAGCGCCTCCTCCAGGGCCAGATGCTCCGGGCTGTCCGGCACCGGCTTCAGGTTCGGCATGGGACAGACGGCGGTGTACCCCCCCCTGGCCGCCGCGGCGCTTCCGCTGGCAATGGTCTCCTTATAAGAAAAACCCGGCTCGCGAAAATGCACGTGCACATCGCAAAAGCCGGGAAAAATCGCATAGTGGTGGGAAAGGGGCAGTTTCCCCTTGTGTACAAGCGGAATGAGACTCTGAACGTTGCCGGAATAATATTTGAGCAGCTGATACTGAGTCATAGAAGAACCTCTCTTGTCGGGGTGGATCAATTAACTGTCCATACTTTACCATAAGCCCCGTACTTCTGTCAAGGAACAATCGGCGTCCTTCTGATTTTTGTTGATTTTGTCATTTTCCGGGTGGGGCAGAGGGAACGAGCAGGGCATATTGCTGTTTTCATCCAGAGCAAAAGGGGCGGCCAAAAAACGACCGCCCCTTAGGGCGCCCTCCGTAAGGAAGGTGCCCCGGACAAATGTTTGCGCCTCTTCTCCACCTCATCCGACCTCGCTTTGCTCGGCCACCTTCCCCTCAAGGGGAAGGCTTGAGGAGCGTGACAACTAAGGGCTTCCCCTTGAGGGGAAGCTGTCAGACGTAAGGCTGACTGATGAGGTGTCTAAAAAAAGCCGCATTGCTGTCCTTCTTGGCTTTGCGAGAAAGAAGTGCACAGAAATGATTTTTTGAGCCAAGTAACAATCATCTAAAAGGAAATGAAACAGGCGTGACCGAAGTGGTCACGCCTGATTTGATTATTGCGGTCTCCGGATTATGTGGGTCAAAATCCGATGCTCGTTATAACTGTGGACAGGGGTATCCCTGCCCCCAGCCATTCGCTTTTGCCGTTCGCTCCGAACATCGTTCCTGCCCGAGAATTACACTCCGGCGTCGCTGCGCTCGTCCCGTTTGTGGGAGTCTTGGCACGGTCATATCCTGTTCGGACGGTCATTCAGTTTTCTTTTG
>CAMNHH010000031.1 GCA_946539175.1 uncultured Clostridia bacterium | reverse complement strand
TTGATTGTTACGTCAGCGCCGCGCGGAGCTTTTCCAGGGCTTTCTTTTCAATGCGGGACACGTAGCTGCGGCTGATGCCCAGACGGGCCGCCACATCCTGCTGCCGAAGGGGCGCGCCGCCGTCCATGCCGTAGCGCAGGCGGATCAGCTCCCGCTCCCGGGGGCTCAGACAGGCATCGATGGCCCGGCGGAGCTTCCGGGCGTCCTCCTTGCGGGACAGATCCTCAAACAAATCCTCGTCGGAGGCCACCACGTCCTGCACCGAAAGGGCCGTCCCGTCCTTTCCCGTCTCAATGGTGTCGGAAAGGGAGATATCCCCCGCCGTCTTCTTCTGCCCACGAAAATACATCAGGATCTCATTTTCGACGCAGCGGGCGGCGTAGGTGGCGAGGCGGGCGCCTTTGCTCAGATCGAAGGTCTCGATTCCCTTGATCAGGCCGATGGTGCCGATGGAGAGCAGGTCCTCCTGGTCGGCGGTCTGGGCGTAATACTTCTTCATGATGTGGGCCACCAGCCGCAGGTTGCGCTCGATCAGAATATTCCGGGCGCTCAGATCCCCGGCGGCGGCCCGCTCCAGGTACAGGCGCTCCTCCCTGGCGGAAAGGGGCTTCGGAAAAGAGCCCGGCTGGTCCAGCCGCAGGGCGCAGAGCATGGAGCCCAGCATCAGGAGTACTGCTGCGGAAAGCATAACAATCACCTCGCAGCAGTCTATTCAGGGCCGGTTTGTCCATATCACAGCACCCGGTTTCCCGGGCACTGAACCTACGTTTGGATTCCCGCCGTTCCCCTATGGGCGGACATATGCAGTAAACTCTAAACCCGATGTAGGGACGAGCATTGCTCGTCCGATTTGCGAAGCAAACAATCGGATGCGACAGCAGCCGATCCGCGTGACGTAGATCTCGGCATTTTCGATTGTCGGAACCGGGCTGGATTTGCCTGCGGCAAATTGTCCGCCTCAGGCGGACCGGGCGATCAATGATCGCCCCTGCGGCGGGGGTACGGCGGGACGGGGAACCCGTCCCCTACGAGTTGGCGAACAATGTGCGCCGCTGCGGGCGGGGTGCGGGGCGCTCAGCCGTTGGGGCCGAGGATCTTATAGAGGAAGGTCACGACCTGGCCGCGGGTGCAGGGCTCGCCTACGCCGAAGAGATTCGGCTCCACGCCGCCGGTGACGCCGTTCTCCACGGCCCAGAGGATCGCCTTGTAGTAATACTTGCCGGGCTGCACGTCGTCAAAGGGGCAGTTGGTGGTCTTGGGGTTCGGGGAGCCCTCGGCCTTCCACAGGAAGGTCATCACCTGCTCCCGGGTGCAGGGCTGGCCCACACCGAAGAGCGTCGGCTCCACGCCGCCGGTGATAAAGTTCTCCACGGCCCACAGCACCGGGTCATAGTAGTACTTGCCCTTGGCCACGTCCTTGAAGGGGCAGGTGGTCTGGTGATGGCCCGGCTTGCCGTAGGCGGCATAGAGGAAGGTGACGATCTGCTCCCGGGTGCAGGTCTCGTTGGGAGAGAAGTGGGTCGAATCGGTGCCGCCGGTGATGGGGGGCCGATGGTGGATCGCCCAAAGCACGGCGTCGTGGTAGTATTTTCCCTTCGGGACGTCTTCAAAGGGATTTTCGGGCTCCTTTTGCGGGAAGCGGAAGACGATGGGATCATAATAGGGATGCTGCTCCGCGATCAGGCTCCTGATCAGAGCATCGGACAGATGGTAGTAGAAGCTGCCGGAGATGGCGCTCTCCGGGTTGGCGCCGTAATACCACATCAGCCCTTCCCGGAACTGCCGGATATCCCAAATCCCGTCGCCGTCCAGATCATATCCCTCCCCCACCGGCGTGACGTTATATCCGCCATTGAGGATCCGGGTCATCTCGTCCGCCAGGAAGTTGATGATCGGGAGCTCGGCGGGTCCTTCCGTCATATCAAAGACGTACTCGCCCTTCTCCAGCTCCGGAGCCTGGAAGAGGAAGCTGATGGGAGAATAATAGTGTAGGCCTCTGCCTTCGAAGTACTCGACGGCCTCCTGCGTCTGCGGATAGGAGTAGACGCCTGTGATGGGAGAATCGGGGTTCGGACGCAGGACGTCCGCGCCGTTTTCCGTGATCACCCGGAAATCCCAGATCCCGTCCTTGTTCAGATCGAAGCCGGGGAGCACGATGTCGATCCTTCCTGACAATGCCTCCATGGAATCGGACAGTGCCTCGTCCTCCTTCCAGGGATAGTCCGCGTCGCCTTGGCGCATATCAAAGACGTATTCGCCCAGGTTCAGCTCGGTGAATTTGATCGCGAGGGTGGAGTAAACGGCGCTGTACCCGTCGATATTCATACTGAGGAAATCACTGTCGCCGAAGTTCAGGCGGAAGACGCCCTCCAACCGGGTGTCGGGGGTCTTCTGATAGATCATAAGGCGCGAGTTGGGGATCTGATCGACCACGAAATCGGCGATTCCGTCGTCGTTCACGTCAATGTGTTGATCGTCAAGGTAAATCACGCCCTCGTGCTCCCGGGCATAGCGCAGGGTTTCCTGCAGGATCCGATTCACTTCGCTGGTCTTCTGCGTCAGGAAGCCCTCCCCCGAGAGATCCAGCAGAAACTCGCCCTTGTCCTGCTCATCCGTGATCAGCAGGAGCTCAGGGTCCACAACCAGATTGTAATCTCCGTACTGATAGCTGATCTCGTCGGTGCCCTCCGATGTGACCGTCCCGTACCGATAGGCATCCTGGATATTCGGCGTTTTGCTGATATTCAGACAAGCCATGGGATTTGTGTGGCACCACAGCACTTCCAGCCTGCTGTTCTTGTGCAGATCCAGATTTGTCAGCTGATTATTACCGCAAGTCAGGAGCTTCAGCGCGGTGTTCCGGCTCAGGTCCAGGCTCGTCAGCTGATTATAGCCGAGCTGCAGATTCTCCAGCGCGGTGTTTTGGCTCAGCTCCAGGTTTTTCAGCTGGTTCATGGAAGCCCACAGTAATTTCAGCGCGGGGTTCGCAGACACGTACAGCCCCTCCAGCTGATTAAAGCCGCAGCGCAGCGTAACCAGGTCAGGGTTACTGTTCAGGTCCAGATAGGACAGGCGATTTCGTTCACACTGCAGGCTCGCCAGCTTGGGGCAGCCGCTCACATCCAGGCTCTGCAGCAGATTTTGGGAGACGACCAGATCCCACATCTCGGGGGTTTCGCTCAGATCCAGGCTTTCCAGTTGATTATCGCTGCATTGCAAATACCGCAGCGCGCCGCAGCCGCTCAGGTCCAGGCTCGTCAGCTTGTTGCCGCCGCAGACCAAAGAATTCAGCTTTGGGCAGTCGGTGACGCCCAGCCCATCCAGAGCGCAGTTTGAACAGTACAGCGTTTCCAGCTCAGGGTTGCCGTAGCAGCGCAGCCTCGTCAGCTCGCTGTGATTGCGCAGGTCCAGATGCTTCAAATCGTTGTAGATGAGACTCACGGTCTTCAGCCGTGTATTCTGGCTCAGGTCTACCCCGGTCAGATTGTTGCCGCCGCAGTTCAGCGTGGTCAGCGCGGTCAGGTATTCCACGCCCTTCAGGTCGGAGACGCCCACGGCCGTGAGATTGATGGTGGTGGCCGCGGAGATCTCCGACGCACTCAGCACGCCGTTGCCGTTGGCGTCGAAATTGGAAGAAACGTAGCTGCGGAAGATGGGGTCCGGGAAATTCGTCGCGTTGACGGCCACGTCCCCCGCGTTCAGATCGGCGGGGACGCCGGCGGCCCCGAAGGCAGCCGGGCTCAGGCCGAAGACCAGCAGAGCGGCCAGCAGCAGAGACAGGATGCGTTTGATGGGTTTCATCTGTGTTCCTCCTTTTTATACGCTGTGAGGTTGATACGGATGGGGGTATTCCGCCCGATCGTGGGCCAGGCAATAGAACTCTAAGCTGATTATAGCATTATTTTTCGGCTTGCACCATATCTTATATGAAAAAATTCCGGAAAGCGTAAAAAAAATAAATGAGAACACAGGGGTGCTGTTCAGGGACGGTTCTCTGTGTTGCTTTTGCTTCCATGTTTTTCTGTTCCCGGGAGGGCCGAAGCCCTCCCGGGTGATGTTTTCCGCGGGGAAATTGGCTCATTATACCGGAAAACAAGGGGAAATCAGCGCTTCACGGGTAACACAGAGAACCGTCCCCTATGCTGCCTCGTCTCCCCGCCGGGAACACAAGATGCCGCCACCGCGCCCTGGGCCCCCGCAGCAACGTCCACCCACCGCCGTCACCGTTTCCGCCCCCCGCAAGGGCAAACCCGTTGGGTTTCCACTGTAGGGACGAGCCGCGCTCGTCCGGTCCGGCCTGGTCGGACAATTTGCCGCAGGCAAATCCGGCAGCGCTGCGACATTCGGAAACGCCGCGTTTTACGGTACGCCGCAAGTTACGCTGCGCCGCCGGATCGGCTGCTGTCGCACCCGATTGTTTGCTGCGCCAACCGGACGAGCAATGCTCGCCCCTGCGGGCACTTTCGTCCCTTCCTTTCCTACATAATTTTCCTTTTGGCGGGAAGAATAGGGCGAGGTGAGAAGGCTTGTGTATTTCCTTTCTGCGGACGGCCCTGCTCTACGGGCTGCTGATTCTGGCCATCCGGCTCATGGGCAAGCGGCAGGTGGCGGAGATGGAGCCCGCCGAATTCGTGGTGACCATGCTGCTGGCCAATCTGGCCTCGGTGCCCATGCAGGACAACGGGCTGCCCCTGCTCTCGGGGGTCGTGCCGATCCTGACGGTGCTGGGGCTGGAGCTGATCCTGGCGGTGCTGTCCATGAAGCTGCTGCCGGTGCGCCGGATGCTGAACGGCGTCCCCACCCTGCTGATCCGGGACGGGCGCATCGACCAGAAGGCCCTGGCCGCCAGCCGGGTCAGCCTGGACGAGCTGGAGCAGAAGCTGCGGGAGAAGGGCGTCTTCGACTACGCGGAGGCGGCCTACGCCATTCTGGAGACCGACGGGGAGCTGACCGTGATGCCCTTCCCGGAATACCAGCCTGCCGCAAAGGGGGATCTGGGGGCGGCCCTCTCCCCTGCCGGGCTGTATTATAACGTCATATCCGACGGGGTCGTGCTCCCGGAGAATCTGCGGCGGGCCGGCCTGGACCGGGCCTGGCTGAAGCAGGAGCTGGCCCGGCGCCGCTGCCGGGTCGGGGAGGTATTTTTATTGGCGGTGGACGGAAACGGACGCACGCGCTTTGTAAAGAGGGAGAGAAGATGAAGTATTTTTACGTTGGCATACTGATCCTGGCGCTGCTGCTGGCGGGCTGCTTTTTCGCGGGGCAGACCCTGCGGGGGCGGACGGAGGCGGTGGCGGCGCCCCTGCGTCGGGCTCTGACAGCCCTGCGGGGCGGCAATGAAAGCGGGGGCCTGTACTTTGTCGGCCTGGCAAGGGCGGAATGGCTCCGCGGCGAGGGGCTGCTGGCCTCGCTTTTGAGCCACGAGCACACGGCTCCCGTGGGCGCGGCCCTGGCGGAGCTGGGGACTCTGCGGGGGACGGAGCTGGAGCGGGCCTGCGGGCGGCTGCTCCGCGCCCTCCGGGCCCTGGCGGAGACGGAGCGTCTGCGCTGGCGGAATATCTTTTAGAAAAGCTCAAAAAAAGATCCCCGGAGGCGGCTGCCTCTGAGGATCTTTGTATGCTGCTTATACTTATGAATCAGAACGTCGGAAGCGTTTTATCCGTCATCCACGTCTTATGGCGCCCCGGCAAAGCCCGGGGCAATACGCCGTACAGGCGCTGTTTTGGATGAAAGGCCTTCTGCGCGTTTCATCCAAAAACGGTTTACAGCTCGTAATCTTCCAGAATGGAATCGTCGTGGATGACCCACTCCTGCACGTTCACCGCGTTGTAGGTGTCCTTGCCGGTGCGCATGACCACCCGCTTGATGCCCGCGTTGATGATCACCCGGCGGCACATGGAGCAGGGCTCCACGCTCTGCAGATACTCTCCGGTGGAGGCGTTCTTCCCCGCCAGGAAGAGGGTGCCCCCCAGGCATTCGCTGCGGGAGGCGGAGATGATGGCGTTCATCTCCGCGTGAACGCTGCGGCAGAGCTCATAGCGCTGGCCGTGGGGAATGTTCAGCTTGGCCCGGAGGCAGTAGCCCATGTCGATGCAGTTTTCCCGGCCCCGGGGCGCGCCGTTGTAGCCGGTGGAGACGATCTCGTCGTTGCGGACCACGATGGCGCCGTAGTGGGACCGCCCGCAGGTGGAGCGCTCCAGAACGGTCTCCGCAATGTCCAGGTAGTAGTTTTCCTTGTCGATTCTTCCCATTGCCGAACGCTCCTCACAGAAGAATTTTTATCATTATACCACAGCTTGTCAAGACCCGCAAGCAGATTTGTGAAATTGCGGGAATACCGCCGAAGCGGCCCGGCGTTTACAGGCTCAGATCGGGCAGCGCTCTGGGCAGATAGACTCCGCCGCCCTCCTCCAGGACCCTGCCCGCCTCCACCCGGAGACGGCCCCGCAGCCAGACCTGCCGGATGGAGCCGGTGATGGGAAAGCCCTCGTAGGGGTTGTAGTCCACGTTGGCGATGAGCTCCGCGGCGTGGAGGGCGTGCTCGCCCTTCGGGTCGTAGAGCACCAGATCCGCGTCGAAGCCCTCCCGGACGGCCCCCTTCCGGCCCCAGAGGCCGTAGAGTCTGGCGTTGTTGGCGCTGAGCAGCTCCACCAGCTTCTCCCGGGTGATGCGGCCCGCCGCCACGCCGTAGGTATACAGCAGCTCCAGCCGGGTCTCCACCCCGGGCAGGCCGCCGGGGATCTTGCTGAAGTCGGCCCGGCCCAGGTCCTTCTGGGCCAGGGTGAAGGAGCAGTGGTCGGTGTTGAGGGTCTGGATCTCCCCCGCCGCCAGTCCCCGCCAGAGCCGGGCCTGGTCCAGGGGCTTCCGCAGGGGCGGCGCGCAGACGTAGCGGGCCCCCGCAAAGTCCGGCAGACTGTAATAGCGGTCCTCCAGCAGCAGATATTGGGGGCAGGTCTCCACAAAGACCCTCTGGCCCCTGGCCCGGGCGGCCTCGATCTCCGCCATGGCCTCCCGGCAGGTGGTGTGGACCGTGATCACCGGTGCGTCCGCCAGGGCTGCCAGCTTCAGCAGACGGCCCACGGCCTCCGCCTCCGCCAGGGCGGGACGGCAAAGGGGATGGGAGGCGGGCGACAGCTCCCCCGCCCTCTTCCGGGCGGCGATCAGGGCGTCGATGACCCCGGCGTTCTCGCAGTGGACCCCGGCGATGGCCCCCAGCCTGTTCAGCTCCCGCAGCGCCTCGAAGACCGCCTGATCTCCGATCATCATGGCGGGATAGGTCAGATACATTTTAAAAGACGTGACGCCCTGGGCGATCATGGCGGGCAGCTCCCCCCGGATGGACTCGTTCCAGTCGTCGATTGTCATGTGGAAGCCGTAGTCGCAGGCCGCCTTCCCGGCGGCCTTCCTGTGCCACAGCTCCAGGCCCTGCTGCAGGCTCTCCCCCTTGTTGGGGCAGGCGAAGTCGATGACGGCGGTGGTGCCGCCCCGCAGCGCCGCCCGGCTGCCGGTGCGGAAGTCGTCGGCGGTGGTGGTGCCCGCCACGTCCAGATCAAAGTGGGTGTGGGCGTCGATGGCCCCGGGGAACATCAGAAGGCCCTCGCATTCCACCACCCGGGCCTCGGGGATCTCGATCCGCTCCCGGATCAGCTTGATCTTCTCGCCGCAGACCAGCACGTCGCACTTGCGGGAGCCGTCCGCGTTCACCACCGTCGCGTTTCGGAAGAGGGTTTTCATGGACAACACTCCTTTGGTCAAATAGATAATTGTTTATTGAGAATTTGCGGTGTGTTCAAATTGCCGTTTGAAAACGTTGGAACGTCGGGATCGGAAACGGAACAAAAATCAAGCAGGGACGAGCCGTGCTCGTCCGGTCCGCCATGGGCGGACAATTTGCCGCAGGCAAATCCAGCCCGGCTGCGATCATCGAAAACGCCGCGATATCCGTCACGCGGATCGGCTGCTGCCGCATCCGATTGTTTGCTGCGCAACCGGGACGAGCAATGCTCGCCCCTACGGGAAATTCGATGAGCCGTCACATACACCCACCGTAGGGACGAGCCGTGCTCGTCCGGTCCGCCATGGGCGGACAATTTGCCGCAGGCAAATCCAGCCCGGCTGCGATCATCGAAAACGCCGCGATATCCGTCACGCGGATCGGCTGCTGCCGCATCCGATTGTTTGCTGCGCAAACCGGACGAGCACGGCTCGTCCCTACGGGGAAAACGCGGCGTTTTTGTCATTGCCAGGCCGGTTCGCAGACTGGCCGCGGCAATCCGCATCCCCGTCCCCGATTGCTGATTGTCTGACGCTGATTGTCTGACGCCTCGCCGCTGCGGGCATTTGCGGCTGCTGCCGTAACTATTATACCACTTCTTTTCCCCGCTTGCAACTTTTTTCCTCGCCCAAACGTCTATAGAGTACCTGCGCAGAAAAACGTCGGAGGTGATCGCTTGCAGGACAAGACACAATTGGAAATCTGGTATCGGGAGCAGTTCCGGACGGTATGGAATCTGTGCCTGAGCTTTTTGAAGAATCCGGCGGACACGGAGGACGCGGTGCAGGAATGCTTTTTGCGGCTGGCCCGCTCCGGGGAGCGCTTTGAGAGCCCGGAGCACGTGAAGGCCTGGCTGATCCACACGGCGAAGAACCTGTGCCGGGACGAGCTGCGCCGCAGCCGCCGCCGGGATCTGCCCCTGGAGGAGGCCCGGAACGCGGCGGCCCGGGCCCCGGAGATTGACGAGACCCTGGCGGCGGTCCGGACCCTGCCGGAGAAATACCGGGCGGCGATCTATCTCTTTTACTACGAGGGCCTGTCCGTGGAGCAGATCAGCCGTCTGCTGGGCCGGAAGGAAAGCACGGTCCGCAGCGATCTGCGCCGGGGCAGAGCCCGGCTGAAAGCATTGCTGGAAAGGAGCGCGACATGAAGCACGATCGAATCGTTTCCGCCTACGACAAGGCCGGCCCCGCCCCCGGTACGGAGGAGCGGATCTGGCGGAGTATGCAGGCGCGGCTGTCTGAGGAAGCAGAAAAAGCCCCCCGCCCCCATCCCCTGCTGCGGCGGGCGGTGCTGGCGGCGGCCTGTGTGGCCCTGCTGGCGAGCCTGCTGACGGTGGGCTACGCGGCCTACGAAAAATGGAAGCTTCCGGCCCCGGTGCCCTACCAGCCGGACCCGGAGTACGGCAACGTCCGGGTTCACACGGAGCAGCGCCACAGCGTAACCCCCCAGACCGAAACCGTGACCCCGGCGGAAAGCGCCCTCCCGCCGGAGGAGCCGGAGGCCCTCTCCGATCTGTATTTCATTGAGAAGGCCCGGAGCATTCTGAACCGGGCGGGGATCCCCGGCCCGAAGGACGGCGAGCTTGTGGTCCGGCGTCAGACCCATCTGTATTGGAACCGGGAGGAGGCGGAGCTCAGCTGGAGCCGGGACGGCACCCCCTATTCCCTCACCTTCGACGCCCAGACCGGGGTCTTCATCGGCATGTCCGGCATCGACTGGGTCATCGAAGAGATGGCAGCCTGTCCCACCCAGGCCCAGGCCGACGAGCTGGCCCGGCGATACTACGAATCCCTGCCGGTGGAGCAGGGCTACGTGATGCGAAGCTGCGAGAAGTTCGACGAGCAGTTCTGGTCCTACGACTTCTGCCGGGAGGTGGAGCCGGGGCTCTACTCCTCCTACGAATGCGTCCGGGTGGCCATCAATCCCGTGTCCGGGGCGCTGGTGAACTGCAGGGTCTTCTACGTGCCCCTGCTGGACGACCACGAGCCCGGGGACGTCCCCCTGACGGAGGCGCAGGCCCTGGAGGCCATCCGCAGCGCGGGCTTCGACCCGGAGGGCTGGGATACGGTCACGGTGGAAAAGACCGTGGGTCTGCCCAACTGGAACTTCACCGACCAGATGACGATTGACGCCCAGGCCCCGGCGGTGTCCCGGCTGTGCTGGTCCGTCACGCTCTATGCAGGCCCGGACGAGACCACCCCCTTCTCCACCGAGACCTGGATTCTGGTGGACTACTACACCGGCGAAATCCTGGGCGGAGATACCACAGGCTGAAAGAAAAGGCGGCACTTTTCCTCGGAAAAGTGCCGTCTTTTCTTATCTTCCGTAGACCGCCATGCCCAGCAGGGCGGCGATGACGATGAGGGCGATGGGGGAGCATTTTTTCTTCAAAACGGGCTTGGCGCCGAAATACACCGCCCCCAGCGCCAGGGTCAGGGCCGCGGCGGTCCAGTCCGGTCCGCTCTGCCCCAGGGTATTGGCCGCCAGCATCTCCAGCGCCGTGGCCAGGATCAGCCCGGTGACGCAGGCCTTCAGCCCCGTCAGCGCCGCCTCCACCCAGGGATTGCCCAGAAAGCGGTCCAGCACCGCCGTCAGCACCAGGATGATGACGAAGGCCGGCAGCACCACCGCCAGGGTGGCGACCAGCGCGCCGGGGATCCCCGCCTGCTTGCTGCCCACGAAGGTGGCCAGGTTGACCATGATGGGGCCCGGAGTGCTTTCGCTGACGGCGATGACGTAGCTCAAAAGCTCCTCCGTCAGCCAGCCGCTGGCCCGGACCTGCTCCCGGATCAGGGCCACGGCGGCGTAGCCGCCCCCGAAGGAGAAGAGCCCCACCCGGAGAAAGCCCCAGAACAGCTCCAACAGCATCACAGGCCCCCTCCCTTCCGGCGGGCGCAGGCCAGGGCCAGCAGACTCACAGCCGCCGCCCCCAGCAGCAGCACCACGGAGGAGAGCCGCAGCGCCAGCAGCTCCGCCGCCAGCATGGCCCCCAGGGCCACGAGCAGAATGCCCAGGGGCAGGGGCTTCCGGGGCAGGCGCTTCATCATACGCAGGCCCGCGTCCAGAATCAGAATGGCCACCGCCAGCTTGACGCCCCGGAAGGCCCCGGCCACCAGCCGGAGCTCCAAAAAGCGGTCCAGGTAACGGGAGATCAGCAGGATCACCAGGAAGGAGGGCAGCACCATGCCGAAGGTGGCCGACAGGGCGCCCGCTATCCCCGCCTGCCGCTTCCCCACGAAGGTGGCGCAGTTGATGGCCACCGGGCCGGGGGTGGACTCCGCCAGCACCACCAGCCGGTCCATGTCCTCGTGGCTGATCCAGGCCCGTTTCTCCACGCAGGCCTCGTCGATCAGGGAGATCATGGCGTAGCCGCCTCCGAAGGTGAAAAGGCCGATGCGAAAGAAGACCCCGAACAGCTCCCACAGCAGCTTGGTTTTCGGTCTCATGGGGCGCTCCCCTTACCAGGCGCCCACGTAGCCGATGGTGACGGAGGCGCAGGCGGAGCCCGCCCACATGCGGCGGGGCATGGGCAGACCCGCCAGGGTGGCGTGGAGGAAGCCCGCGATGTAGCTGTCCCCTGCCCCCAGGGTGTCCACCACGGGGCAGTCGATGGCGCCGGAGGTGTAGAACAGCTCCCCGTCCCAGGCCATGCTGCCTCTGGCGCCCCGCATGGCCACCACGGTCCCGGGCCCCAGGGCTGCAATTTGACGGATCCGCTCCATCAGCTCGTCGTCGTTGGCCTGATCGTCGGAGAAGAAGGCGATGTCCACGTGGGGCAGGGCCCGCTGGGCCGCCGGATCGTCGGGCAGATCCGCGCAGTCAAAGGCCACCGGCACCCCCATGGCCCGGATGGCCGCCAGATCGTTTTCACAGCGTCCCCAGAGGGCGGTGACCGCCATGGCGTGCCGCCCGATGAAGGCCAGGTCCTCCGGCCGCAGGGCGTAGTGCTCCATGACGCCGGAGTCGTAGGCGGTAAAGACCCGGTTCCCGTTTTCCATGCAGACCCTGGTGGTGGGGGTGGGGCCGGGCAGCACCTGGACGTGGCTCAGATCCACGCCCTTTTCCGCCAGGGCCTCCAGCACCAGCGCCCCGTCCGCGTCGGAGCCAACGGCCCCCACAAAGGAGGAGCTGCGCCCCAGACGGCGGAGGTAGACGGCAAAGTTGACGGGATTCCCACCGGGAAACTTCTGCCCGAGGGCCTCGTAGTGGTCCACGCAGCTGTCTCCGATGCAGGCGATAGCAGGTATCATTTCAGTTCGACCTTTCTGTCTGCCAAGCAGACCTGGTTTCTGTGGTTGCGCTTGCGGGTTTGGCAAACGGGCGGCGGGCATTGGCCGCCGCTACGGCGTTTGCTGCTGTGCCGCCAGCTGGTCCTGGTGGGCGTCGATCAGGGGGTAGAGACCCAGGTAGGGATCCGGCGTCACCCGGATCTGCGCGCCCAGCTCCAGCACCTGCTCCGGGGCCTGGGCGGCCTCCGGCCAGCGGGGCAGCTCCGCCCCGTTGGGATCGCCGGTTTTCACGAAGTTGGCGTAGTATTGCAGCATGATCCGGGACAGGGCCCGGTCCCCGTCGTCATAGTTGCCGGGGTGCCGGTCCAGGTTGCCGTAGAAATAGGGCAGCTCCCCCGCGTGGTTGGAGCCCAGGCCCCCGTTGTCCTTGGTGAAATAATAGGTATAGACCGGTACGCCCTGCTTTTGCAGCAGCCGGCCCCAGTTGTAGTGGCTGTAGGCAAACCAGGCGGCGGAGACGCAGCGGTTGTAGGCGCCCTTGGCGCTGCCGCCCGGGTCGATCAGATAGCGGTAATCGGGAACCTGCTCCTCCGGCGGGAAGAGGGCCGCGGCCCGGGCCGCACCCTCGCCGTAGAGGGGCCGGAGGGCCTCCACGTAGTTTTCCGCGTCCACCTTGCGGCCCATGCAGAAGAAGTCGGCCTCGTGGACATTGAAGCCCTGGAGCAGGGCGGTCTCGTGGTTTTCGCCCTTTTCATAAGTCAGATAAGGCTGCTCGACAATGGCGTAGCCGTCCACGGTCATGGAGTCGTTGGGCTGGCTGTTTTGCAGCAGCTTCTCCGCAGGCAGGGCCCGGAGGGCCGCCAGCTCGGAGACCCCCAGCTCCTGCCGGATCCTCCGCCCGGTCTCCAGGGCCTCGGACATGGGCCGGAAGGTATGGTAAGGAACCTTGGCGGTGATGCCGCTGGACTCCGCGATGGCCCGGGTGAAGAGGCCCTTCGCCAGGGGCGACACGCACAGGGCGTTGACGGAGGAGGCCCCGGCGGACTCTCCCGCGACGGTGATCCGCTCCGGGTCGCCGCCGAAGGCGGCAATGTTCTCATGGACCCAGCGCAGGGCCTGGATCTGGTCCAGCAGCCCGTAGTTGCCGGTGCTGCCGTTGGGGGACTCCGCCGCCAGATCCTCCCCCGCGAAGTAGCCGAAGACGCCCAGGCGGTAGGCGAAGTTCACCACGATGATCCCCTCCCGGGCCAGGGCCTCCCCGTTGTACTCCCCGTAGGAGGGCTGGCCGGTGGTCAGAGAGCCGCCGTGGACGTACACCAGCACCGGCAGCCCTTCCACGGCCCCGGCGGGCTTCCAGACGTTGAGATAGAGGCAGTCCTCGCTCATGGGCTCGATCC
Source organism: uncultured Clostridia bacterium (assembly GCA_946539175.1). Classification (GTDB taxonomy): domain Bacteria; phylum Bacillota; class Clostridia; order Oscillospirales; family Oscillospiraceae; genus JAFRPC01. The sequence goes on along the minus strand of CAMNHH010000031.1, from coordinate 3,766 downwards.
AGTTGTCCGTCAGACTGAGCCGGAAGCGGTGGTAGCCGAAGATGTCCATCAGGGAGCCCATCACCGGGTTGGTGCGGGGCTGCATGGCCATGGGGGCGAAGCTGTCGCAGACCCGGACCCCCTCCCAGGGCTCCGGCGCCTGGGGCTCCCGCCAGCGCAGCTCCCCCACCGGGGGCTTGGCGTAGGGGATGCCCGCATAGACCTCCACCTGCCCGTCCGGGCTGCGGACGCCGCTGAGCTGCCCCTGGGCCACGGTGACGGGCTCCGTCGCCGGGGCCTTGCCGCCGGAGACGGCGGGAATGGGCTTCTCCCGGGGCCCGGACAGCACAAACAGCAGCCCCATCAGCGCCAGGGCCCCCAGAAAGAGGCCGAAGCGGGGCAAAAAGCCGCTGCCCGGCAGGACCCGCAGCCGCAGCAGGGCCCAGCCCGCCAGCAGGCAGAGCAGCAGGGCCCAGCCCCAAAGGGTGTTTTTTCCCAGCTCAAACAGGGCCAGCCCCAGCAGGGCCGCCAGGACGAAAACGAACCAGAATAACACGGGCTTTCGCTTCCTTTGTGGTTTCATTGTTTTCTCCGTTCAAAATTCAGAGGATTGGGATCAGCCCCGCCGCCGGGGCGGTCCCCTGCGCCCTCCGTCTGGATTGTCCCTCAGGCGATCAGCTCCGCCGCCACCCGGACGGCCAGCAGCAGGATCACCAGCAGGATCACGGGGCGCACGATCTTCGCGCCGTTTTTGATGGCCAGGCCGGAGCCCAGCCAGTGGCCCGCGATGGAGAAGCAGGCCGCCAGCAGCCCCAGGCCGATCAGCACCTTCCCGGCCGTCAGAGAGGTGGCCAGGGCCCCCAGGTTGGAGGACAGGTTCACGATCTTCACGTTGCCGGAGGCGGTGCGCAGATCCAGCTTCCCCAGGGTGCAGAAGGCGATCAGCAGAAAGGTGCCGGTGCCGGGGCCGTAGAAGCCGTCGTAGATCCCCACCAGCAGGGAGAAGCCCCAGACGATGAGGCGGCGTCTGCCGGGGGCCATTTCGCCCCGCTGCTCCGGCAGACTCTTTTTCCGCAGCAGCACCGCCGCCGCCACGGGCAGCACCAGCAGCAGCAGGTATTTCAGAATTCGCTCGTCCGCCATCAGCTGCAGGCTGGTGCCCAGATAAGCGCCGCCGATGGCAAGGACCACAGAGGGCAGGGCCAGGGACCAGTCCACGTAACCCTTTTTCAGATAGCGGAAGGTGGAGAAGGCTGTGCCCACGCAGGAGGACAGCTTGTTGGTGCCCAGGGCCAGGTGGGGGGGCAGGCCCGCCAGCAGGTAGACCGGCACCGAGATGATGCCGCCGCCCCCGCCGATGCCATCCACGAAGCCCGCAGCAAAGACCCCCAGGCCGATCAGCAGGGCCAGCCAGAGGGGATAGCCGGAAATCATAGGGCCGCCTCCCCCTCCGTCAGCCGGGACGCATAGGTTTCCTCCGTATAGACCGGGATTCCCTCCCGCCGCAGCAGGGCGGCGAAGACCCCGTCGCCGGGGATCTTCGTATGGGTGAAGCTGCCGTCGTAGATACAGCCCGCCCCGCAGGAGGGGCTCCGGGCCTTCAGCACCGCAGCTTGGCAGCCCGCGGCCCGGCACAGCTCCAGGGCCCGCTCCGCGCCCAGGCGGAAGGCCGCGGTAACGTCCTCCCCCGCCCGGTTTTTCACGCTGCCGTCCGGCTGGCGCTCGCTGGGGCTCCGGGGCGTGGGCAGGCCTCCCAGCCGCTCCGGGCAGACCAAAACCGCCCGGCCCCGCCGGGCCAGCTCCGCCAGGGCGGGAACGCGATTGTCGCCGCCGTCATAGCGGCAGGGCTCCCCCGCCAGACAGGCGCTGAGCAGCAGCATGGGACCGCCTCCTTTGAATCTTCACAGCTTTAATCTATATTATACAATTAGTTCCGGGAAATTACAAGAACTGTCTTGTGTTTTTTCCGAAATCTGTCTCCCCGGGAGGCCCCAGGGACGCCGGGCGCAAAACGAAGTGCAAAACAAAACGAATTTTTCCTTACCTTTTATCTGGATTCTCCGTAATACTCCTGGAAAACGCTTTGTTTACGTTTATACGTTTATACGCCCCTGGAATGCGTCGTCCGCCGGGTCGGGGATCCGCTGAAAGACCCGCTGCACGCCGTAGGGTCCCCGGGCGGCGCTGATCTGCGTCCGCTCCCAGCCGGGGATCCGGGCCATGATGGCGCTGATCTCGCTGCTCTGCCGCCGGGTAAGCTTCTGCTTCTGCTCTCCGAAGCACTCGCACCAGATCTCCATATTGCTGGTCCGGTTCCGCCGGACCAGCTTTGCTTCGCCGGCTCTGGCATAGCTGGGGGTCTGATACCAGCTCATGCGCTGGAGCAGGCTGCGGCTGTCCCAATCCCGGGGAATCAGATCCTCCAGATAGGCCCGCACCAGACCCTCCCGCTCGTCCTCCTCCAGGGCGGCCTGCTGCATGGCAGCGGCCTGCTCCTCCAGGCTCCTGTCCAGAAACAGCTGCTCCTCCGCCGCCAGACCCAGGGCCTCCGCCCAGATCTGATCCAGCACCGGCTGCTCCAGCTCCCAGGGTCTGCGGCTTCCCTGCCCCGTCACCGGCACGGTCCAGAAGCGGCGGTTCCCCGTCAGATCCCGCAGATAGCCCTCCTGGTTCGTGGTGCCGAAGAACACGCACTGCCGCAGGTGGCTGGTGACCCGGCGGCCGTAGGCCACCCGGTACTTGTCGTCCTGCCGGGTGAGGAAGGCCTTGACCTTCTCCAGCTCCGCCCGCTTCATGCCCGCCATCTCCCCGATCTCAATGATCCAGTGGCCCTGGAGCTGCTCGGCGGCGGTCTTGTCGTTCATGTCGGAGACCGTCAGGCTGTCGGAAAACCAGCTCATCCCCAGCCGGGCCAGCAGGGTGCTCTTGCCCACGCCCTGGGGCCCGGAGAGCACCAGGATATGGTCGAACTTGCAGCCCGGCAGGAAAACCCGCTGCACCGCGGCGCAGAGGGTCTTGCGGGTGACCGCCCGCACGTAGGCCGTGTCCGGCGCGCCCAGGTAGTCGATCAGCAGCCGCTCCACCCTGGGAACCCCGTCCCAGTCCGGCAGATCCATGAAATAGCGGCGGATGGGGTGAAAGCCCAGCCTGTCCTGCTGGGCCGAAAGGGCCTGGGCGTAGTAGACCATGGGAAAGCTGCCGAAGCGCCGGTCCACGTAGCGCATGAGCTGGGCGTCGTCCGTGTCCCGCCAGGGACCGGGCCCCTGCCGCCAGGGCAGCGGGCCGGTGGCCTCGAAGCTGTCGGTGAACTGATTGTAGCCGATGTTGGCCAGCTCCGGGTCCGTCTCCAGCACCAGGCAGAGATTGGACAGGGTCTTTTCAATGGCGCCGTGGCGGTCCCGGTTCAGCCAGTCCAGCCAGTAGACGAAATTCCCCTGCAGATCGTACAGCCTGGGGTCGGCCCGCCGGGCCTCCGCCTCGTGGGCGGCGACCCGCCTGGACGCTGCCGCAGCCTCCAGCCCCTCCTCCCGCGTCACAGCCGTCAGAATATCCGCCATCGTGAGTCCTCCTTTTGGTATCTTTGTTTTATATCTGTATCTTAATTATACCACATTTTAGGCCAAATGTCAAGATTTTGTATCTTAAAAAGGGCAAAAATCAGCGCGGGGCGATGCCCTGCGCTGTCGAATCCGATATGCGGAACGGAAACGCAAACCGGAGAAGCCCTCGTCGGCGGCCGGGACGGCGGGACGCGCCCCGCACCCCGGGCGACAAGCAGCCCCAGCGC
>CAMNHH010000030.1 GCA_946539175.1 uncultured Clostridia bacterium | reverse complement strand
GTGGGCCGGGGCTCCGAAGGCCCCGGGTCTGCCCCAGCGGGCTCGGTGGATTTCGGCTCCGTGGGCTCGGTGGTGACGGGCTCCGTCGTCTCCGTGACGACGGGCTCCGTGGTGACGGGCTCCGTTGGCTCCGTGGTGACGGGCTCGGCTTGCAGATCCTCCCGGGAGTCCGGGTCCAGATCCTCGGCGCTCTCCACCGCGGTGGGGGGCTGATAATCTCCAACCTGGAAGCGGGTCCTGGCCCAGCGCCAGCCCGCCGCGCCGCCGCCCAGGACGGCTGCGGCCAAAACACCCAGGGTCACCCGGCCCAGGGCCGTCTGGAAAAAGCCCCGGCCCACGTGGACGGCGGCGCTCTCGGCCGCCTGGGGCAGGACCCCGGCCAGGACCCGCTCCCCCGCCTCGGCGGCGGGCTCGCTCCGCTTCAGCAGGGCCAGCAGAAAGGGCAGGGGCGACAGGCCGTAGAGCTTCACACCCTTGGCCTCCAGCTGCCGGACCTCCTGCTCCACCCGGCTGCGGCCCTTGAAGAGCTGGGCCTTGACGGTGCCCTGGCTCAGACCGGTATCCGCCGCGATCTGGCGGATGGGGATATTTTCATAGTAATACATGCCCAGGATCAGACGCTGGCCGTCGGGGAGGCCGTCCAGGATCTCCCGCACCAGGCGGGCGGTCTCCTTCCGGTCCAGGGCCAGCTCCGGGGAGGCCTCCGGGCGGAGGTCCGGCAGCTCCGGCTCCGGCTCGCCGTCCTCCCGCAGCTCCGTAAAGAGGGTGGGCCGCCTGCGGCGGAGCTGGGCCCGGGCCTGGTTCACGGCAATCTGCCGCAGCCAGGGCAGGAAGGACTCCGGCTCCCGCAGCTGGTCCAGATGGGAAAAGGCCTGCAGATAGCTGTCCTGCTGGATGTCCAGGGTCAGCTCCTCATCCCGCACCAGCGCGTGGATGCAGCGGTAGATCTCCAGCTTGGTGGCCTCGTAGAGCTCCGTCAGAGCCTGCCGGTCGTGGGCGCGGGCCCGCTCCAGCAGCTCCGGGCTGACGGGGGCGGGGGCATTGGCTTCGGTCTCTTTTTTCACGTCGTCAATCCACCTTTCCGGGGCAGGACGGGCCGCTGTTCGGCCTTCTCCCTGCCTGCGTAGAATCGTTTCAGAATGGCGTCCAGCTGCCGCGCCGCAGCCTCCGGCGTCAGCCGGTAGGCCTTCATCAGGACGCGGTACTGCTCGCTGAAATCAAGCTCCGGGCACATGCTCCCCGGCCTCCTTTCATGCTGTTCTGCTTGTTAGATGCACAAGGGGGCGAAAAGGTTTACGGGAGATTCAAATTTTTTTCGTTGGCCCGGCCAGGGCAGGGCGGGCCGGACTAAGGCAGCGTTAAGGTCCATCCCCTACTATATCGTATCATAGCAAAAAATACAATGGAGGCGTTTCGATGAAACAAAAGATTATGCGTTTGTTGAGCCTGGCGCTGGCCCTGTGCCTGCTGCTGGGCCTGTGCGCCTGCGGCGGCGGACAGCTCCCCGCCGCCACCGGCAGCGCCGGAACGGAGGACGCCACGGCGGCCCCGGGCAGCGTCCCGGCGGAGCCCGGCAGCTCCGCCGCCGGGGAGGAGCCGCTTCCCGCCCGGACGGAGGCCCCGGCATCCGGCAGCGACAGCGAAGACAGCCTATACAACGGCCTGTTTGACGGCAGCCGGGTCCATACCGTCGAGGTCAGCATCTCCGACGAGGACTGGGCGGATCTGCGGGCCAACCCCCTGGACAAGACCAAGTACAAGGCCACGGTGGTCATCGACGGAGAGAAGCTGGAGCAGGTCTCCTTTGCCACCAAGGGCAACACCAGCCTGTCCTCCGTGGCCTCGGACCCGGACAGCGACCGCTACAGCTTCAAGCTGAACTTCGGCAAGTACGACAAAAGCCAGAGCTACCACGGTCTGAACAAGCTGAGTCTGAACAATCTCTATGCCGACGCCACCTGTCTCAAGGACTACCTGAGCTACGGGCTCTTCCGGCGGATCGGCGTGGAGGCGCCCCTGGCCAGCTTCGTCTGGCTGAAGGTGAACGGCGCGGACCACGGGCTCTACATCGCGCTGGAGGACGTGAGCGAGTCCTGGCTGGCCCGGACCAACGAGGGCCGGGGCGTGATCTACAAGCCGGAGGCGGAGGAGCTGGACCAGGCCGGCGGCGACATGGGCCAGCGTCCCGGCTTCCCCGGCGGGCAGGAGGGCGGCTTCCCCGGCGAGGACGGACAGGCGCCCGCGCCGCCGGACGGACAGGCGCCCGCGCCGCCGGACGGGCAAGCGCCCGTCATGCCGAGCGGGGACGGGCAAGCGCCCGCAATGCCGAACGGGGACGGGCAGCAGCCCACGCCGCCGGACGGGCAGCAGCCCACGCCTCCGGAGGGGGAGGGCGGACGGCAGCCCGGCTTCCCCGGCGGGAACGGCGAGGGCTTCCCCGGCGGCGGAGCGTTCCCCGGCGGAGGCGGCTTCGGCGGCAGCGCCAAGGGCTCCGACCTGCGCTACACCGACGAGGACCCGGACAGCTACTCCGACATCTTTGACAACGCGGAGACCGACGCCGACGAGGCGGCCCAGGCCCGGGTCATCGCGGCGCTGAAGGCCCTCTCCGAGGGCAGGCCGGAGGAGGCCCTGGACACGGAGCAGGTGATCCGCTACTTCGCGGCCCACAACTTCGTGCTGAACTACGACAGCTACACCGGCAATATGCTCCACAACTACTATCTCTATGAAAAGGACGGGAAGCTGTCCATGCTGCCCTGGGACTACAACCTGGCCTTCGGCAGCTTCGGCGGCGGGATGGGGGGCGGCGACGCCACCCTTCTGATCAACACCGGCATCGACACGCCCCTCTCCGGAGCCCGGGAGGCGGACCGTCCCATGTGGGCCTGGATTCCGGCGGACGAGGCCTGTCTGGAGCAGTACCATCAGGCACTGGAGGAGCTGCTGGACTACTTCGAGTCCGGGGACTTCGAGGCGGAGCTGGATTCCCTCTGCGCCATGCTGCGGCCCTATGTGGAAAAGGACCCCACCGCCTTCTATACGGTGGAGCAGTTTGACAAGGCCGTGCAGACCCTGCGGCAGTTCTGCCTGCTGCGGGCGGCCTCCGTCCGGGCCCAGCTGGAGGGCAGTCTGGCCGCCTCCACCCAGGAGCAGGACGCCGCCGCCCGGATCGACGGCTCCGGGCTCAGCGTCTCCGACATGGGCGGCTTCGGCGGCGGCCGGGAGGGCCGGGCGCGGGGCCGGCCATAGGCCCCCATACGAAAAGACGGCGCCTCCCCTGTTTTGGGGAGGCGCCGCGCGGTTTTGGAGGATCAATCCAGGAGCTCCAGCAGCTCGATGCGGAAATTCAGTTCCTTGCCCGCCATCTCATGGTTGGCGTCGAAGGTGATGGTCTTCTCGTCCCTGGCCGCCACGGTCACCGGGAAGGCCTGGCCGGTGGGGTCCTGCAGATAGATCCGCTCCCCCACCTGCAGCTGCTCCGCGCCGGGCAGCTGGCTCAGCTCCACCGGGAAAATGGCCTCCGGGTCGGAGGGACCGTAGGCCTCCTCCGGCGTCAGATGCACGTCCAGGATCTGGCCGGGCTCCATATTGGCCACGGCGGCGTCGAAGCCGGGGATCATCATGCCCGCGCCGCAGACGAACTCCAGGGGCTCGCCCCGGTCATAGGAGGCGTCGAACTGCGTGCCGTCGTTGAAGGTGCCCCGGTAGTGGACCCGGCAGGTCTTGCCCACGTTTTTGCCCCGGACGCCGCTGTGGCAGCCGCCGCAGCCGCCCTCGGAATGGCAGCCCTGCTCCCCGCAGCCCTGGGAGCCACAGGCGTGGTCCTCTCCGTGGTGATGGTCGCAGTTGGCGCCGGTGTTCACCAGCTCCCCCCGCAGATAGGCCGCCACCGCCTCGTCGGCGTCGCCGGAGGCGCCGGCGCAGAGCTCGATGCCCTGCTCCGCCAGGGCCGCCTGGGCCCCGCCGCCGATGCCGCCGCAGATCAGCACGTCGATGCTGTGGCGGTGCAGCAGCTCCGCCAGGGCGCCGTGGCCGCTGCCGTTGGAGTCGATCAGCTCGGTGCGGCGGATCTGCCCGTCCTCCACCTCGTAGAGCTTGAAGCACTCGGTATGGCCGAAGTGCTGAAAAATCTGTCCGTTTTCATAGGTAAGCGCAATTTTCATGGTTTTCTTTCCTTCCTGCATACTTAGGCCGGGCGCCGGAGGCGCCCACTTTGTTATCATAGCACAGGACTCCGGGAAAGGCAACGGGTATTTCCGCCGTTTTTGTCCATCCGGGCCTTGCGCCGGGCGCCGGGTTGTGGTACAATCTGAAAAAACACGGGCGGGCGCCGCGCCTCCCGCGTGACAGGAGGCCCTATGGAATACCCCAATATCGTGCCCGCTGTCTTTCTGGACCGGCCCAACCGCTTCACGGCCCGGGTGGCGCTGGAGGGACGGGAGGAGACCGTCCACGTCAAGAACACGGGCCGCTGCCGGGAGCTGCTGCGCCCGGGGGCGGAGCTCTGGCTCACCCGCTCGGAGCATCCCGCCCGGAAGACCCGATACGACCTGGTGGCGGTGCGGCGGGCAGACGGGGTCCTCTGCAACGTCGACAGCCAGGCGCCCAACGCCCTGGTGCGGGAGTGGCTGGAGGGCCGGGGCTTCGAGCGGATCCAGGCGGAGTACCGCTTCGGTCAATCCCGGCTGGACTTTTATCTGGAGCGGGGGGCGGAGCGCTGGCTGCTGGAGGTGAAGGGCTGCACCCTGGAGCGGGACGGAATCGGCTATTTCCCCGACGCTCCCACGGAGCGGGGCGTGAAGCACCTGCGGGAGCTGACCGCCGCCCGGGCCGCCGGCTGGCGCTGCGCCGCGGCCTTCGTCCTGCAGGTCAACGGCCTGGACAGGCTGCTGCCCAACCGGGAGACGGACCCGGCCTTTGCCGAGGCCTTTGAGGCCGCCCGGGCCGCCGGGGTGGAAATTCTGGTGCTCCCCTGCCGGGTGGAGCCCCGGCGGGTGGAGATCCTGGACTGCCGCCCGTACGGGCCGCCCCTTGCGTCCCGGGGGATCGACGGATCCAACAAAGAGGAAGCTCACGCCGGCGCCGCCCTGTGGGGCCGCCCCGGCGAAGGCTCAGAGAACGGAGGATGAACATGAGCAAATATCTGGAACGGGCAAAGGAGCTGCGGGCCATCGTGACCCCCCACTACAACTGCGGTCAGTCCGTGGTGCTGCCCTTCGCGGCGGACGCGGGGCTCACGGAGCAGCAGGCCCTGGGCATCTGCGCCAACTTCGGCGGCGGTCTCAAGCGGGCCGCGGCCTGCGGTGCCATCACCGGCGGGCTGGTGGTGCTGGGGCTCTTCGGCATCGACGATCCGTCGGAATACTACCGCCGCCTGCGGGCCGGCCACGACGGGATGCTGGACTGCACCCAGCTGCTGCAGCGGAACAAGGCCCTGGGCCGGGAGAAGAAGCCCCACTGCGACGCCCTGGTCTTTGAGTGCGTCGCCCTGGTGGAGGAGCTGCTCCGGGCGCGGGGCAGGCTGGGCCAGGACGGGGCATAGGGCATCGGAGCCCTTTGCTGCAAAAAAGCGCGGCCCCGGAGTCCGCTCCGGGGCCGCGCCCTTCGTATCGCCGGAAGGCTCTGTCAGAGCCCCTCCAGGAAGATCTTGAAGCCGATGGCGATGAGGATGACGCCTCCCAGGATGGAGGCATAGCGGGAGAGCTTCACCCCCAGCCGCTTGCCGATGGCCAGGGCCAGCAGGCAGAGGCAAAAGGTCACCGCCGCGATGATGCCGGAGGCCAACAGCGCCTCCGGGAAACGGTACTGCTCGATGGTGAAGCCCACGGACAGGGCGTCGATGGCGGTGGCGACGCCCTGGACCAGCAGATCCCGGCCCGTGAGCCGCCGCTCCGCCGGGGCTTCCCGGTCCGCCCGGCCCTCCCGCAGGCCCTCCAGCAGCATCTTACCGCCGATCCAGGCCAGCAGGCCGAAGGCGATCCAGGGGATGGCCCGCTCCAGGAAGGAGAAGAGACTGACGATGCTGTGGACGCAGACCCAGCCCAGCAGGGGCATCAAAAACTGAAAAAAGCCGTAGACCCCGGCGACGCCGGCCATCCGGCGGCCCCCCATCCGAGGCTCCCGCAGGCCGTTGGCCAGGGAGACGGAGAAGGCGTCCATGGCCAGGCCCACCCCCAGCAGGGCGTTTTGCGTATAAAACGAGAAGCTCATAGGAAATCTCCGGTTTCTCTGTAAAAGTGTCCTCATTATACCACGTTGGGGGCCCTCCGTCAAGCCGGAGGGCCCCCTTTTTCCGCTGTGCTTCCGGGTCGGGGCTCAGCCGTGCCGGCCGCCGCCCATGCCGCCGGGGAAGCCGCCGTTGCCTCCCATGCCGCCGCCTCCGAAGCCGCCCATGCCGCCGAACTGGCTGCTGATCTGGTCGGTCTCCACGCCGTTGACGATGACGGTGCCGCCGGTCTTGGTGACAGTGCCGTCGTAGTCGAAGGGACTCTGGGCGTTGACGCTGACGGTGCCGCCGGTGATGATCAGATTGCCGTTGGAGTCGATGCCGTCGGTGTCGCCCTGGCCCATGGTGACGGTGAGGCTGCCGCCGTTGATCTCCACGCAGACGGTGCAGGCGCCGGACTTGCGGCCCGCGTTGACGCCGTCGTCCGTGGCGTTGACGGTGATGTCGCCGCCGTTGATCTGGACCCAGGTGGCCTCCAGGCCCTCCGCCGCGGTGACGCTGACGGCGCCGTCGTCGATCTGCAGGATGCTGACCGCGTGGATGCCGTCGTCCGCGGCGTTGACGCTCAGGCTGCCGCCGCCCAGATAGATCCAGCCCACGCTGTCGTCCTCCTCATTCTCCGCGTGGAGCCCGTCCTTGGCGGCGCTGCTGACGCTGATCGTTCCGTCACAGATTGCGATGGAGTCGTTGGCCTCCAGGCCGTGATCCCGGGCGCTGATCGTGAGGACGCCGCCGGTGATCTTCAGATCGTCCTTGCAGCTGACGCCGTTGTCGCTGGAGGAGATGCTGAGGCTGCCAAGGCCGTTCAGCACCAGGTCGTCTCTGGAGAAGATCACCGCATCGGTGTTGGTGGTCCCGTCGGCGGTGAAGGCGCCGGTGACGGAGAGGCTGTTCCGGCTGCCCTCGGCGGTGGTGACGAAGACCTTGTCCGCGTTCTTCACGTAGATGGCGGGGAAATCGTCGTTGGTGACAGTCAGGCCGTCCAGCACCAGCTGGACCTTGTCCTCGTCCCCCGCGTCCACGATCACCGTGGCGTTTTTCACGCTGCCGGAGAGCAGGTAGACCCCTGCGGCGCTGACGGTGTACTGCTGGCCGTCGGAGAGGCTGACGCTGACCGCCTCGCTGAGGTCGGCGCTCTGCTCCAGGTCCCGATCGGTGAACAGGTCGGACAGATCCAGGGCGCTGCCACCGCTGACGCTGCCGGAGCTGCCGCTGACGCTGCCGGAGCCGCCGCTGTTCGTGCTGCCGCTGCCGCTCATATCGGACCAGCCCTCACCGCCGGCGAAGACCTCGGCGGTGCTGCTGCCGCTCTGGCTCCGGGCGGTCTGGGCGGCGCTCTGGCTGTCGCCGGTGGTGCCGCAGGCCGCCAGGGAGAGGACCAGCAGGGCCGCCAGCAGGCAGGGGATCAGTTTGTTGAGAATCTGTTTCATAAGAATCGCTCCTTTCAGTCGGGAGGTCCGGCGGACCTCGGTGTTTTGTTGTTGGCGCCAGTATACGCGGGAAGTCTTAGTTCAGACTTAAAGAGTTTTGAACAAATTGAAAACAAGTGAATTGACAGCCGCCCCCCGGTTTGCTACAATAAACCAAAAAACAAGGGAGGAACCGACTATGAAACAGATCACGTTGGGCCGCACCGGCATCACCGTCCCCCAGAACGCCTTTGGCGCCCTGCCCATCCAGCGGGTCAGCCTGGACTGCGCCGTCGCCCTGCTCCGCCGGGCCTACGAGGGGGGCATGCGCTTTTTCGACACCGCCCGGGCCTACACCGACAGCGAGACCAAGCTGGGCGTCGCCTTCGCCGGGATGCGGGAGAAGGTCTATATTGCCAGCAAGACCATGGCCAAGACCCCGGAGGACTTTTGGAAGGACCTGGAGACCAGCCTGCGGGAGCTGCAGACGGACTACATTGACCTCTACCAGTTCCACTGCGTCAAGCAGTGCTACCGGCCCGGGGACGGCACCGGCATGTACGAGGCCATGCTGGAGGCCAAGGCCCAGGGCAAGATCCGGCACATCGGCATCACCGCCCATCTGATCGCCGTGGCGGAGGAGATCGTGGCCAGCGGCCTCTACGAGACCCTGCAGTTCCCCTTCTCCTATCTCTCCGCGGAGCGGGACCGGGCCCTGGTGCGGGCCTGCGAGGCAGCCGGGATGGGTTTCATCGCCATGAAGGGTCTGGCGGGCGGTCTGTTGACCAACGCCGAGGCCTGCATGGCCTTTATGGGGCAGTTCCGGGCCCTGCCCATCTGGGGCGTTCAGCGGCCGGAGGAGCTGGAGCAGTGGCTGGCCTTCTTTGAGCGGGAGCCGGAGATGACCCCCGAGCTGGCGGCCTTCATCGAGGCGGACCGGCGGTCCCTGGCGGGGGAATTCTGCCGGGGCTGCGGCTACTGCATGCCCTGCACCGTGGGCATCACCATCAATCAGTGCGCCCGCATCTCCCAGATGCTGCGGCGGGCCCCCTCCGCCGCCTGGCTCAACGAGCACTGGCAGGCGGAGATGGCCAGGATCGACGACTGCGTGGACTGCGGCGTCTGCATGAGCCGCTGTCCCTACGGTCTGGAGATTCCCCGTCTGCTGCGGAAGAACCTGGCGGACTACCGCAACATCTTAAACGGCGTCACAAAGCTGTAGGGCGGGGGCAGCGCCATGGACAAGCATTACAGTCACCATCACGACCCGGCGGAGAAAAAGCGGCAGCTCAACCGCCTGGCCAGAGCCATCGGCCACCTGAAGCACGTCCAGACCATGATCGAAAACGACGAGGATTGCGCCGAGGTGCTGACCCAGCTCTCGGCGGTGAACGCCGCCCTGAAAAACCTTGGCAAGGAGATCATCAACGAGCACATGACCCACTGCATCGCCCACGCCATCGCCGACGGCAACCTGGAGCTGGTGGAGGAATTCCAAAAGGCGGTGCAGAAGTTTATCTGACCTGGGTTCGGGATATTCCCGCGTTTCAAATCTCATTTTTCAATTCCCAAACATCCCCCCGGGGGGCTTGCGAGCGCTTCCTTTCGTCGGTATAATAATCCCAAAACCCGACGAAGGAGGCGCTTTGCGTGCATATTCCGGAAAACTATCTCTCCCCCGTCAGCTGCGCCGTCATGGGAGCGGCCATGATCCCGGTGTGGGTCCACGCCGTGAAAAAGACCAACGAGGAGCTGCCCAAGGAGAAAATCCCCCTGTTGGGCGCGGGGGCTGCCTTCTCCTTCCTGGCCATGATGTTCAACGTGCCCCTGGTGGGGGGCACCACGGGCCACGCCGTGGGCGGCACCCTGATTGCCCTGCTCTTCGGCCCCAACGCCGCCTGCCTGGCGGTATCGGTGGCCCTGCTGCTGCAGGCCCTGCTCTTCGGAGACGGCGGCATCCTGGCCTTCGGCGCCAACTGCTTCAATATGGCCTTCGTTCTGCCCTATGTGGGATATTTCGTCTACCGGCTCATCGTCAAGGCCGGGGGCGGGGAAAAGGCCCGCTCCGGCTTCCATCTCCTTGGCGCGGCTGTCGGCTCCTACGTGGGCCTGAATGTCGCGGCCTTCTGCTGTGCCGTGGAGTTCGGACTTCAGCCCATGCTCTTCCGGGACGCTCTGGGCAACGCCCTCTACTGCCCCTACGATCTCAGCATTGCCATCCCGGCCATGATGATCCCCCACCTGGCGGTGGCGGGTCTGGTGGAGGCTGCCTTTACCGTGGCGGTCTTTGCCCTGGTGCGGAGGACGTCCCCGGATCTGTGCTATGAGCGCATCCTGGCGGACGCTCCGGAGACGGGAAAGAAGAGCCGCCTGCCCATTTTCGCGCTGATCGCGGCTCTGATTGCCGCCTGCCCCCTGGGCCTGCTGGCCACCGGAACCGCCTGGGGCGAGTGGGGCGCCGAGGAGATCGCGGAGATCGTCACCAACGGCAAAGCACTGGGCTATACCCCTGCGGGGCTGGAAAAGGGCTGGTCCCTGAACGTGCCGATGCCGGACTACGCTCTGGAGGGCATGAACGAGGTTTTGGCCTACGTCCTCTCCGCCGTCATCGGCGTGGCCCTGTTGGTCATCCTCTTCAAGCTGCTGTCCCTGGTGATGCGCGGCCGGAGGAACCGGGCTTGATCCCCGGCTGGATGCAAAGGAAAGAGCAGATTGCGCCCCCGCGGGACGGGGGCGCTTTTGCCCTGCGCAGCCTCAAGGCCCTGGGGGGGCTGCTGGCCCGGGTCCGGGTCCAGCGGGGCCGGGAAGGAAGGCTGCGGCTGCCGGCGGTGCTGAAGCTGCTGCTTCTGCTGGCCCTGCTGCTGACCTGCTCCCTGGCCCGGCATCCCCTTCTGCTGCTGGCGCTGGCGGCCCTGGCCATGGGCTGCGTCAGCGTCCTGCCCGCCGAGGCCCTCTGGTCCGTGCTGCGGCCCGCCCTGGGGGCGGCCCTGCTGGCGCTGATTTTGCTGCTGCCCGCCATGCTGCTGCGGCCCGCGGGCCGGGGCAACAATCTGATCCTGGTCGGAAAAGTATTCATAAGTGTAATTATGGTAAACTTATTCAACCGCCGGACACCCTGGAATCAGATCACCGGCGCCCTGCGGCAGCTCCGCGTGCCGGGGGTCTTCATCTTCGTGCTGGATCTGAGTCTCAAGTACATCGTGCTGCTGGGGGGTCTGATGGTGGATCTGCTGACCGCCCGGGGACTGCGGGCCGTGGGCCGGGATCGGCACAAATACCGCTCCGTGGGAGGCGTGATGGGCGTGACCTTCCTCCGCTCCACGGAGCTGAGCCGCCAGACCTGGGAGGCCATGTGCTGCCGGGGCTTTACAGAGGATTATAAAGGATTGTGAGCCATGTCGCTGATCGAACTGAATCAAATCACGTTTTCCTACGCCCCTGAGGAGCCGCCGGTGCTTCGGGATCTTTCCCTGTCTGTGGAGGCCGGGGGCTGCCTGGCCCTGCGGGGAGACAACGGCGCCGGGAAGACCACCCTGCTGCGGGTGCTGAACGGCCTCTCCTTTCCCCGGAGCGGGGTCTACCGCTTCGACGGGGCGGCAATCACCCCGGCCTATCTGAAGGACCAGACCAGGGCCAAGATCTTCCACCGGCGGGTGGGCTATCTCTTTCAGAATCCCGACGTGATGCTCTTCAACGCCACGGCCCGGGAGGAGATCGCCTTCGGCCCACGGCAGCTGGGCCTGCCGAAGGCAGAGATCGAGGCCCGGGTCCGGGACTGCATGACCCTCTTCGGCCTGGAGCCCCTGGCGGAGAAGGCCCCCTACCATCTCAGCGGCGGCCAGAAGAAGCAGCTGGCCCTGGCGGCTGTGCTGGCCCTGAACCCGGAGGTTCTGGTGCTGGACGAGCCCCTGGCGGGGCTGGACGGCGGGACCCGGCAAAGGCTGACGGCCCTGCTGACGGAGCTGCGGGCCGCCGGGAAGACTCTGATCCTGGCCACCCACGACGACGCCCTCTGCGACGCCCTGGGGGCGGAGATTCTGACCCTCACCCCGCCGGCACCGGGGAAGACGTAATACAATTTTTGATGAAGCCCTGAGAAGCCGTTTCATCCGGCGCGTGTGAAACCGCGGTTTGCAAATCCGTTCGGATTTGCGAAAACAGCGCTTGTACGGCATAGTTCCCCGGACTTTGCCGGGGCGTCCTCCGTAAAAACGCGGAGGAGGGATTAAACTGTTTCTGACATGAATCCAATATTCGTATAAAATAGGACCCGCGTGTTCCGATTGAAGCTCGGAACACGCAGGTCCTTTTCTGTTGGGATCTCTCAGTTCAGCAGGGCCTCCACCTGGTCCCGCTTCTCGTAGAGCACGCAGCCGCCCACGTGCTCGCCGCTGAGTACGCCCTCGGATTGAAGCCGCCGGAACAGGGGGGAGGCGATGGCCTCCCGCAGAGAGCTATCCCGGATGTTCACGTCGGAATAGGGGGAGAAGGGGCAGGGCTCCGCCCCGCCGTGGGAGTTGATGTGGAAGAACTCCCGACCCGCCGCCATGCAGCCCCCCATGGCCAGCTCGTCGCCGGGGAAGGACAGCAGCACCGCTTCGCTGTACTTCTGCCGCAGCTCCTCCATGGCCTTTGCAAGGTATTCCCGCTCGGCGTCGCCGGGGGCCAGGTGCCGGGCCTCCTCGGTGACGGGCACGAACTCCACAAAGATCACCAGCTTGCAGCCCCGGTCCATCAGCGTGTCCAGGAAGGCAGGGGAGCTGACCTCCCGGACGTTCTCCGTGGTGACGGTGATGGAGGCCCCGAAGATCAGGCCCTTTTCCTGGAATCTCCGCATATTGTCGGTCACCAGCCGGTAGATGCCGCTGCCCCGGCGGGCGTCGGTGATCTCCTGGCCCCCCTCGATGCTCAGCACCGGGATCAGGTTCCGGCACTCGTCCAGCAGCTTGAAATAGCGCTGGTCGATGAAGGTGCCGTTGGTAAAGACCGGGAAGATGATGTTCCGCATCTTGCCCGCGGCCTCCACAATGTCCCGGCGGATCATGGGCTCGCCGCCCGCCAGCAGAATGAAGCTGATCCCCAGCTCCTCCGCCTCCCGGAAGATCCGCAGCCACTCCTCGTCGGAGAGTTGATCCACCGGGGGCGCGTCGTTGGTGGCGTTGCTGCAGCGGGAGTAGCAGCCCGCGCAGTGGAGATTGCAGCGGGAGGTGATGCTGGCGATCAGAAAGCCGGGCACGTGGAGCCCCTCCTCCTCCAGCTTCAGCCGGGTCTTGGAGGCCTTCCGGCTGGCGATGGCGAACTTTGCCATAAAGGCGCTTTCCTTGGGGTTTTTCAGGGTGGCCTTCAGGGTATCGGCCACGATGGCCTCCACGCCCTGCTCAATGTGCTTTTGCAGATCGAATTGCCGTTCCATTCCGCAGCCTCCTGTCAAATGGATATTTATACGGCAATTATTATAAACAATTCACGCCGAAAAGGCAAGCACAATTTATGCCGCCCGCGGCGCGCCGTTTGAAGAAGTTTTCGAGGGGATGATTGCGTCCCGCCGGAATCTGTGCTATAATATCGGAGGGGAAAGGAGACTTTCCCCAAAACCGGAAGCGGAACCGCAAGGAGGGACAGTATGCGCCTGTTTGAGCTGCTGGGCGTCCGGCCCGGTCTCAGCGCCGTCATCGGCGGCGGCGGCAAGACCAGCCTGCTCTACGCCCTGGCGGAGGAGCTGCGGCGGGAGGGCCGGGTCATTCTCTCCACCTCCACGAAGATCCGCAGGCCGGCGCATCTGCCCACCGCCAACCCGGACAGCCTGCCGGCGCTTGCGGCCCTGCTTCGGCGGGAGCGCCTCCTCTGTCTGGGCAGCCCCTGGCCGGAGGACAAGCTGGCGGCCCCTGCCCTGCCCTTCCGGGCTTTGACGGAGGCGGCGGATTTTGTTCTGGTGGAGGCGGACGGCTCCAGGGGTCTGCCCGCCAAGGCCCACGGGACCCATGAGCCGGTGATCCCGCCGGAGGCGGGGCAGGTCATTCTGGTGCTGGGGGCCGACGCCTTCGGTCGGCCCATCGCCTCGGTCTGCCACCGGCCGGACTTGTTTGCGAAGCTGGCGGGCTGCGGCCCGGAGGCTCCCCTGAGCCCGGAGCGCTGGGCCGGGGTGATTCGGGCGGAGGGTTACGGTAATATGATTTACGTTAACAAATGTGAGACGGACGCCGCCTGGGATAACGCGGCGTCCCTGGCCAGGCTGGCGGGGCTGCCGGTGATCGCGGGCAGCCTGCGGCGGGGCATATTCAGAGCGGTGTAGATTGGGATTTGGCGGAGAAGGGTGCATTTATGATGTTTGACAGAAGCTTGGTATTGATCCGCGGGGCCGGGGATCTGGCTTCGGGGATCGGGCTGCGGCTTTGGCGGGCGGGCTTTGCCGTGGCGATGACGGAGATTGCCCGCCCCACCACCATCCGGCGCAGCGTTGCCTTCTCCCAGGCGGTGGTGGACGGGGAATGCAGCGTGGAGGACGTCGCCGCCCGACGGGCAGACGACCCGCAGCAGGCCCTGGCGCTGCTGGCCCGGGGGATCCTGCCGGTGCTGGTGGACCCGGACTGCCGCTGCCGGGAGGCGCTGCAGCCCGATGCTCTGGTGGACGCCATCCTGGCCAAACGGAATCTCGGCACCTCCGTCACCGACGCCCCCATCGTCATCGGGGTGGGCCCCGGCTTTACCGTGGGGCTGGACTGCCATGCCGCCGTGGAGACCATGCGGGGCCACAGCCTGGGCCGGGTCCTGTACAGCGGCTCTCCCCTGCCCAACACCAACGTGCCCGGTCTCATCGGCGGCTTCGCCGGAGAGCGGGTGCTGCGGGCCCCCGCTGACGGGATTTTCTCGGAGGCCCGGTCCATCGGGGACCGGGTTCGGGCCGGGGACGTGGTGGGCTGGGTGGGCGACGCCCCCATGACCGCCACCCTGGACGGGGTCCTGCGGGGTCTGCTGGCCTCCGGCGTCCGGGTCCGCAAGGGCATGAAGGCCGGGGACGTGGACCCCAGAAACGACCCGGACTACTGCTGCACCGCCTCGGACAAGGCCCTGGCCATCGGCGGCGGGGTGCTGGAGGCGATCCTGTGCCTGCAAAACAGGAGCAAGGCTCCGAAGGAGTGATACAATGGAAAATGAAATCAAACTGACCAAGCTGGCCTCCTGCGCGGGCTGCGGAGCCAAGGTGGGCGCCGGGGTGCTGGCCCAGCTTTTGGGGGACCTGCGGGTGCTGCGGGACGAGAATCTGCTGGTGGGCTTCGACAAGAGCGACGACGCCAGCGTCTACAAGGTCTCTGAGGACCTGGCCCTGGTGCAGACCGTGGACTTCTTCCCGCCCATTGCCGACGACCCCTACACCTTCGGGGCCATTGCCGCCGCCAACGCCCTGTCCGACGTGTACGCCATGGGAGGCGAGCCGAAGCTGGCGCTGAACATCATGGCGGTGCCCAAGGATCTGCCGAAGGAGGCGGTCCACGCCCTGCTGCGGGGGGGCTACGAGAAGGCCTATGAGGCCGGCGTCATCATC
Source organism: uncultured Clostridia bacterium (assembly GCA_946539175.1). Classification (GTDB taxonomy): domain Bacteria; phylum Bacillota; class Clostridia; order Oscillospirales; family Oscillospiraceae; genus JAFRPC01. Next base: position 2,537 of record CAMNHH010000030.1, on the reverse strand, counting down.
ACGGGGGGCCACAGCATCCTGGACCCGGAGCCCAAGTACGGTCTGGCGGTGACGGGCTTCGTCCACCCGGACAGGGTGCTGACCAACAGCGGCGCCCGGCCCGGCGACGTGCTGATCCTCACCAAGCCCCTGGGCATCGGCGTGCTGACCACCGCCGCCAAGGCGGGGCTGGCGGAGCCGGAGACGATGGATTACGCCGTGCGGCTGATGACCACCCTGAACAAGGCCGCCCGGGACGCCATGGTGAAATACCGGGTCCACGCCTGCACCGACGTGACGGGCTTCGGTCTCATGGGCCACGGCACCGAGATGGCCCAGGGCAGCGGCGTGGAGCTGCACGTCGACACCGCCGGGATCCGCTTGATCCCGGAGGCCCTGGAATTTGCCCGGATGGGCATTCTGCCGGAGGGCATGTACCGCAACCGGAGCTTTGCCGAGTCCCAGGTGGACCCGGGCAGCACGGCTCTGGAGGTCCAGGATCTGCTCTACGACCCCCAGACCTCCGGCGGCCTGCTGATGGCCGTTCACCCGGAGGACGCGGAGGCCCTGCTGGCGGAGCTGGAGGGGACCGTCCCCGCCGCCCAGCGGATCGGCACCGCGGAGCCCTGGCGGGGCGGGAAGCGGATCTTCCTCCGCTGAGAGGCGCTTCATCCCGGTCCGATTGCGCAGCACAGACGCCGGACGCCCAGCGCGTCCGGCGTCTGTGCTTGCCCGTCGTTGTCCGCTGCGGACAGACGCAGACCCGTCCGTCCCGCCCATGCGCCGAAAAACAGCTCTGTTCCCCGGATGCCGCAGGGAAAAATACTTCCCGGAAACCGGAAATCCGGCTTGCGAAACAGGGCAGGATTTGGTATACTTACGGAGAGGTGATACTATGCTTTCGCGAATCCTTCCCTACTGGCCGATTCTCGCGGCCACACTGCTGTTTTTGGTGCTGGGGCTCTGGTGGCGTCTGGTCACGGCCCGGGCCATGGAGCGGGCCCCCAAGCCGCTCGGCTGGGTGCTGAATTATCGCAGCGGCGGCTACGCCCTGCCCTCGCATCTGCCCCCCCAGCCCAGACTGCGCTGGTGGATGCTGCTGATTGTTCTGCTGGCCGGAGCCGCCTTCGCGGCAGGCCATCTGGCCAACGCCGGCATGATCTACCTTCAGCAGCCGGAATTCTTCTTCTCCTCCCGCTACGGGATCATGTACGTCTGTCTGCGGGCCCTGGGCGCCGCAGCCGTATACTGCGTTCTGACCCTGCTCTTTGACCGGAGCTGGGTCTCCCTGCCCGGCGCTCTGCTCTGCGCGGCCTCCGCAGCCAGAGGCCAGGGAGAGGGCAGCTTCCTGGCCCTTGCTCTGCTGTTTTTGCTGCTCTATCTGCGGGCGAAGAAGCCCGGCTTCCCGGCGGAGCTGCTGTATCTCGCCGCGATCCTGATGCTGACCCCCATTGTGGCCCTGCGCCCGGCGCTTTGCTGGCTGGTCCTGGGTCTGCCGGCGGCCCATTGGTACAAGCTGGACGCCCAGCGGCGGTCCGGCACCCTCTCCGGCGGAAAGCTGGTCTGGAGTCTGCTGGCGGCCCTGCTGGTCTGGGTCCTGGCGTCGCTGCTGGCCGCTCTGCTGCGGCGCTGGCTCATGACCGGCTTCCATTTCGTGCTGCTGCTGCACATGCTGCAGCCGCAGCGGCTGCTGCGCGCCTGGCAGGCTCTGGCACGGGAAATCCCCCGGGCCCTTTGGACCGCACCAACCCGGGGCATGACCATTGACCTGATGGTGGACGCGCCCCTCTTTGCCCTGGGGCTCTGGGGCTGCTGCTCCGCCTGGATCGCCGCCCGGAAGCGCAGAAGCGCCCGGGGCGGGCTGCAGCTGGCGATTCTGGGGCTCCTGCTGGCGGTCTGGCTGCTCACGAGCCGCTACGTGCTGAGCGTGGGCCTGGTAATCGCCGCAGCCGCCGCCCTGGCGGACGCGGATATGGGGAAAAAGCGCGTCGGAACCCTGCTGCTGACATTGGGCGGGATCTGCTGGTACGTCTGCATCCAGTTGGCCGCCTGGTACGTCCCACTGACCGCGGGGCTGGTGGAACGCTTGACATAAGATCACAGATTGACAGGAGGAACAGATTATGATTGCATTGGCCTGCGACCACGGGGCACTGGAGCTGAAGGAGGCCATCAAGGCCCATCTCAGCGCCCGGGGACTGGAATACAAGGACTTCGGCACCTACAGCGGGGAGAGCTGCGACTATCCCGACTTCGTCGCCCCCGCCGCCCGGGCGGTGGCCGCCGGGGAATGTGAGCGGGGCATCGTCTGCTGCACCACCGGCATCGGTGTCTCCATCGCCGCCAACAAGGTGAAGGGCATCCGCTGCGCCCTGCTCCACGACCACATGAGCGCCCGGCTCACCCGGCAGCACAACAACGCCAACATGATGGCCCTGGGCGCCGCCCTGACGCCCCCCATGCTGGCCATGGAGCTGATCGACATTTTCCTGGACACCGAGTTCCAGGGTGGCCGCCACCAGCGCCGGGTGGACAAGCTCATGGCGCTGGAGGCGTAA
>CAMNHH010000029.1 GCA_946539175.1 uncultured Clostridia bacterium | reverse complement strand
AAGGGCTATGCCCGAAAATGAAAAGCCCCCGGCTTAGCCGGGGGATAATTACTTCAGGCGTTCTGCTTCCACACCCGGACGTGGCCGTCGTCGTCCACGGACATCACCGTGTCGCAGTAACGCAGCATGGAGCTGCGGTGGGTGATGATGAGGCAGGTTTTGTCGCTGGTGGAGATCAGATTCTCGAAGATCCGGCGCTCTGTCTTTTCGTCCAGGGCGCTGGTGGCCTCGTCGAAGATCATCACCGGGCGGTCCCGGATGATGGCCCTGGCGATGCAGACCCGCTGGGCCTGCCCGGCGGAGATGCCGCCGGAACGCTCCGTGACGCTGAGATTCAAGCCCTTCGGATCCTTCCGGACAAAATCCGCCGCGTCCGCCAGCTCCAGGGCCCGCCACATCATCTCCTCCGTGGCGTTGGGATCGCCGGAGAGCATGTTTTTCCGAAGGCTCCCGGTGAGCAGGGTGTTGCCCTGGGGCACATAGGACAAAAGACGCCGGGAGGCGGGGGAGGCGGCCTCGGTGGTTCCGTCCGGGAATACGTATTCCACCGTTCCCCGGTCCGGCTCCGTCAGGGCCAGCAGCAGACGGATCAAGGTGGTCTTGCCCGCGCCGGAGGAGCCGATGATGCCCACGTGGGCCCCCGCTGGGATTTCAAAGCTGACGTCCTTCAAAACCGTCTCCGTCTGGTAGGTGAAGCTCATATGCTCCACCCGCAGGCCCACAGAGGACGGGATCGGGTCGTGGCTCCCGCTGAGATCCTCCACGCCCTGCTCCGTGATCTCCCGGACGCGCCGGGTGGAGATCACCGTGGTGAACAGGGTGGGCAGCACGCTTCCGACGTTGCGGACGGCGCCCTGGATCTGACCCATCTGGGACAGGAACATGGTCATGGTGCCGTAGGTGATCAGCCCGGCCTGGAGCTGTCTGGCGCAGCGGGTAAAGGCCAGGATATAGGCGAAGGTGTAGACCAGGCGGGAACAGGTGGAGGAGCAGATGCCCAGGTAGGTCCGCTTCATCACGGTTTTCAGGCGGCGGGCCCGGAATTTCTCAAAAAACGTGTTGTTCCGGTCCTCCAGCTGGAAGCTCTTTACCATGCCGATGTTGCTGAGATTCTCCTGGAAGAAGGTGAAGTATTCAGAATCGGACTCCTTCATCTCCTTTTGCAGGCGCATGGAGGGCGCCCGGAAGGCCAGGGTGATCAGAATGCCGGCGGGCCCGGCAATCAGACCGATCAGCGCCAGGGTGGGATCCACCGACCAGACGATGATCAGAATAACCACCAGCTGCAGCACGGAGACGATCAGATCCGGCAGCAGGGTAATGATGTTTCCGGCGATGGTGCTCACGTCAGAGCCCAGCCGGACCATCATATCGCCGCTGTGGAATTTGGAGATGTTCAGCCATCTGCCCCGCTGGGTCCGGTCAAACATCTTGGCCCGCACCGAGAAGGAGAATTTTTCCCGCACGTAGCTGTTGAAGATCCGGGATATCGAGGAAAAGATCAGGGAAAGCAGCGTGGAGCCCAGCATCAGCAGAATCAGGCGGCTGTCAAAGCGGGGATTCGCGCCGGACACGGAGTCCACCACCAGCTTGCTGATGTAGGGGCTGATCAGCGAAAAGCCCATGCTGATCATGCTGATCAGCAGGAAGCCAAGCATGTAGCGCAGGGTCCCTTTTCCCTCCTGCAGCAGCCAGCGCAGATCCCCCTTGGAGCTGTTCATGGCCGCGTATAGTTCTTTTAATTTTTTGATCATATACCTTACCTCTTGCCCGTCAGCTTCTCCAGACGCCGCTTGGCGGCCCGGGCGTACATTCGCAGGCGGGTCTCCCGGGGCGGATTAAGACGGCGCTCCATGGCCTTGCAGGCCTCTTTTCTTGCGGCTTTGCTGTCGCAGTCATAGCTGCCCTCCGGTCGGAGCACCTGCTTCAGGTAAGCTACGATGCTTTCCCGGGGGACGTTTCGCTCAATCCGAACCTGGTTGTCCCCCAGCATGTCAAAGCAGTCTCCCCGGGCGCGGTAGATCCGGTGGATAACCGGCGCGCCGCCGGGGCGGCGGTAGAGCACCACGTCCCCCGGCAGCAGGGGACGCCGGGGCAGGGGAGTCAGCAGCAGCCTGTCCAGCTCGGGCCGGATGAAGGGCTTCATACTGGTGCCGCTGCCCGAGATGATGACGGATTCCCCCTGCCGCACCGCTTCCTCAACGGTCTGCAGGATAAGCTGAGCGGAAAGCTCCGGTTCCTTCATAGCAGCATCCCTCCGATCCCGGGATCTCCCGTCATGGCCAGGGCGTAAATGACGCCGCCCAGCCCCTGCATGAGACCCGCGTTGTGATCCGCCGTGTCCAGCATGTGATAGAGGCGGGGGCTGTCGGCGGTATTCGTTCCGGCAAGCCGCCGGACCCAGCGGCCCGTTTCCCCGCCGAGGCGGGAGGCGGCCATGAGCCTGGCGGCGCTGCCGCAGCAGAGCCCGTCCCGGCGGGCAAAGCCGGCCCGGTCCAGCCAGGCCAGACTGCGGGCCTGATCCGCCCGGCAGATCGCTGTGATTTCCGGGTCCGTGACGTATTCCGCCAAACGCTGCCGGGCCAGGCCGACGCCGGGCGCGCCGGCGCACCAGCCGCCCATAAAGTCCCTTTTGCTTCCCCGGCGAAGATCCGGCCAGTTTCCGGCTGCTTCGTCAAACAGGGCGTCCTCCCAGCGCAGCAGCTTTACAATCGGCGCCCGCAGATCCCGCTCCGGCAGCACCGTCTGCAGAGCGCCCAGGCAGAGGGCCTGCCCGGCGGCCCCGTGGGCCAGGCCGGTCAGCGTGGGCTCCGTCTCCAGGAACAGGGGCAGCAATGCCTCCGCCAACGGCCGCGCGACGCTCTCCGGCAGCTTCGGCAGCTGGAGAGCCAGGCCGCCCGTGCCGTTGAGCAGGTCCGTGGAGTTGAGCTTGCAGCGGGAGGGGTCCAGCCGACCCGCCAGCGCCAGGGCGTCCGCCCGGAACAGCTTCAGTCCCGTCAGCTCCGCCAGATGCAGCAGCGCCGCCAGGATCCCGCCCAGCCCGTCGCCCAGGGCGCAGACCGTGTCCGTCAAAGCCAGGAACGAGGCGGGCGGATTCTTTTCATAGGATTGGCTCCGTTCAGAAGCAAGGAGGGAAACGAGATGCTTTGGCATGGGCCCAATCCCTCTGATGGACAGGGCGGCGGGCATGGGACCATACAGCTCCAGCAGCCGCTCCAGAACCTCAGGAGCACCGGTTTTGCGGTACAGGGCGCCGTAGGCGCATAGAATGCCGCTCAGCCCGTCGTAGAGCCCCCAGCCGGCGCTTTGAAAATAACCCTTGCCGCTGCTGTCGGCGGCCAGCCGGATGTAGGCGCCGGGGTGGTGGGGGATCCGGCAGCGCGCCAGCTCCTCCGCCAGGGCAGGGAAGATCGGCTCCGAGGCCGTTTCCGTATCCTCCGAAACGGGAAGCGGCCGCAGGGCGTCGTAGGCCGTGCGGATCAGCGCCGTCTGCTTCTCCAGCTCCGGGGCCGAAAGCCCCGCCAGCCGCCCCAGGGCGAAGTCCACGGGGGAGAGGCGCAGATAATCCTTCAGAACGCATTCGTTCCTGCAGAGCAGATCCAGCCCGTCCCCGGACACGGTAAAGAGGGGAATATCCCCCCGCAGCAGGGCGGCGGCCTCCTCCCGGATGGCCCCCCGGGCCTTTTGCACCCGCTCCGGGTCCCGATCCCGCTGATAGGCCGGCAGGATCAGGGCGTGGGCGTACCGCTCCCGCTGGGCCTCCGGCAGGGCGTTCAGCAGCTGGATCATCTTCCCGTAGGTATCCGTGGGCCGCAGGATCACCCGGAAGCGGCACTTGCCAAAGCGCCGGATCTCCGTCTCCAGCAGCGGCCGATGGGCCTCGGCGAAATGAAAGGCCGTTTCAAAGCCCGCGCAGATCGCCTCCGCCATTTCTTGTAGGGACAAGCCTTGCTTGTCCGCCGTCTCCGCGACAAAGGGAAGATTCTTCCCCTCCGCGTTGGTCCCGGTGAAGCCGCTGATGTCGGTCCTTCCATCGAACTGGGGCAGCAGATGGCTGCGATACACGGACCAGGCCAGGGATTCCAGCAGCATGTCGGAGGTCCTGGCCTCCACCCCGGAGAACAGGGTTTCCAGATCCACCGGCACCGGAACGTCCCCGCAGGCGATCAGATTCTCCCCGTGGAGATCCGTGGCCCCGAAGAGCCAGGCGAAGAAGAGCAGGGTGCCGCAGCGCCGGTAATAGCCCGGCAGGGCCTCCCGGGTGGTGGGCAGATGCTGTACAACCGCCTCCCGGTGGCCGCCCTCGTCCTCGGACAGCACCTCCACCCAGCCTGGCAAATCAACAAGCCCCGCACAGCGGAGCGCACACAGAAAGTCCTTCCATGTGCGCTCAGTCGCCGCGTCGCGGGGCTTGTAAATAATCGGATCGCCGTGCTGATCGGAGAATAGCATGGCACGCTTTCCATGGTGTAAATCACCCAGAGGGATAGAGGCCCGACTGCTGGTCATAAATCTTCTAAATCCTCCCGCAAGAGGTAGCCATCCCGGTCAAATTTTGCCTGTAAAGCAGCAGTGCGTTCCGGGAAGCGATGCTTGAGGCAAATCCTGGGAGAAGGCTTTCCGAATTCGTGGGTGTCATTGTAATGCAGTGCAGTGCAGGTTTTGCAACGGGTCTTGAAAATACAGTTTGTACATTCCGTCAGACGGGGAACCTCGTCGCAGAGGCGGACCAGCTCCAGCCAACAGGCTTGCAGATTTTTCCCGATTGCCGAAATCTTAATGGCGTCAAACGTGATACAGGGAAGCATCTCCCCGCGATAATTGACAGCAAAGGATGTCCTGCCGGCGCCGCAAGGAATACCCTTTTCGATTATCTTTTGGGGGATAGGGTTCACGATTTTGGGAGCCCCTGAACGGAAGCCGTCTTCTGTGACGCCGTGCTGGTCATAGAAGATCTGCTCAGAGATGGCACGATAGGCGGACTCCTTCGCCGCGTATTCTTCCAGGATCTCCGGGGTCGCGTGGCGAAAGACCAGATCGGGAAGCGTATGCCTCAAGGGAACGTCCAGCTCCTTGGCCAGGTCGTAGACGGCCTTCAGGTCATCCAGATTGTCCCGATCCGCCGTAAACTGCAGCACAACCTGAAGATTGTGGGCCTTTAAGGAGCGAATGTTTTGCACAACACGCTCATAAAACGCGGCGCTGCCGCAGACCTTTTCATAGGCCTCGGGAGAACGTCCGTAAAGCGTGAGATAAATGAATTCCGGGGGATACTCCGCCAGCGTGGCAAGAATTTCCGGCGTGACGCAGGAACCGTTTGTCATTAGGGTGATTGTCAGACCCCGTTCATAGGCATAGCGGTAGATTTGCAGGAAATCCGGGTGCATCATGCACTCGCCGCCGGAAAGCGTAAGATGCGAGGTTCCCATTTCTGCCGCCCCATCGATGAAGGCTTTCCAAGTGGGGAAGCGAAGGATCTGTTCTCCCCGGGCGGCCAGATCTTCTGGTGAAATGCGGGCGTAGCAGAACGGACACTTAAAATTACAGACGGGGCTGAGCTCGAACATGGCCGAGCTGGGAAAACGCTTTGCACGCGCCATCTCTGTCAGAGCGTCTGTCAACGCGGTATAAGGGTTGGCCGCGTTTTTAACGGCGTCATAAAGGGACATGGGTCAAGCCTCCTGCCGATCAACCATGTTTTCTGCCTGCATCTTTTCCAGGAAGCGGTGAACGTCCTGAAGCGCCGTTTCCTCCGGCGCGGCGAACTCGCTGATCAGCATAGTGGCCAATTCCTCGGGGCTGTGCCAGAGCTCCATATTCTTCCACAGGAATACGCCGGTTTCATTAAACACGACGACGGAGCTGAAATCCAGGGCAACGGCACCGCGTGCGACCAGAAGATAATCCCCGGCAATCTCCTGCAGCTGGAAGCTGTCGTTTCTTTTGTATTTATAGTTCATGGGAATTCCTCACATCTCCAAAAAAGTACGCAGGGTAATCGGCGCGTCCTCTGTCATCGTACAAAATTGCCGGTAAACAGGGACCGCTTGAAGAAGCCGTGTAATTGCCGCCTTGTAAGCCGCTTCTGTCTCCGGCTGGACAGGAATTACGTATTCATTCAGATAAAGCAGACTGTATGCTTCTGCGGGGAGAATCGGCGCGATCCGGTTTTCGGGGCTTTTCTCCACGAAAACAATGGCCTTGACCGGAACGCAGAGGTTTTTATAGCAGGGCTCCTTGCCGCTCCAGGGTGAACCGCTGACGTAGACTTTTTCGCCCTCATAAACGATACAGGGCTGATCGTTGTTGATCGTTTCTGCATCGAAGGTACTTTCCCAAAGCCGCGCCTGGGTGCTTTTCCCGGCCCCCGGAACGCCGCAGAAGAGAATGCCGGAGCCCTGATGCGTTACGGCGGCGGCATGGATCAGAAGCCCGCCGGCATGAAGCGCCGTATATTGATAAGCGCGCATCATCAGGGCGTGAAAAGCCGGTGTGTGCTGCAGCGGGTGACGCACCAGCATGTCGATCCGTTTCCATTGATCATGGATCCATGCGAAACTGAGTGCGTCATTCTGAATCAATACGCCGTCCTCACAGGGAGAAAAACGGAACTCATTGATCCGGATACCGGAGAAAGACTTGCTGTGCTCCATGAAGGCGGCATAGAGCAATTTCGATTCATCCTGCTCGAAAATTTGAATACAACAACCAGGCAGTTTGCAATCCTCTCGTTTGAAAGGAGCAAACCGCCTGATTAAGTCGCTTGTGACAAGTTTTGGGGACAGCCTGACAGAAATTGTCATGAAACCATATTAAGGGTTACTGCTGGAATAGCACTGATGAATATTACTGGGATACAGATCAAGATAAATCTGGTAGGTGGCTTGATCACGGCAAGTATTGCCGCCTTCAATGTGAGTGAACAGAGTGGTTTCATCGTAGTGGCAGGTAGAGGCGTAGGAGCTGAAAACGTCCTTCGCTTTCACGGAAATCTTAACAAAATCAGGGCTGGTATACATATTGTTTTTCCTCCTTGTATCATTTGCCTGCCAGGAGAAGGAAAACTCCATCTCCCGACAGGCGCCGTTTGGATCAATTAGGGATGGGGCACGCCTTCATCCAGCTCGCAGGGAGTATGGGTGATCAGCTTCGCAATGAGGGAACGCTTCTGAGCGGCCTTGCGCTCTTCTTCGGACATCTGTTCCCACTCTTCATAGGTGTATTCGCCGCCGGCGACCAGGTCCGCCAGATCATCGGGGAGCTCGATGCCCTTTTCGGCAGCCAGCTTGGTCAGTTCTTCCAGGGGGGGGAGCTTTTCAGTCATGATACATTCTCCTTTTCAATTTAGATTCGTTGAGGTTGGATGAAGAATAACAAGGAGGAACAGGCTGTTTTTGCCTTCCACCCCTTTATACGCCGGGGTCAGGAAAATGTTGGAGCGATCTGAAAAAATTTTTGAAAAATATTTCAGCGCCCGCGGGGAATTCGCAGCGTGCTGAAAATGCCCCTTTTCAACTACGTATTATTACATAATTATAAGCGATTGTCAAGTTTTACCCCAAATTTTTTTGCTGTGGATTGCGGGAAAATGGAGAACCAGCGGCAAAAAGCAGGAAACTCAACGGTCGGTCAGCAGGGCCATGGAGATCAGCAGGCCCCGGCGGTCCTGCTGCCGCGAATCGGCGTCCGCGGAGCCGCGGCCCGGGTGGTGCTGGGCGGCGGCCTGGGCGGAGCCGCGGCGCTTCCGGTTCGCCAGCCCGCGGAGGGTCCGGTGGAGCCAGACCGCCGGGTACAGCCAGCGGCAGCGCTTCAGAATGGGATAGCCCCTGGACAGGGCCTCCCGGGAGGGAAAGAGCAGCCGGTGCTGAGCCTGCTGGGCCGCCTGCTTTTTGGGGTCCAGATAACGGGTATGCCTGCGGCAGGCGCAGTGCTCCACGTAGGCCAGCCAGACCTCGTAGTTCCGGGCGATCCCGTCCGGCGTTTCCCGGTCATAGCGGGAGATATCCTCCTCCAGAAGCGCGCATTGGGCCTCGGACTGCAGCACCATTCCGGGGAAGTCCGCCTGGGCGAAGCAGCCCGCCCGGACCAGCATGGAAAAGACGGTGTGGAAAAAGCGATCCGCCCCAAGGGCCTCCAGCTCCTTCCAGAAGCGGGGGAAATTCAGCGCGTCCCGGTGCCGGGCGATCCAGAGGGCCGTGTCGTAAAAGACCCGGAGCCCGGTCCACTCGTGGGCGAAGTGCTTCAGAAGGTGCCGGGTCAGATAGCGCAGATTGTCCTCCTCCGGCAGGGTATAAAAGCTGTGGCCCCAGAGGGAGAGCTCCCTGGGGGCCTCCGCGCCGCCCACGGGCTCCCAGCCCAGCAGGGGCATGATGTCCCCGTCGAAATAGGAGATGTGGACCTCAAACAGGCCCGCGGCGGGGTGGACGCATTCGCTGTGCTTGGATTGGCCCGTGCGGCGCTTCACCCGGAAGCCCAGCTCCTCCAGACAGGAGAGAACGGCGTCCTCCTGCTCTTTGGGCACCAGCAGATCGGTGTCGGAGCTGCTGCGGCATTCGGGATATTGATAGAGAACGCCAAGGGAGAAGCCCTTCAGCACCGTGGGCCGGAAGCCCCGGGCCTGCAGCCGGTCCAGGATCTCCAAAGCGGCCTCCATGCGGCTGCGGTTGTGGAGATTCTTCTGGGCGGCCTGGAGCCGCAGCTCCAGGGCCTCGGCGGGGCTGAGCCAGGCGCCGGGATCCTGCCGCAGGGCGGCGGCGACGACTCCTGCGGCGGCCTGTCGGTCCGCCAGGGCCAGGAGGGCGGCGGCGTCCGGCGGCGTCCGGGGCGGCTCGGGCCGCAGTCCGTTGACGCCGCAGTGATATAAATAGGTAAATTGTTTCCATTCCGTGGCGGACATTGCCCTCACCCCCCTTTATTTCCAAAATATTTTACTCCATGGCGGCCTGCTTTGCAAGGGGCAATTTATCTTTTTTCCGCTGACCGGGAATCTGGGGGGAGCTCGGGAATTTTTTCGCCGGATACAGAAAACAGCTTCCTTTTTTCAACGGTTTGTGCTAAAATCATTGAGAAAGGAAGATTCGACAAATCGGCTGCTGCCGCGTATAAGAACGCAGAGGCCGGCAGATGGCTTTACGGCCCGGAAAGGAAGTCAGTATGGCGGATTCTATTTTCAGAAAAGAAAGTCTACAGAAGATCTCCTCCCCGGAGGAACTGCACGATTACATCAAGGTCTCGTCTCCCAGCGTCTGGCTGATCATCGGGGCCGCGGCGGTGCTGCTGATCGGTCTGCTGGTCTGGGCCGCCTTCGGCACGGTGGACAGCTCCGTCACCCTGTCCGGCGTGGCGGGGGAGGGGCTGGTGCGCTGCTACGCCGCCGACGTCTCCGGCCTGCAGCCGGGGGACAAGGTCAGCCTGGGCGGCCTGGAGGGCAGCGTGAAGTCCGTCAGCGCCGCGCCCATGAGCCGGGAGGACGCCGCCGCCGACTGCGGCGGGGACCCCTACACCGTCTACCGGCTGGGCCTTTCCGATTGGAACTACCTGGTGGAGATCGAGCTGCCCGGGGCGGAGGCGGGCTTCGTACAGGTGAAGGTGCTGACCGAGCAGATCCACCCCCTCTCCTTCATCTTCGGCTGAGGTGCGGGCCATGACAAAGAAAAAGACGGTCCCCGCGCCTGTGGAGAAGGGCGTGGCCAAGGTGCCGGTGGTGATGCAGATGGAGGCCCTGGAATGCGGGGCCGCCAGCCTCACCATGATTCTGGCCTATTACGGCCTGTATCTGCCCCTGGAGCAGCTCCGCTCCGACTGCGGCGTCTCCCGGGACGGCTCCAGCGCCAAAAATATTCTGATCGCCGCCCGCAGCTACGGCCTGCAGGCCAAGGCCTTCGCCTTCAGCCCGGAGCTGCTGCGGGAAAAGGGGCAGTTCCCCTGCGTCATCCACTGGAATATGAACCACTTCGTGGTGCTGGACGGCTTCAAAAAGGACAAGGCCGTCCTCAACGATCCCGCCAGGGGCTGCGTCTCGGTGAGCATGGAGGAGTTCAACAAGAGCTTCACCGGCATCTGCCTGATGATGCGCCCCACGGAGGCCTTCCGGCCGGGGGGCAAGCCCCGCTCGGTGCTGAAATATGCGCTCAGCCGCATGAAGGGCAGCGGAGCGGGCTTCGCCCTGATCCTCTCCACCACGCTGATCGGGGTGCTGCTGGGTTTGATCACCCCCGCCTTCTCCCGGGTCTTTATGGACCGGCTGCTGGCGGGCAGGAACCCGGAGTGGCTCTACCCCTTCACCCTGGGGCTCATCGCCCTGGGCCTTCTGCAGCTGGTGACGGACTGGGTGAAGACCGTGAACCTGCTCAAGGTGGAGGGCAAGCTGGCGGTGATCTCCAACTCCCAATTCATGTGGCACGTGCTGCGGGCGCCCATGGAGTTCTTCTCCCAGCGCATGGCGGGAGACATCGCGGACCGGCAGCGCAAGAACGAGACCATCGCCCAGGAGCTGATGAAGACCCTGGCCCCCCTGGCCCTGGACTTTCTGATGATGCTGTTCTACCTGCTGGTCATGCTGCGCTACAGTCTGCCGCTGACCCTGGTGGGCGTGGGCTCCATCCTGCTGAATCTGCTGGTGGCCCGGATCACCTCCAAAAAGAAGGTCAACATCACCCGGGTCCAGATGCGGAACGCGGGCAAGCTCTCCGGCATGACCGCCAACGGCATCAGCATGATCGAGTCCATCAAGGCCTCCGGCGCGGAAAACGGCTACTTTGAGAAGTGGGCCGGCTATCAGGCTGGGGTCAACACCCAGAACGTGCGCTTCGCCCGGGTGAACCAGCTCCTGGGGGCCCTGCCGGGGCTGATCTCCGGGGCGGCGGACATCGCCGTGCTGATCACCGGCGTCTGGCTCACCATGGAGGGGAAGTTCACCGTGGGCATGATCCTGGCCTTCCAGGGCTATATGCACGCCTTCTCCGGCCCGGCCCAGAAGCTGATCGGCGCCGGGCAGAAGCTCCAGGAGACCCGCACCAACATGGAGCGCATTGAGGACGTGATGAACTATCCCACCGACGTGGATTACGAAAGCGAAAAGGACAGCCCGGAGGGCTACGGCAAGCTCTCCGGTGCTTTGGAGATGCGGGACGTGAGCTTCGGCTATTCCCGGCTGGGGCCGCCCCTCATCGAGCATTTCAACCTGGATCTGAAGCCCGGCAGCCGGGTGGCCTTCGTGGGCTCCTCGGGCTGCGGCAAATCCACCCTCTCCAAGCTGATCACCGGGCTCTACAAGCCCTGGAGCGGGGAGATCCTCTTTGACGGCAAGCCCATCGACCGGATCGACCGCCACGTCTTCGTGGGCTCCCTGGCGGTGGTGGATCAGGACGTGATCCTCTTTGAGGACAGCGTCGCCAACAACATCAAAATGTGGGACAGCTCCATCGAGGACTTCGAGATGATCCTGGCCGCCCGGGACGCCCGGATCCATGAGGATATCATGCTCCGGGACGGGGGCTATCAGTACCGCGTCCTGGAGGGCGGCCGGGACTTCTCCGGCGGCCAGCGGCAGCGGCTGGAGATCGCCCGGGTGCTGGCCCAGGACCCCACCATCATCATTCTGGACGAGGCCACCTCCGCCCTGGACGCCAAGACGGAGTTCGAGGTGGTCAACGCCATCAAGGACCGGGGCATCACCTGCATCGTGGTAGCCCACCGGCTCTCCACCATCCGGGACTGCGACGAGATCATCGTCATGGACCGGGGTAAGGTGGTGGAGCGGGGCACCCACCGGGAGCTCTACGCCAGGGGGGGCATGTATACCCGCCTGATCACCAGCGAATAGGAGGCGGGGAAATGGGTTGGTTTGACGAACAGATCAAGCAGCGCATGCTGAACGACGACAACGCCTTCGCCGCCGCCTTCGCGGAGATGGCCTCCGTGGTCACCGGACGGGATCATTTCGAGGCCGCCTTTGCCGACGAGACCAAGCGGACCGCCGATGCGGTCCAGCAGATCCTGAACTATTACCGGGTCCCCAGCCAGGAGCTGCCCGGCAGCGTCAAGGGACTCAACGACATTCTGGAATACCTGCTGCGGCCCTCCGGCATCATGCGCCGGACCGTGGAGCTCAGCGGCAGCTGGTATCGGGACGGCCAGGGGGCTCTGCTCTGCGTGGAGGACTCCGGCACCGTGACGGCCCTGATCCCGGGCCGCCTGTCCGGCTACAGCTATTACGATCAGGACCTGGGCAAGCGGGTCCGGGTCACCAAAAAGAACGCCGCCCGCTTTCAGGGGGAGGCCATCTGCTTCTACAAGCCCTTCCCCCTGCGGGCCATGACGGTGCGGGATCTGCTGGAATATATGTTCCGCTCCGTCTCCGGCGCGGACTATCTGCTCTTTGCCGCCGCAGCCCTGGGGGTCTCCCTGGTGGGCATGCTGACGGCCTACGTGAACAACATCATGTTCAGCACCGTGCTCAACGGCGGCGGCAGGGATCTGCTCATCGCGGCGGCGGCGCTGCTGCTGAGCGTCACCCTCTCCGGCACCCTGCTGGGGATGGTGAAGGGTCTGCTGCTCTCCGCCATCCAGACCAAGCTGCGGGTGGCGGTGGAGGCCGCCGCCATGATGCGGGTGCTGTCCCTGCCGGCGGACTTCTTCAAGCAGTACAGTGCGGGCGAGCTGGCCAGCCGTACCGGCTATATGAATTATCTCTGCAGCCTGCTGCTGGACATTACCCTGTCCTCCGGCCTGTCGGCCCTGTTCTCCCTGGTCTACGTGTTCCAGATCTTCCACTATTCTCCCGCCCTGGCCCTTCCGGCCATGGGCGTGATCCTGGCCACCTCGGCCTGCGTGGTCCTGGGGGCCGTGGCCCAGACCCGGCGCTCCACCCGTCTGCAGGAGGCGGCGGCCAAGGAGAGCGGCCTGGTGTTCTCTCTGTTTTCCGGCATCCAGAAGATCAAGGTGGCCGGCGCGGAGAAGCGGGCCTTCGCCAAGTGGGCGGGGCTCTACAGCCCGGTGCTGAAGGAGAAATACCATCCCATTCTGACGGTGGCCTTCTCCGCCTTCATCGGCACCCTGGGCAGCGCGGTGATCTACTGGCTGGCGGTGCGGACCGGGGTCAGCATGGGGGAGTACATGGCCTTCAACGTGGCCTACGGCATGGTCTTCGGCGCCTTCATGCAGCTGGCCTCCATCTCCATGGAGCTGGCGGATCTGAAGCCCACCCTGAAGATGGTGGAGCCCATCCTGGAGGCGGTGCCGGAGATCGCCCTGGGCAAGAAGGTGGTGACCCGCCTCTCCGGGGCCATCGAGCTGAACAACGTCAGCTTCCGCTACTCGGAGTCCATGCCCATGGTCATCGACAATCTGAGTCTGAAGATCCGCAGCGGCCAGTACGTGGCCATCGTTGGAACCACCGGCTGCGGCAAGTCCACGCTGATGCGGCTGATGCTGGGCTTTGAGCGGCCCCAGAAGGGGGCCGTCTACTACGACGGCAAGGACCTGGAGACCCTGGATCTCAAGTCCCTGCGCCGGAACATCGGCACCGTCATGCAGGACGGCAAGCTGTTCCAGGGCAATATCTATTCCAACATCACCATTTCCGCCCCCTGGCTCAGCCTGGAGGAGGCCTGGCAGGCGGCGGAGATGTCGGGCATCGCAGAGGACATCCGCCGTATGCCCATGCAGATGCACACGGTCATTTCCGAGGGCTCCGGCGGCATCTCCGGCGGCCAGCGGCAGCGGCTGCTGATCGCCCGGGCGGTGGCCCCCAAGCCCAGGATCCTGATGTTCGACGAGGCCACCTCCGCCCTGGACAACATCACCCAGAAGCAGGTCTCCGACGCCCTGGAGGGCCTGCGCTGCACCCGGATCGTCATCGCCCACCGGTTGTCCACCATCCGCCAGTGCGATCGCATTCTGGTGCTGGACAAGGGCAGGATCATCGAGGACGGGACCTACGAGCAGCTGATGGCCCGCGGCGGCTTTTTCAGCGAGCTGGTGGCCCGTCAGCGGATCGACGGAGAAACAAATGAAAGCACGTAAAGGAGAACACAGCATGGAACGCGATCTGTACCGCCTGTTTGACTATCAGAAATTCGCCCGCAGCGACGCCCTGGGTCGGCAGATCGACGCCGTCCACGAGAGCCTGTCCGCCAGAGCCCTCTCCGACGAGGAGGCCCTGCAGGTCTGGGCGGCGGGGGAGCCGATGCCGGAGCGCGGCGAGCTGCCGGAGAAACGGCATGACAAAATCTGAGTTCGCGAAGCTCTATGCGGAGCAGCTGCCCCGGGTGCGCGCCTACGTGGCCGCCAGGATCTCCCTGGAGGCCGACGTGGAGGACCTGACCGCCGACGTGTTCGCCAAGGCCTATGACGCCCTGGACAGCTACCGACCGGAACGCTCGGCCTTTTCCACCTGGCTTTACACCATTGCCTCCAATACGATCCGGGACTATCTGCGCCGCAGCGTGGTCCGGGGGAAGTATCTGAGTCCGGCGGACGACGAGATCATGGAGGCGGTGCCGGACGGGGGCGAATGGGGCGACGAGCGCCTCTGCCGCAGGGAGCTGCTGGACGCGCTGGCCCTGGGGCTCCAGAATCTGCCGGAGCTGCAGCGCCAGGTGGTGGTTTTGCAGTTCTACGACTGCCTGCCCCAGAAGGAGATCGCCCAGCGGCTGGGGCTGAGCTATGCCAACACCCGTTATCTGAGCCATCGGGCCGTGAAGGCCCTGCAGCGGGAGTTTCAGCAGCAGGGCCTGCTCTGACCCGGGCTTAAAATTTGACAAAGGAGGATCTTTATGCACAAATCCGTCACACGTATGCTCTCCATGGCGCTGGTTTTGGCGCTTCTGCTCAGCACGCTGCCCCTCTCCGGCGCGGCGGGTCCGGTCAGAAGCACTGAGCTGGTGGAGGTACCACTGGAGAACGGCGACTTTGAGAACGGCAATACCGGCTGGAGCTTTGAGGGCATCAGCGGCGAGGTCGTCGAAAACAGCTACTCCGCCCATAACGCAACCCACGTGCTCAACCTCTGGTACAGCGACACGGAGGCCGCCGCCGTCAGTGCGGTCTACACCGTGACCCTGGAGCCCGGCACCTACAAGTTCAGCTTTGAGATGGACGGCAAGGAGGAGGACGCCGGTCTGACCTGGGGCGTTCTGAGTCCGGATTCGACCCTGCTGATCAGTGAAAACACTCTGGTCACCACCGGCTGGGACGCCTGGCAGAGCTTTGAGACGGGGCTCTTCACCCTGACGGAGCGCAGTGAGATCCGCTTTGTCATCCATTCCGACCTGCAGCCGGCGGGCTACTGGGGCCACCTGGACAATCTGAAGCTCTTCAGGGAGCAGGAGATCGGCGCCAATCTGCCGGAGATTGCCATTCCCAACGGCGACTTCGAGAACGGAAATACCGGCTGGAGCTTTGAGGGCATCAGCGGCGAGGTCGTCGAAAACAGCTACTCCGGCTATGACGCCACCCATGTGCTGAACCTCTGGTACAGCGATACCGAGGCGGCGGCGGTCAGCGCGGCCTACAGCGTGAAGCTCACCGCGGGCAGCTACAAGTTCGGCTTCGAGATGGACGGCGCCGCCGCCGACAGCGGCCTGCGCTTCGACGTCATGGACCAGGAGGGGAGCCTGTGGAGCAGCGAAACCGCCGTGGAGACCACCGGCTGGGACGCCTGGCAGAGCTTCGAGACCGGAGTCTTCACCCTGGAGCAGACTGCGGAGATCCGCTTCGTCCTCCACGCCGATTCCATGCCCGGCGGCTACTGGGGCCATCTGGACAATCTGCGGCTCTACGGCACCGGCGCCATTGCCCCGGCCGAGGCGGAGTTTGACCACACCCCAACTGTGGCGGTGGAGCGGGTCAACGGCGTGGACAGCGAGGACTTCATGCGGGGCACCGACGTGTCCTCCTATCTCTCCATCATCAACTCCGGCGCCACCTTCTATGACTACGAGGGCAATGCCCTGGACGAGCAGGGCTTCTTCGATCTGCTGGCCTCCGCGGGCTTCAACTACATCCGGCTCCGGGTGTGGAACGATCCCTTCGACGCCCAGGGCAACGGCTACGGCGGCGGCAACTGCGACCTGGCGGCGGCCCTGGCCATGGGCCAGTGGGCCACCAACGCCGGCATGCAGGTCCTCATCGACTTCCACTACTCCGACTTCTGGGCGGACCCCGGCAAGCAGCAGGTCCCCAAGGCCTGGAAGGGCTACACCGCCGCCCAGAAGGCCGAGGCGGTGGACGAGTTCACATACAACAGTCTGAAGACCCTGCTGGAGGGCGGCGTCAACGTGGGCATGGTGCAGGTGGGCAACGAGACCACCGGCTCCATCTGCGGCGAGTCCTCCTGGGCCAACAAGGCGCAGATCTTCTCCGCTGCCTCCGCGGCGGTGCGCCGCATCTCCGCGGAATTTGAGCATCCCATTCTGGTGGCCATCCACTTCACCAACCCGGAGCGCAGCGGCAACTACGCCTCCCAGGCGAAGAATCTGGACAGCTACGGCGTGGACTATGACGTGTTCGCCTCCTCCTGGTATCCCTACTGGCACGGCAGCACCTCCAACCTCACCGCCGTTCTGAAGAACGTGGCGGATACCTACGGCAAGAAGGTGGTGGTGGCGGAGACCTCCTGGGCCTGGACCCTGGAGGACGGCGACGGCCATGACAACACCGTCCGCAAGAACAACAACGACTCCAACAACGCCTATCCCTTCTCGCAGCAGGGGCAGGCGGACGAGCTGGTGGCGGCCGCCAAGGCCGTTACCGCCGTGGGCACGGCGGGCGTCGGCGTCTTCTACTGGGAGAACGCCTGGATCCCCGTCCAGTACGCCTATGACGAGGCGGGCGTCAAGGACGCCGCCATCCTGGCCTCCAACAAGGCCAAGTGGGAGCAGTTCGGCTCCGGCTGGGCCGCCTCCTACGCCGCGGAATACGATCCCAACGACGCCGGCAGGTGGTTCGGCGGCTCCGCCGTGGACAACCAGGCCATGTTTGATTTCCACGGCAAGGCGCTGGACTCCCTGTGGACCTGGAGGTACATGATGGCCGGCACCACCGAGGCCGTGGAGCAGCAGATCGTTTCCATCGAGGAGCCCGCTCTGACCCTGGCCCAGGGCGACGCGCTGAGCCTGCCCGCCACGGTCCAGGTGACCTATCTGGTGGGCGGCGTGGCCAATGAGCCCGTCACCTGGAATGAGACGGACGCGGCGGCGGTGGATCCCCAGACCCCCGGCGTCTACACGGTCCGGGGCACCGTCAGCACCCAGCTGGGGGAGCGGGAGATCCTTCTGACCGTCACCGTCAACTTCCCCAATCTGCTGCGGAACCCCGGCTTTGAGCTGAGCGACATGAGCATGTACGCCTACTCCGGCGGCTCCCGCACCGGCGACGATCCCCATTCCGGCAGCCGCAGCTTCCACTTCTACAACGGCAACGGCGGCACGGTGGAGCTGTCCCAGACCCTGGAGCTGGAGCCCGGCAGCTACAGCTTCAGCCTCTTCGCCCAGGGCGATACCAAGTCCGTCACGGGGCAGTTTATCTACGTAAGCGCGGCAGGGGAGACCCAGACCCAGAGCTTCGCCCTGTCCGGCTGGGCCGCCTGGCAGAATCCCAAGGTGGACTTCACCCTGAGCGAGACCGCCCAGGTGACCGTGGGCCTCTATCTGCCCTTCGGCGCCGGAGGCTGGGGCACCGTGGACGACCTGGATCTCCACAAGACAGGGGAGGCCCCGGAGCCCGATCCCGTCTTCAGCGACGTGACGGACAAGAGCCTCTACTACTATGAGCCCGTCTACTGGGCCCTGGAGCGGGGCATCACCGCCGGCACCAGCGAGACCACCTTCTCCCCCGAGATAAGCTGCACCAGAGCCCAGGCCGTGACCTTCCTCTGGCGGGCCATGGGCTCCCCGGAGCCCACGGGCGACAGCCTGCCCTTCACCGACGTGAAGACCAGGAGCTACTACTACAAGGCGGTGGCCTGGGCCTATGAGAACGGCGTCAGCTCCGGCATGGCGGCGGATACCTTCGGCGTCAAGGAGACCTGTACCCGCAGCCAGATCATCACCATGCTCTGGGCTGCCATGGGCAGACCCCAGCCCGCCGGTACCCACAACCCCTTCAAGGACGTGCCCTACAAGGCCTACTACAAGACCGCTGTGCTGTGGGCGGTGGAAAACGGGATCACCGCCGGCACCTCCGCGGATACCTTCTCTCCCAGGAAGGTCTGCACCCGGGCCGAGATCGTCACCTTCCTCTGGAAGGCCTTCAAGGACCTGGGCGACTGATCCGAAGCCAACAAACAGGGACTGCTTCCTCGGAAGCAGTCCCTTGTTTCGTGACGCGCCTGGCGC
>CAMNHH010000028.1 GCA_946539175.1 uncultured Clostridia bacterium | reverse complement strand
CAGCGGCCTCTTGAACCCCATTCAAGCGCGATACCAAACTTCGCCACACCCGGATCTCTCTCGCGGGCATTATAATAGCACATCTCATTCGAAAATGCAAGCATTATTTTCAAAAAAAGCAAAATATTTTTTTCGTCGTTTCAACTATGTCCCGAAACGATGAAACATGCGCGATTTTGCCGGATCATCGGATGGGGCGCAGGGACAGGGTCTCGATGGGGCGGATGCCGAAGCCGGAGAGCAGCGCCTCGGCCCGGGCAATCAGGGCGGGGTTCCAGGTATCCTCCGGTCTATGGGCGTCGCAGCCCAGAATCACCCGGCAGCCCTCCTCCCCGGCGATCCGCCAGAATTCCGGGTCCGGGTAGTGCTTCTCCTCCTGGAAGCCCAGGAGATTGAACTCCAGGGGGATCCCCAGCTCCCGCGTCCGGCGGCAGATGGCCCGGACGTGGCGCCCGTAGGCCTTTGGGTCTCCGGTGAAGCGGAACAGATCCGGGTGGGCAAAGCAGGAGAACAGGCCGCTCTCCAGGGCCTCCAGGGTCTGGCCCCGGTATTGGTCCAGCAGCCTCTCGTCGTCTGTGGGGCGGGTGGAGTAGATTCCCTCCGTCTCGTTGCAGAGGGCGTGCTGGCCCAGGATCAGATAGTCCAGGGGAAACTGCCGCAGATAGTCCAGCAGGCGGGGAAAAAGTCTGGGATAGTACTCCGTCTCCAGGCCGATCCGGAGCCGGATCCGGTCCTTGTATTCTTCCCGCAGCGCCAGAAGCGTCTGCACGTAGTCCGGCAGCTGCTCCGGGCCCATGCGGAAGGTGGAATAGTAGCCCGGTACGTCAAAGAAATAGGGGCTGTGGTCGGAAAAGCCCAGCTCCTGAAAGCCCGCGGTCAGGGCCCGCTCCACGTAGGCCCGCTCCGGGCCCACCGCATGCTTGCAGCGGGGCGTATGAGTGTGATAGTTCGCGATCATCTTGTTTCCTTTGTTCTTCGTTATCGTCCCGCCAGAACGCACAGCACGGTCACTGCGGCCACCACCAGCACCACCAGACCCAGGCCGATCAGTCGGCGGATCCGGTAGCTTCTGCGAAGGCCGTCCTTTTCCGCCTCGCTGACGCCCTGCATCCGGTTTATGGCGGAATAGCGGGTATAGGGCGTGTAATACCAGAGCCAGTAGGGATAATAGCCGGTGTGGCGAACGCGGTAGTTGCTTGTGCGGGTCCGGGGCGCAAGCAGCTCACCCAGGAAGCTGCTGCCGGAGCCGCCTCCGCCCTTGGCGCTGCCGCTGCCCTTGCTTTTGCTCTTGCTCTTGCTGCTTGAGCCGCTGCCGGAGCCCATCACCACCAGGGCTGCCGCCGCGGCGGCCAGGGCCAGCAGATATACGGAGAAGCTGGACACTGCCAGGGCCTTATAGGCAGAGCGCCGGAACACCCCGGCGTTGGTCCAGAGCAGAGCGCCCAGCCCGGCGCAGCTCAGAAGGGCACAGACCCCCATGCAGAGCCAGAACGCGGCGGCTTCGCCCAGATAGCGGAGCGCCGCAAACCCGAAAAGCAGGACCAGGGCCCCCAGCCCCCCATACAGGAAGAGCCGACGGTTTTGGCCTTCCCCGCTGACGAAGAAGATCACCACGCCCACGAGGATCGCCGCCGCCGGAACGCCGCTGAGAACCAGCTGCAGCAGGCCGAGCTCCAGCCCCAGGGTCCTCAGCAGCACCAGCACCGCGAAGCCGATGCCGCCGTGGTTCAGCAGGGAGCAGACCAGATACCAGCGCTCGTCCCGCTTGCCCGCCAGGAAGTAGATCAGCACGGAGGCCAGCAGCAGGACGCACGCCGCCGCCAGGGCCGGGATCGTCACGTTGACGGTGCGGAACAGGGACCCCAAAAAGCAGGTCAGAAGCAGGGACAGGATGGAGCCGATACCCACCCACATGGTCAGCGTGGCGTTTTGATTTTCCTCGGCAATCTGCTGCTCGTCGAATGCCAGCTCAGCGCCGTAGCGTCTTGCGTCTTCTCTGTTCACGGTAAGCTCCTCCTGTCTCTGCGTCCGGTGTGATCATTCGTCCGCTTTGGTCTCGATGCCAAAGTCAAAGCTGGGCATCAGCTTCAGCTTGAAGAGATTGCGGCGATGCAGCCGGTCGATCCGCTCCTTCGTCGCGGGGTCGTCGATCTCGCCGGTGCGGATATAGCGGTCCAGCACGGCGTAGGTAAAGCCCAGGTTGTCCTCGTCGGTTTTGCCGCAGAGGCCGTCGATGGGGACCTTCTCCACCAGCACCTCCGGCAGACCCAGGAAGCGGCCCACGGCCTTGACCTCCTGCACCGTCAGATGGGACATGGGGCTGAAGTCTCCGGCGGCGTCGCCGTAGCGGGTGGAGTAGCCCACCCAGTCCTCGGAGAGGTTGCAGGTGTTCACCACCCGGCCGTTGCGGCTCTGGCTGACGGCGTAGACCGTGGCCATGCGGATCCGGGGAGGCAGATTGGTGAGACTCTGGCTGCTCAGCTCCAGACCGGCGGGGATGGCGTTTTTCACGCCCTCCACGGCGTCGTGGATGTTCACCACGTAGTTTTCGATGCCCAGGTGCGCGCAGAGCAGATGGGCCATGTCGATGTCGTGCTGCGCTCCGTTGGGCATCAGAACGCCGATGACCCGCTCCCTGCCCAGGGCCTCCACACAGAGGGCGGCGGCCACGGAGCTGTCCTTGCCGCCGGAAATGCCCAGCACCGCGTTGCAGTCGGGGCCGTTTTCCGCAAAGAAATCCCGGATCCATTGGACGCAGGCTTCGGTTACTTTTTGTACGTCAAACATATTGTACCTCCTATGTCATTCGGCGGACAAGCAATGCTTGTCCCTACAGAATGTTGATTTGGCAGGAGCGCATGGTCTCCAGGGCGGCGGCGTGCCCGGCAGGGGTGCGCCCGGCGCAGCAGGCCGCGTCCACGCAGATCTCCTTCTCGTGGAAGCGGGCCTTCAGCAGCAGGGCGTTGGAGACCACGCCGACGTCGGTGCGCAGGCCCACCAGGGTCACGTCAAAGTCCTCCCCCGCGGCGGCGTCCTCCAGAAGCTGGGGCAGGATCAGGGAGCCGAAGGTGGGCTTTTCCACAAAGACCGCGCCGCGCCCGTTCAAAGCGGTGGCGATCTCCCGGTCCACGGCCCAGCCGGGGGTGCCCTTGACGCAGTGCTCCACGGGCAGATGGCGGCCCTCCGCGCTCTGCAGATAGTTTTCTCCGTGGGTGTGCACCGTGGCCCAGATCTCCCCGGGGAAGCTGTGGATCTTATTCAGAACGGCGGGCTTAACGGCAACGGCCTCGGGACTGCCCAGGGAGCCGTCGATGAAGTCGGTCTGCATATCGACCACGATTAAAAAGTGTTTCATACGGTTCCTCCCAAGATGTCAAGATATTGCTCCACAAGCGTTACAAATGGAGGAAGCAGCTCCAGAGCAAGGTCTCCCTCCCCTGCGTCTGTCTCCTTATGGCCGGAATCTTCGCTGTCTCTGGGCCAGATCATCCAGCGCTCCAGGAGCAGCCGGGGCGTTTTTCCGGAAAGCGCCGTTTCAATCCCCTCGACGGTTTTTTCCCATTCCTCTGTCAAGGACCCGCAGTCTCCGTCCGCCAGAACGCGCCACTCCCCGTGCTCATCTGCGTAATAAATTGCCTGAACGTCCTCTGTTTGGAGCTGAAACACATAAACCGAATTCTCCAGGAGCAGATAGTCCGCGCCGTTGGAGGCTTGATGCACAAGCAAGGGATCGTATCCGGCGGCAACGGCGTCGTTATAGAAGCGATAGGCAGGTTGCTGCAGGAGTCTGGGGTGAAAGCGCAGACCGAATTTTTGATAATAGGGACTTGCCAGGTACTGCTTCTTCGCCTTGAGATTTTGATGCAGTCCATAGGGGATATAAAAGATTGTCGCCAGTAGGAGCAGGGGCGAGAGCAGGACCATTGCCAGGAGAAACAGGGCGTTTATGTGTTTTTTGGGGTTCTTCATAAGCTTAGCTCGTATCGGATTTCTTCGGCGCTTACGGATTCGCAGGGCAGGAGCTCCCGGGAACAGAGGGTCAGCTCGTATGCCGCGCGGGAGCGGTGAAAGAACGTAAAATCCTCCTGCCGCCAGCTTTCCTGTTTCGGCAGAAAACAGGTGGAGTTCAGATCGTACAGGAAGCCCAGTCCCCGGGCCTTGCCCCAGGCCTCCTTGCAGGTCCAGACCGCGGTAAAGCGGCGGTCCTGCTCCGCCGGGCTCTGCCCTGCCAGGACCCATTCCCGTTCCGTTTCGGAAAGGACCCGGAGCAGAAGGGCTTCGGAGGGTGGGGGCGGGCGATGAGCGTCCATCCCGGAGGGGTTCTGTCGTCGAAGCGATCCCGCCGCCGCCCCTGAGGGCTCTCCCCCTTCCCTGCAAGCAGGGGAGGTTTTTTTGTCCCCGGATCCCTGTTCCCCGGTCCCGGAAACGGGCTGCGCGCCGTCCCGGAGAAGGCGGCCCAGGGCCTCCGCGTCCACCCCCACGGGGGCGCCGTCCAGGGCGCAGGCCACGGCGTATTTGCAGTGGCTGAGATTGAAGTGAAGCGCCGGATGATCCGGGAAGAAGGGCTTCCCCTTCTTCCCGGTTTCGATTTTGGGGAGCCGGGTCATGCCGTATTCCTGCCGGAGAGCATGGCGCAGCAGCAGCTCGGCCAGGACGCTTTGGACCCGGGGCGCCTCCTGCTTCATGGACAGGACCCGGACGCGGCGGACCTCGGACAAAAGCGGGAGCTGTGGACGGAGTTCATCAAAGCATACGGTTTCCGGGTTTTCCAGCAGCCAAAGCATAGCGTATCCTTTCCGGGCGGACAAGCAAGGTCTGTCCCTACAGGTTTTCTTCCAGCCAGGCCTGCAGATCGGCGCGGCCCTCGGGGGACATGGGGAAGATCCGCTCGCCCTCAATGGCGCTGAACTCATAGCTCAGAGGGCCGTGCCAGTATTCCGCCTTGATGGAGCTGGCGGCGTGGTCCACCTCCTTGTTCTTCGGGGGGACCATCACCACGCTGGGGGTGATCTTGTAGCGGAAGGAGCCGCTGGAGCCGGTGAAGATATTGCCGTTCTCGAAGTGGTGAAACACCGGTAGCCAGACCGCGCTCATTCGGCCATCAGCTCCTCCATCTCGTCGATCAGCTCACCGAAGAGGGCCAGGGCCTGCTCCACGGGCTCGGGGCTGGACATATCCACGCCGGCCCCCTTCAGCAGGTCGATGGGATCCTTGCTGCAGCCGCCGGAGAGGAAGCCGACGTAATCCTTCACGGCCTGCTCGCCCTCCCGGAGGATGCGGCGGGACAGGGCGATGGCGGCAGAGTAGCCGGTGGCGTACTGGAAGACGTAGTAGTTGTAGTAGAAGTGGGGAATGCGCTCCCATTCGTAGGCGATCTCATCATCCACCACAATATCCGGGCCGAAGTACAGCTCGTTCAGCTTCCTGTACTCCTCACACATCCGCTCGGCGGTCAGGGCCACGCCCTGCTGGTTCAGCCGGCCGATGATCAGCTCGAACTCGGCAAACATGGTCTGGCGGTAGAGGGTGGTGCGGAACTGCTCCAGGAAGTGGTTGATCAGATAGGCCCGCTCCTTCTTGTCAGTGGTCTTGCCCAGCAGATGCTCCATCAGAAGGGCCTCGTTGCAGGTGGAGGCCACCTCCGCCACAAAGATCACGTAGTCCGCGTCCACGGGGTTCTGGTACTTGTTGGAGTGCCAGGAGTGGAGGGCGTGGCCCATCTCATGGGCCAGGGTGAACTGACTGTCCAGGGTGCCGGAGTAATTCAAAAGCACGTAGGGATGGACGAAGGCGCCGGCGGAGTAGGCGCCGCTGCGCTTGCCCGCGTTCTGGTACACGTCGATCCAGCGATTGTCAAAGCCCTCCTTCAGGACCTTCCGATAGTCCTCGCCCATGGGAGCCAGGGACTCGTAGACCGTCTGCTTGGCCTGTTCGAAGGGGATCTTCACGTCGGCGCCGGCGACCAGGGGGGTATAGAGGTCGTAGAAGTGGAGCTCGTCCACGCCCAGCAGCTTCTTGCGCAGGCGGACGTAGCGGTGCATCTTGTCGAAGTTCCGGTGGACGGCCTCGATCAGATTGTGATAGACGCTGACGGGGACGTTGGTGTTGTCCAGGGAGGCCTCCAGGGGCGAAGCGTACTTCCTGGCGTCGGCGTTGAACTGCAGGGCTTTGACCTGGGCGTTCAGCGCCGCGGCCACGGTGTTCTTGTAGGAGGCCCAGGTGTTGTAGGTGTTCCGGAAGGCGGACTTGCGCAGTTCCCGGTCGTCGGACTCCATATAGGAGATGTAGGTGCCCTGGGAGAGAGGATGCTTGTTGCCGTCCTTGTCCACGGCGTCGGGGAAGCTCAGATCCGCGTCGGCAAACTTGGAATAGATATCGTCGGGAGACTGCATCATCTCGCCCGCCATGGCCAGCAGCTTTTCCTCGCTGGGGCTCAGCACGTGCGCGGCGTGGCGGCGGATAATGAAGATGTAGCGGCGGTAGCGCTCCAGGCCGGGCTCCTCCCGGTAGAAACGCTCCATGGTCTCCTCGGGGATGGCCATGATCTCCGGGGTCTCGAAGGAGGTGGCGGCGGAATAGCCCACGTAGGCGGACATGGCCATGCCGTTCATCTCCTGATACTTGGCCACCCGGGTGTCCTCGTCGTTGCGGCGGGAGGAATAGTTCAGCAGATTGCTCAGCAGGACCCCCGCCGCCTCGTTCTTGGAGGCGTAGTCCAGCAGGGTCGCCGCGCTCTCACCCAGACGGCCCGCGAAGCCGGCCAGCTCCTCAGACAGCTTCTTCAGCTTCTCCAGGTCCTCCATCCAGGCCTCGTCGGAGGGATACATATCCTCCACAGCCCAGCGGTCAGCCAGGGCAATCTCACTGCGTTCCGGAATTTTCTTGGTTTCAGCCATGATCGTACATCCTTTCATAGTACAGTGCGGGTAAACATTCCCAATCTGTATTTTACCTTAAATTCCCCTTTTCGTCAATCCTATTCTTTGTCTGCTCTGCACAGAGGAATGAAAAATAATTGAAAATTATCGTTGCGAAATGCCGAAGGATGATATATAATACAATCAGGTGAATGGGACCTGTTGAGGTCCGCCGCATCGAACATTTTTTGTACATGAAAGGAGCACTCACTATGGGACTTATCGCAGCAGGACTTGGCGCCTTAGGCGGCGTGCTCGCCGATCAGTGGAAGGAATTTTTCTACTGTGACGCGATCGACAAAAACGTTCTGGCCGTCAAGGGCCAGAAGCGGATCTCCGGCCGCTCCAGCAACACCAAGGGCAATGACAATATCATCTCCAACGGCTCCGTGATTGCCGTGGCCGACGGCCAGTGCATGATCATCGTGGAACAGGGCAAGATCGTTGAGGTCTGCGCCGAGCCCGGCGAATTCGTCTGGGATTCCTCCACCGAGCCCTCGATCTTCACCGGCAGCCTGGGTACCTCCATCAAGGAGACCTTCAAGCAGATCGGCAAGCGCTTCACCTTCGGCGGCGACCCCGGCAAGGATCAGCGGGTCTACTACTTCAACACCAAGGAAATCATCGACAACAAGTTCGGCACCCCCACCCCCATCCCCTTCCGGGTGGTGGACCGCAACATCAACCTGGACATCGACGTGTCCGTCCGCTGCAGCGGCATCTACTCCTACCGGATCGCGGATCCCCTGCTGTTCTACGCCAACGTCTGCGGCAACGTGGAGCGGGACTATTCCCGCAGCGAGATCGACAGCCAGCTGAAGACCGAGTTCATCTCCGCCCTGCAGCCCGCCTTTGCCCGGATCTCTGAGCTGCAGGTCCGTCCCTCCGCCCTGCCCGGCCACGCCGAGGAACTGAGCGAGGCCATGAACGCGGCCCTGTCCAAGAAGTGGGGCGAGCTCCGGGGTCTGCAGGTGGTGTCCATCGCCATGAACCCCATCACCCTCTCCGAGGAGGATCAGGAGCTCATCAAGAAGGCCCAGCACGCCGCCATCATGCGGGATCCCACCATGGCCGCCGCCACCCTGGTGGAGGCCCAGAGCCAGGCCATGAAGGACGCCGCCAACAACTCCGCCGGCGCCATGACCGGCTTCATGGGCTACGGCATGGCCGCCCAGGCCGGCGGCATCAACGCCCAGAATCTCTTCGCCATGGGGCAGCAGCAACAGCAGTACCAGCCCGCCGCCCCCGCCGCGCCGAAGGCCGAGACCTGGAAGTGCAGCTGCGGCGCCGAGAACAGCGGCAAGTTCTGTGCCGAGTGCGGCGCCCCCCGTCCCGCCGCCCCCGCCGGATGGACCTGCCCCAGCTGCGGCACCTTGAACAAGGGCAAGTTCTGCGCCGAATGCGGCGCCCGGAAGCCCGCCGGGGAGCCCCTGTACAGGTGCGACAAGTGTGGCTGGGAGCCCGAGGACCCCAAGCATCCGCCCAAGTTCTGCCCGGAATGCGGAGACCTGTTCGACGATAAGGACATCCGCTGAGCTTTCGTTCTGAAGGGCCGGCGCCGTTTTTCGGCGCCGGCCTCTTTCTCTTACTTTTGGGTTGACATTATCGCATTTTTCGCTATAATTGTAAGGTGGAAAACGATAATAGGAGCTGTGTTATGCTGAAGCTGTTTCGGGACGGGAAGATCTGGACCATACCCAATCTGCTTTCCTTCTTTCGACTTGTACTGGTCCCCTTCATCATTTGGGCCTATGTGGGCCAGAAAAACGTCACGCTGACCATCATCCTGCTGGCCGTTTCCGCCTTGACGGACGTGCTGGACGGACAGATCGCCAGGCGTTTCCATATGGTATCCGATCTGGGCAAGGCCCTGGACCCGGTGGCGGACAAGCTGACCCAGGTCTGCGTGGTGCTCTGCCTGGCCTTCACCCACCCCCTGCTCTGGTTCCTGCTGGGCATGTGCGTGCTGCGGGAAAGCTGCATGGCGGTTTTGGGCTACATCACCATCCGGAAAACCAACAAGGTCCCCGGCGCCCGCTGGTTCGGGAAGGTCTCCACCGTGGTGCTCTACGCCTCCGCCCTGGCCCTGCTGTTCTTCCCCAACATGCCCGAATGGCTGTCCACCGGGCTGGTAGTCCTGTGCCTGATCTGCGTGGCCGGGGCTCTGGCCCTCTACGTCCGGTACTTTACCGGCCTGTGGAAGCAGGCGGAGCAGGAGGGGAAAGCATCCTGACCGCAAAGAATCCGTGACCGGAGACCGGCCACGGATTTTTTCATTCCGTTCCGTTTTGCTCAAACAGGGTCCGGAAGGCCCGGGCTGCGGGGCCCTCCTGCCCGGCGTAGGGGGCGAAGTCCCCCCGGCTCAGCATCCCCACCAGCTTCCCGTCCTGGGTCACAGGCAGACGCCCGACCCGGTGGCGGCGCATGGCCCGGGCCGCCTGCTCCCCGCTCTCCTCCGCCGGGACGGTGACGGGTCCGGTGCTCATGACGGTGCGGACCCGGGTGATATTGGGGTCGAAGTTGGCCGCAACGCAGCGCACCGCGATATCCCGGTCCGTGAGCATCCCCACCAGCCTGCCGCCCGTGGTGACCGGCAGGGCCCCCACGTTGTGGCGGCTCAGAAGCCGGGCCGCCGCGGCCACGGTCTCCTCCCGGTCCACGGTGATCAGATGGCTGGACATCAGATCCTTGACTTGCATAAAAAGCATCCTCTCCTTGCTTGATGTACAAGGAGAGGATGCCCGTTTTTTCCGGGCTTTAAACCGGAGCCGTCAATTCTTTTTCAGCCCCAGCTGCTCGGTGAAGAACTCGGCGGTCCGCTCCAGGACCTCCTCCCGGAAGGGATTCTCCAGCTCCGCGTCCTCCATCACCTGCTGGATGCCCGCGTCATAGCTCCGGTCCAGCAGCCGGAAGTAGGCGGCCACGCCCTCCCCTTCCTTTGCCTCCTCCAGCCGGTAGACCTGGAGGGCCGTCTCGGCGGAGACGCAGTAGCTGATGATGTAATAGGGCACCTCAAAGAAATGGATCACGTCGATCCAGCACTGGGAGTAGTAGAAGTCGAAGCCCTGCTCGTAGATGCCGTAGTCCTTGCAGCACTGCAGGAAGATCTCGTTGATCTTGTCCACGCTGATCTCTTCCGGATCCAGGGCGTAGACCCGCGCCTCGAAATCCGCGTAGGCCGCCTGGTAGACGAAGGTCTGCAGCAGATCCAGCAGCTTATAGCGCAGCAGCCTGTCCCGCTGCCTGCCGTCGATCACGTCGTTGTAGCGCAGCGCCAGGAACTCCATGGCCTGGGAAAAGGTCTCGGCGGTCTCCAGATCCTCGTTGGCGCCGTAGTTGTAGTAAGCGTCGGTGAAGTGGCCGAATTCGTGGGCGAAGGTGGTGTAGTCATTGCCGCTGCCCTCGGCGTTCACCAGCACAAAGGGGGCCTCATAGTCATAGATATAGGTCTGGAAGGAGGATTCCACCTTGGTGGAGGATCTGGCGATGTCGCACAGATCGTAGGCCCGCATGAAGCGGAAGGCGTCCCAGACCATGCCGCCGATGTTCTCCGCGGCGGAGCGGACCAGCTCCATCACCTTCTCCTCGGTGGAGCTGCCGGGGCTCAGCATGGACAGGGCGTAGTCGCCGTTGGCGGCGCTCAGCACCGGCACCAGATGCTCCCGGATCCCCTCCAAAAACGCCGTGCCCTGCTCCGGGCTGTAATCCCGGCCATAGCTGATCTCGTAGCTGTAGTCGGCGTAGCTGTCGTAGTCCAGGGCGGCGGCCAGCTGCTGCCGCAGCTTCACCAGCTCCACGAAGACCTCGCCCACGCTGACGTTGTACTGCTCGTAATAGGCCTGCAGGGCCCCGATGTAGGTTTCGTAATCCTCCGCCTCCATCCACTCGTCCAGGGTCCTGGTCTGCCCGCGATAGTCCACCAGCAGCTCCGCCGTCAGATCCCGGTACTCGCTGAGCAGGGCGCTCTCCTCCTGGGAAAGGCGCAGATACTCCGGGTTGGTGTAGACCTCGTAGTCGTCATAGCTGTCAAAATAGCCCCTGCCGAAATACTTCTTCTCCAGGGCCTTGCGGCTGGGGGACGCGGCGAAGGCCTTGTTCAGGGCCTCCAGCTTCTCCTCCACCGTGGGGGTCTCCGCCTCGCAGAAGTCGTATTCCGCCTTGTAGAAGCTGTCCAGGGTATTGAGGCTGTAGCGAATGTTGGCCAGGGTATCCATGGAATAGAAGCTGATGTAGCTGTCGTAGAGCCGGTAGTAGTCCTCCAGCAGCCGGTCGGCGTCGTCGCTGTCCGCCGCCCTCTCGATCAGCGCGTCAAATTCCCGATACAGGGCCTCGGTGTCCGGCCGCTGATATTCCATCCGGGAGAAGGAAACCAGCTCCAGCTTCTCGTCGGGCAGATAGTCCTTCTGGCCGCCGTTCTGCCAGCGGATCAGGGCTTCGTCGTCCGGATCGACGGGGAAATCCGTGGGGGCGGGCTCGGTCTCGGTCCGGGCCGGGTCCGTTTGGGTCGGGTCGCTCCGCCCGGCGGCCGTGCTTTCCGGCAGCTCCCGGGTGCTGACCGGGGCGCTGCTTTGCGGGGGGACGGCGGGCACCTGGATGCAGCCGGTGAAGCACAGGCACAGGCTCAGCAGCAGGGCACAGAGCCGGGGAAAGGTCGTTCCTTTTCTCATACTTGGTTCTCCTTCGTTCGCGTGAAAAGCTCCAGCAGCGCGGCGTAGGCCAGGGGGCTGCCCGCCAGGACGCCGCATTTGTCGTAAAGGTCCAGGGGGCTGCCGTCGATCTGGGAGAGCTTGCAGCCCGCCTCCTCCGCGATGAGGGAGCCCGCAGCATAGTCCCAAGGGCAGAGCCGGGCCTCAAAGAAGGCCCCCGCCTTCCCCGCCGCCAGATAGCAGAGATCCAGGGCCGCGGAGCCGAAGCGCCGGATGTCCTGCACCAGGGGGAAGGCCGCGTTGAACAGCCGCAGGGTCTCGGGCACCAGCTCCCGGTAGTAGAGGGCGGAGCCGAAGATCAGCAGACTGTGGTCCAGGGGATTGTCCCGGCAGCGGATGGGCTTGCCGTTCAGGAAGGCCCCGCCGCCCCGCCGGGCGGCGTACAGCTCCCCGTCGTAGGGATTGCAGACCACTCCGTATTCCATGACGCCGTTCCGGGCCAGGCCGATGCTGACGCAGCTGTTGTGGAAGCCCTGGATGAAGTTGGTGGTGCCGTCGATGGGGTCCACGATGAAAAGCCACTCCCTCCGGCGGGGGTTCTCCCGATGGTCCCCCTCCTCCCCCAGGAAGCCCGCCTCCGGCAGCAGCTCCAGCAGGGTCTTCCGCAGATATTCCTGGACCATCAGATCATATTTTGTCACCAGGTCTCTGGGGCCTGTCTTCTCCGAAACGGAGCGTTCCACATCCCGGGCCGAGCGGATGATGGTGCCGGCCTGCCCGGCGATCTCGCAGAGCTTTTGCAGCATGGCGATTCTCCCTTCTATTTCTGCAAATCGTGGGAGTATTATAGCCCATTCCCCCGCAAAAATCAAGCGGCTGTCGGGTAGATTCCAAAACCTGCCGGGAAAGCAGCAGGATCCCGGTCACGTTGGGCAGGGCCATGAGGCCGTTGCAGATATTCGCCGCGGTCCAGACCACGCCCGGCGAGCAGAAGGGTGCCAGGGCGGCTGTGGCGCAGTAGAGGATCAGATATCCCCTTCGGAGGGGCCGGGAGCCGCCGGTGAGATCATCCAGGCACGCCGCCCCGATGCAGCTCCAGCCCACCACGGTGGTGAAGGCAAACAGGGCCAGCACCAGGAAGATCAACCAGCCCGTCAGAGTCTCCGGCAGCGGCAGTCCCAGGCAGAAGGCCTGCAGGGCCGCGGTCAGGCCGCCCCCCTGGCAGCCGGTCACCAGGATTACCAGGCCCGTCAGCGTACAGATCAGCATCGTGTCGAAGACCACCGCCGTCATGGAGATCAGCCCCTGCTCCCTGGGGCTGACGCCGCGGACCGCCGCGGCGGCGATGGGGGCGGTGCCCAGCCCGGCCTCGTTGGAGAAGACCCCCCGGCTGACGCCGGCCATCACCGTGCCCATGAGCCCGCCTCCCGCCGCCTCCGGGCAAAGAGCCCCCCGCAGCACCTGACGAAGCGCGTCGGGCAGGGCCCCGCCGTGCCGGATCAGCACCCAGAGGCAGAGCCCCAGGTACAGGCCCCCCATCAGGGGGACCAGGCGGGCGGAGAGGCGGCTGACCCCCTCCATGCCCCGGCAAATCACCAGCCAGGCCAGCAGGGCTGTCGCCAGCCCCAGGGCCCCGCAGATCAGCGGAGGCCGCGTCCCCCAGGGGAGGGACAGCTCCGGCAGCCGGGAATGGGACCGCTCCAGCAGAGTCTCCAGGCAGGCGCTGACGCTGCCCACCTGCACGAAGCTGCCCACGCCGCAGAGCCCCGCCGCGGCCCCCAGCACAGAAAAGCATTTGGCCAGCGGCCGGCAGCCGGGCCCCAGCCCCAGACGGATGTAGGCGAAGGGCCCCCCGCAGGGTCTGCCCGCCGGGTCCGTGTAGCGGAAGCGGACCGCCAGCACCCCCTCGGCGTACTTCAGAGACAGGCCCGTGACGGCGCTGAGCTCCATCCAGAGCAGGGCTCCGGGTCCCCCCAGCCACAGGGCCGTGGCAACCCCCACCAGATTTCCGGTGCCCACGGTGGCGGACAGGGCTGTGCAAAGGGCGCCGAAGGCCGTGACCCCGCCTTCCCGGTCCCGGCGGCGCAGCAGCAGCTTCATGGCCAGGGGCAGCTCCCGCAGGGGCCGCAGCCGGAGCCGCAGCAGCAGCCACAGCCCGGAGCCCAGCAGGAGGCAGAGCATGGGCCAGCCCCAGATCAGATCCTCCAGGCGCCGAAGCGCGCTTTCCATATCCTAATCCCCCTTCCGCGGGCCCGAAGGGGCCCCGTCTGTCATGAGAATATGATTTTCTTCCGTACTTCATGAAAAAAGACTTGCGTAAACGCAAGTCCTATACTATAATATTAAAAATGTACGCGTCGGAGTATCTTTTCCGCGCTTTTCCCTGCGAAATCATTCTTTTCCGGGCCCTTTCGGCCCAGTTATGGAGGTAACATAGATGAAAAAAGAGCTGATCCAAGAGATGAAAGCATATTACCAGCCCGGCAAGCGGGTCCATATTTCCGGCATCGGCGGCGTGTCCATGCGGGCGCTGGCGGTGATTCTGAAGAACCGGGGCATGGTGGTCAGCGGCTCCGACGTGAGCGCCACCCGCTTCACCGAGGAGCTGGAGCAGATGGGCATTCCCGTCCACATCGGCCACCGGGCCGAGAACGTCCGGGGCGCCGACTGCGTGCTGCGCACCGCAGCGGTCCACGACGACAACCCGGAGATCACTGCGGCCAGAGCCGCGGGGATCCCTGTGTTTGAGCGGGCGGACACCCTGGGACTTCTGATGCAGGACTACGAGAACGCCATCTGCGTGGCGGGCACCCACGGCAAGACCACCACCACCGGTATGCTGACCCACATCCTCATGGAGGCGGGCCGGGATCCCACCGTGCTGATCGGCGGCTATATGCCCCTGCTGGACGCCTCCCATCGGGTGGGCCATAGCGGCACCATGATCGCGGAGAGCTGCGAATACTGCAACTCCTTCCTGAGCTTCTCCCCCACGGTGGCCATCATCAACAACATCGAGGAGGAGCATCTGGACTTCTTCAAGGATCTGGACGAGATCAAGGCCTCCTTCCGGCAGTTCGCGGAGATGGTGCCCCAGCGGGGCATGGTGATCATCAACGGCGACGACGCCAACACCGTGGACGCCATGAAGGGTCTGCCCTGCAAGACCTTCGGCCTGGGCCGGCAGAACGACATCCATCCCGAGGAAATCTCCGAGGATTGGCGGCACTGCAAGGTTTACTG
This sequence comes from uncultured Clostridia bacterium, assembly GCA_946539175.1. Lineage (GTDB taxonomy): Bacteria > Bacillota > Clostridia > Oscillospirales > Oscillospiraceae > JAFRPC01. The sequence goes on along the minus strand of CAMNHH010000028.1, from coordinate 3,622 downwards.
CGACGGGGAATTCTACTGCGATCTCTCCATCCCCAACTACGGCAAGTTCAATCTGACCAACGCCATCGGCGCCTGCGCCGTGGCCTGGCAGCAGGGCATCGACGGCAAGACCACCGCCCATGCCATCGCGGGCTACAAGAGCGTGGGCAGACGGCAGCAGCTGCTGGGACACTGCAACGGTGCCGACGTGTACGACGACTACGCCCACCACCCCAGCGAGGTGAAGAACCTGATCGCGGGCATCCGCACCATGGGCTACAAGCGCATCGTCTGTGCCTACCAGCCCTTCACCTTCTCCAGAGCCGCCACCCTGTTTGACAAGTTTGTGGACGCCCTCTCCACCGCCGACGTGCTGGTGATGGCGGAGATCCATCCGGCCCGGGAGACCAACACCTACAACATCAGCTCCCGGGACATCGCCGCCAAGATCCCCGGCGCCGTCTACTACAAGACCGTGCCGGAGGTGGCGGAGTTCCTGCGCCGGGTGGCCCGGCCCGGCGACGCGGTGCTGATCACCGGCGGCGGTCCCATCGTGAAGGCCGGCGAAGCCATCTGCCTGCCGGAGGACTGAGAACAGGAGGGTCCCATGCGCTATCATCTGGACAACAGCCACTACGCGGATTTTGACGTGATGGAGCTCAACAGGCTGCCCGCCAGAAGCTACTTCATCCCCTACCCGGACCGGAGGGCGGCGGAGGCCGTTGGCCCGCTGGAAAAACGCTACGGCTCGGAGAAGGTGCGCTGTCTCAACGGAACCTGGGACTTCAAGTTCTATCCCCGTCCGGCGGAGCTGCCCCTGGAGCTGGATACCGACAGCCTGGCCTTTGACAAGATTCAGGTGCCCGGCTGCTGGCAGTTCCAGGGCTACGACAGGCCCTTCTATCTGAACGTCCGGTATCAGTTCCCCTTCGATCCCCCCAGGATCCCCACTCTGGAGCCTGTGGGCCGGGTCTTCTCCTGGATCGGCTTCGACCAGGGGGTGAAGCCCCGGTGGAAGACGCCCCGGGAGGAATACAATTTTGCCGGACTTTACCGCCGCTTTCTGGAGATCGGGCCGGAGGACCGGCGCTATATCATCTCCTTCCTGGGGGTGGCAAGCTGCCTGGATCTGTACTGCAACGGGCGCTTCGTGGGCTACTCCGAGGGCGCTCACAACACTGCGGAATTCGATCTGACGCCCTATCTGCGGCCGGGCCGGAATGAGCTGGCGGCAGTGGTGCGGCGCTGGTGTACCGGAAGCTATCTGGAGTGCCAGGATATGTTCCGCAACAACGGCATCTTCCGGGACGTGCTGCTGCGGATCACGGAGCCCGCGGACCTGTGGGACGTGGACGCGAAAAGCAGCAAGCAGGACGGTCTGTACCGTCTGGCCCTTTCCGCCCGAGGCAGCGAGGGCACCCGGGTGCGCTTCACCCTCTCCGGCCACGGGCTGGCGCGGAGCGCCGAGGCGACGGTGGAAAACGGCAGCGCCGAGGTGGTCTTCGAGGAGCTGGAGGTGACGGAATGGAACGCCGAGTCCCCCACCCTCTACGATATTTACTATGAGACCGACAGCGGCTGCGTCCGGGAGCGGCTGGGCTTCCGGACCGTGGAGATCCGGGGAGACGTCTTCCTGCTGAACGGCAAAAGGCTGAAGCTGAAGGGTGTCAACCACCACGACAGCTCCCCCACCGAGGGCTACACCCTGACGCCGCAGGAGATCCTGGGCGATCTGGAGCTCTGCAAGGCCTTCCACATCGACACCGTCCGGACCTCCCACTATCCCCCCGATCCCCTGCTGCCGGAGCTGGCGGAGGAGCTGGGCCTTTACCTCATCGACGAGAACGATCTGGAGACCCACGGCACCTGGGCCATGCGCCTGCCCCCCAGCTACGATCTGATTTCCGACGATCCCAGGTGGCAGCCCCGCTATCTGGACCGGATCACCCGGCTCTATGAGCGGGACAAGCTCCACGGCAACAGCTGCGTGCTGATGTGGTCGCTGGGCAACGAATCCGGCGGCACCCGGAACACCGACGCCATGTACGCCTGGCTCAAGGCAAGGAGCGAGCTTCCGGTCCACTACGAATCGGTGATCCACTGCAAGCGGACCTGCTACGACGTGGGCAGCGAGATGTACCCCGAGGCGGAGGACGTGCTGGCGGTGGGCCGCCACTGCCGCAGGGAGCGGAAGCTCAACGACCGGCCCTACTTCCTCTGCGAGTACGCCCACGCCATGGGCGTCGGCCCCGGCAACGCGGAGGCCTACTGGCAGCACATCTATGCCTACGACAATCTGATGGGCGGCTGCGTCTGGGAGATGACGGATCACGCCGTGCTGCATCCCGACGGCAGCTATACCTACGGCGGTGACCACGGAGAGTGGGAGCACGACGGGAATTTCTGCGTGGACGGACTCTTTTACCCGGATCGCCGCCCCTCCACCGGGGCCCGGATCATCCGGCATATCTACCGGCCCATCCGCTTCTCCCACCTGGCAGGGAACGAATTTGAGATCTTCAACACCACCGCCTTCACCCCCGGCCGGGTCTTCCGGCTGCGGCTGGTCTGGAACGACGGAACGGAGCAGACGATCATTCCGGAGGCCGGCCCCCTGGAGCGGCAAAGGCTCCGGCTCCCCCTGGGTACCGGGACGAAGGAGGGCCTGCTGCTGAACGTTTTCGTCACGGACACCCGAAACGGGCAGACGGATCGGGAAACCCTGATCCTGGAGGACCCGGTCCTGCCCTGTCCCGCCCTCCGGCCCCTGCCGGACAGCGTGCGCTTTTTGGACGGACGCTTCTGCATGGAGCTGCCCGGCGGCCACCGGCTGACGGCGGAGCTGCCCTCCACCAGCCTCTGGCGGGCCGCCACCGACAATGACCGGGACCCCCAGGGGAGCAACAGCATGAAGGGCTGGTACGGCACGAAGGAGACGCTGCTCTCCGTAAAGGCCGTGGAGAACGGTTATGAGGTTCGGACCCGTCTCAGTAAGGATCCCTTGAACGTCTTCGAGGTGACGGATCTCTACCAGGGATGCCCGGAGGGGATCCTGGTGACCAGCCGCCTGCACTGCCTCCGGGGCAGGGGCAATCTCCCCCGCTTCGGCAAGGTCTTCCGGCTCCGCAGGGACTTTGATCGGGTGAAATACCTGGGCAGAGCCGGGGAAAGCTACTGCGATATGAAGGAGCAGTTCCCCATCGGGACCGTGGAGGCCAGGCTCGCGGAGATGACGGAGCCCAATCTCAAGCCCCAGGAGAGCGGCAACCGCTGCGACTGCCTGTGGGCGGAGCTGACCGACGGCAGGGACGCCGTCCGCTTTGAGGCGGTGGACCGGCCCTTTGAGCTGGCGGTGAAGCCCTATTCCGATCTCGCTCTGACGAAGATGACCCACCGGGCGGACGAGCAGATCACCGGAACCTACGTGACGATCCAGGCCTTCCAGCAGGGCATCGGCACCGGCTCCTGCGGTCCCCGCATCGCCCCGGCATATCAGTTCCCGGCAGGTGAGGACTACCTGCTGCGGTTTGTCATCAAAGGAGGGGCCCTGCGGCCATAATACAAATCGGGCGTGACCCAAGTGGGTCACGCCCGATTTATTTCGTATTATTCCGCGGAAATCAGATAGTAGTAGACCGGCTGG
>CAMNHH010000027.1 GCA_946539175.1 uncultured Clostridia bacterium | reverse complement strand
CATACCAGACGTTCAGCTCAATGCGCCGGTGCCACTCCACGTCCTTGCGGCCGTGGGTCTGGGCCCAGCCGGTGATGCCGGGCCGCACGTCGAACATATGCCGCTGATATTCCGTGTATTCCCCGATGGGCCAGGGGTGATAGGTCAGAGGCGGCCTGGGGCCGATGAGGGCCATGTCGCCCTTGAGGATGTTGATGAGCTGGGGCAGCTCGTCGATGGAGCTGGCCCGGAGGATGCGGCCCACCTTGGTGACCCGAGGATCACCCTTGCCGCTGTAGACGCCGGAGCCGGTCTTCTCCGCGTTCACCACCATGGAGCGGAACTTGTAGAAGTTGAACTCCTTTCCGTTTCGCCCCAGACGCTTCTGCTTGAAGATCACCGGGCCCCTGGAGCTGAGCTTCACCGCCAGGGCAGCCAGCAGCAGCAGGGGAGAGAGCAGAATCAGAGCCAGCAGGGCCAGCAGCAGATCCAGCAGCCGCTTGACGACCCGATTATAAAAGCCATTGGCGGCCTTGACCGATACGGTTGTTTCCGTTTGCATGGGAATCACCTCCGATTGATATGAGAAGGCTGCAATTCATCTTCGCCAATATATGATGATATCCATTATAAAGTACAAAGGAGAAAAAGGCAACAGATTTTCCGCGCCGCAGGAGAAAAAGCGCCGTCTCAGGGGGAGGGGCGCGTTTCCCGGCGCTCGATCTGCTCCAGCCGATAGAGATCGCGTCTTCGATGGGCCAGAAGGGGCAGCTCCGCCCGGACCCGGTCCACCAGCTCCAGATCCAGCGCCAGGACCCGAAGCTCCTCCTCCGCACCCATCTGGGACACGACGCGGCCCCAGGGGTCCGTCACGATGGAGTGGCCCCAGGCGTGGTAGGCGGCCTCCATATCTCTGGCCGGGGAGGTCCCCACGCAATAGACCTGGTTGTCCACGGCCCGCTGGCGGAACAGCAGCTCCCAGTGGGCGGGGCCGGTGGTGAGATTGAAGGCGGCGGGCACGAGAATGAGCTTCGCGCCCCGGTCCACCATCAGCCGAAACAGCTCCGGGAAGCGGGCGTCATAGCAGATGCAGAGCCCCATGTTGCAGAACTCGGTATCAAACACCGTGACCTGATCCCCGGGGGTCAGGCTTTCCGACTCTCTGAAATGCTGGCCGCCGCTGATCTGAACGTCAAACAGGTGCAGCTTGCGGTGCCGGGCGGCCTCCTTCCCGCTCCGATCAAAGACAAAGGCGGTATTATAGATCCTGTCGCCGTCCCGCTCCGCGATGGAGCCCCCGGAGAGCCAGATCCCGTACGCGGCGGCCAGTTCCGAGAGAAACTGCCAGGAGGGGCCGAAGCGGGGCTCCGCGAATTCGGGGAAGCGATCCTGCTGATAGGGACCATTCCAGATTTCCGGCAGGGTCACAAGATCCGCCTGCTGCTCCGCTGCCTGACGCACCAGAGCCCGGATCCGGTCCCGCCGTTCCCCTGCGGACCCCCGCAATAAGGCCTGTATCTGCGCAACGCGTATTTCGTGCATTTCTGATCCCTCCCGCTTCCGCGTACTGCGGTTCCTCGTCCTATTTTACAATGCCGGACGAAAAAAGACAAGAGGCAGACCGGAAAGAAACAAGAGTTTTATTCGAAGCCGGCGGGACGCCGTGATCCAGTGAAAAGAGCATGGCCGCTTTTTCGGTCATGCTCTATTTGGTCTGCGGACGGGTCCGAACCGGAGCGGGCGCTCAGACCGGCTCAAAGAAGGTGTCCGGCCTGGCGGGGTCGAAGATCTCGTTGGCCCACATGAGGGTGACGAGCTTTTCCGTTTCCGAGAGATTGATGATGTTGTGGGTATAGCCCGGCAGCATGTGTACCGCCTGGGGCCGATCACCGCTGACCTCAAACTCCAGAATCTCCTCCGTGCCCAGCTTCCGCTCCTGGATCAGCCCGTGGCCGGAAACCACGATGAAGAACTCCCACTTGGAATTGTGCCAGTGCTGTCCTTTGGTGATGCCGGGATTGGAGACGTTCACGGAGAACTGGCCGTGGTCCACCGTCTTCAGCAGCTCTGTGAAGCTGCCCCGGGCGTCCGTGTTCTGCTTCAGATCGAAGGCCACCTTCTCCCGGGGCAAATAGGACAGGTACATGGAGTAGAGCTTCTTTTCCAGTGAGCCTGCGGGAATGGCGGGCATGATCAGCGTGTTCGGCTGATCGTGGAAGCCCTGCAGCAGCTCCACAATGCGGCCCAGAGTGGCCCTGTGGGTCACGGGAGCCCAGCAGTAGGGACCGTCGGAGCAGGGGAGAGCCTCCACCCCTTCAAACCTGCAGCGGTGCTCCTTCCCCTCCAGGGCGTCCAGCAGCTCCTCCACCAGATCGTCGATGAAGAGCAGCTCCAGCTCCACAGAGGGATCGTTTACCGTGATGGGCAGCTCGCGGGCGATGTTGTGGCAGAAGGTGCCAACGGCGGAGTTGTAGTTGGGGCGGATCCACTTGCCCGCCAGATTGGGGAAGCGGTAGACCAGAACCTTTGCGCCGGTCTCCTTGCCGTAACGGAAGAACAGCTCCTCCCCCGCCCGCTTGGAGCGGCCGTAGGGGGAGTCCCCGAAGCGGCCCGCCAGGGTGGCCTGGACGGAGCTGGACAGCATCACGGGGCAGCGGTTCCCCGCCGCTTTCAAAAGCGCCAGCAGCTCCGAGGAGAAGCCGTAGTTGCCCTTCTCGAATTCCGCCGGGTCCTTGGGCCGGTTGACGCCGGCCAGGTGAAAGACAAAATCCGCCTCCCGGCAGCCGGCCTCCAGCAGATCCCTGGGGCTGTCCAGATCGTATTCGTAAAGCTTGTCGATATGAATGCCGGGTCGGGTGTGGTTTTTGCCGTCCCGGATGGCCTTCAGATTTTCCGCCAGGTTCCGGCCCACGAAGCCCTTGGCCCCGGTAATCAGAATGTTCATAGGCTCTCCTTCCGCCAGACCATCTTGTTCACCACGCCGGTGTAGCTCTGGATCAGCTTAACGACCTTGTCGGACACGTTTTCATCCAGATAGTCCGGCACGGGAATGCCGTTGTCCCCGTTCCGCACCATGTCCACGGCGGTACGGACCGCCTGCAGCAGACCTTTTTCGTCGATGCCTGCCAGGATGAAGCAGCCCTTGTCCAGGGCCTCGGGGCGCTCCGTGCTGGTGCGGATGCAGACGGCTGGGAAGGGCTTGCCGATGGAGCTGAAGAAGCTGCTCTCCTCCGGCAGGGTGCCGGAGTCGCTGACCACTGCGAAGGCGTTCATCTGCAGGCAGTTGTAGTCGTGGAAGCCCAGGGGTTCATGACGGATCACCCGAGCGTCCAGGACGAAGCCGCTGGCTTCGAGCCGTTTGGCGGAGCGGGGGTGGCAGGAATAGAGCACCGGCATGTCGTAGGCCTCGGCCAGTCTGTTGACGGCGGAAAAGAGGGAGTTGAAATTCTTCTCCGTGTCGATGTTTTCCTCCCGGTGGGCGGAGAGCAGGATGTACCGGCCCTTCTCCAGCCCCAGCCGTGCATGGACGTCGCTGGCCTGGATCTGGGGCAGATTGGCCCGCAGCACCTCCGCCATGGGGGAGCCGGTGACGTAGGTCCGCTCCCTGGGCAGGCCGCAGTCCGCCAGATAGCGGCGGGCGTGCTCGGAGTAGGCCAGGTTTACGTCGGAAATGATGTCCACGATGCGGCGGTTGGTCTCCTCCGGCAGGCACTCGTCCTTGCAGCGGTTGCCGGCCTCCATGTGGAAGATGGGAATGTGGAGCCGCTTGGCGCCGATGACGGAGAGGCAGGAGTTGGTGTCTCCCAGCACCAGCACGGCGTCGGGCCGGAGCTCGACCATCAGCTCATAGGAGCGGGCGATGATGTTGCCCATGGTCTGGCCCAGGTTTTCCCCCACGGCGTCCAGATAGACCTCCGGCGGGTCCAGGGCCAGGTCCTTGAAGAAGACCCCGTTCAGATTATAGTCGTAGTTCTGGCCGGTGTGGGCCAGGATGGTATCGAAATAGCGGCGGCACTTTTTGATGACGGCGGAGAGGCGGATGATCTCCGGCCTGGTGCCCACGATGATCAGAAGCTTCAGTCTGCCGTCGTTTTGAAAGCAAGCCATAATTCGGTCCCTTCTCCCGGGTCAGCGGCCCAGGCAGTTCTTCACGTAGTCGGTGGTAAGGAGCTTCTTGACCACCCCGTCCACATCCAGCAGACGGGTGTTGGAGGAGGTGTAGCTCTCGTCGCTCTGGGTTTCCACCTTGCCTTCCACAAAGAACTTATCATAGTTCAGGTCCCGGTTGTCGGCGGCCACGCGGAAATAGTCGCCCATGTCCACGGCCCGCAGCCGCTCCTCCCGGGTCACCAGGGTCTCATAGAGCTTTTCCCCGTGGCGGGTGCCGATGATCCGGGTGCCGCTGTCCCCGAAAAGCCGCTGCACGCCCTTGGCCAGGTCTCCGATGGTGGAGGCGTCGGCCTTCTGGACAAAGAGATCGCCGGAGACGGCGTGCTCAAAGGCGAAGCGTACCAGCTCCACCGCCTCGTCCAGATTCATCAGGAAGCGGGTCATATCGGGATTGGTGATGGTGATGGGGTTTCCGGCCCGGATCTGGTCGATGAAGAGGGGAATCACGGAGCCCCGGCTGCACATGACGTTGCCGTAGCGGGTGCAGCAGATGACGGTGCCGCCCCGCTCCGCAGCCACCCGGGCGTTGGCGTAGATCACGTGCTCCATCATGGCCTTGGAGATGCCCATGGCGTTGATGGGATAGGCGGCCTTGTCGGTGGACAGGCAGACCACCCGCTTCACCCCGGCGTCAATGGCGGCGTGGAGCACGTTGTCCGTGCCCTCCACGTTGGTTTTGACGGCCTGCATGGGGAAAAACTCGCAGGAGGGCACCTGCTTCAGGGCAGCGGCGTGGAAGATGTAGTCCACGCCGGGCATGGCGTCGGCCACGGAGCGGGGATCCCGCACGTCGCCCACGTAAAATTTGACCTTTCGGGCGTGCTCCGGGTAACGGGCCTGGAGCTCGTGCCGCATATCGTCCTGCTTCTTCTCATCCCGGGAGAAGATGCGGATCTGCCCGATGTCGGTGGTCAGAAAATGCTTCAGCACCGTGTGCCCGAAGGAACCGGTCCCGCCTGTGATCAGCAAAGTTGCGCCGGAAAAGCTCGACATTTCTTCAATCCTCTTTCTGTTTCAGTTATTGATCTATATCATATCAAATAAAGCACGGAATTGCAAGATGAAATCAAAACCATTTAAACGATAGAAGCGGATTGCTGAATGCAACCCAAAAGTTCCGAATCTCGTAAAACAATATTGATTCAAAAAAACGAATATTTTTTCCAAATAGCTCTTGACAAACGGATATTAATTATATATAATCAAAATGTACTTTATGAAGGAAACTTAACCTGCGTAGAGTACGCTTTTTTTTGGACGATACTCTGCAGGGAAGCAGAGCGTCGTCTTTTTTGTTATATAGATTTAGTGGGATCTACACCCACAGGCCGCGGTTGCACATGTCCACGGCGACAATTAGAAGCAAGTGAAATCTGGTGCATGAAATCAGATAAATGGAGAGTTTGGGATAGATGGAGGGATAAGCAGCCACCCTCCTATTTGCGCCGCAACGCATCATGATTTGCGGAATGGACATGTGCAAACCGCATTGCCAGCCTATACACCGGAGGTATGGTCAATGCATTTAGATGCACCAGCTGCATCTGGGTACTTAAGATCGGAGTCCGGTGTGTTTGCTTTTGTCGGGCCCGTCCCTGGCCGGGACGGGCCGCTTGAAAGGAGGGCTGGCCATGAGCACAAATCAAGTTCGGCGTACAATGCGGTACATAATAAAAAAACAATTTCGGCCTGGGGCATCAAAGCATTCTGCGAAGCAAACGGGAGATAGGGACAGGCTTATCTATTCGTTCCGCAGCTATTACGCTTTCCTGGACGTGATTAATGTATTATTTCGGTGGCTTATTCAAGAGAACATTTCTATCGCCGCCCCGACGGATCTCACAGTGGATATTGTCATTTGTTTCTTGCAATTCAAAGCGATCAACTGCACGCAGACAACGGTGGACTGGTATCGCAGTATGCTGGCCGGCTTGGGCAACCGCATACGATCGTACTATTGTATCGATAATTATGATTTGCACGTACGTCGGGTGTATGCAGCAAAGAAGACAAGTGGGCTACGCGGTGCGGCAGCTATGATGCCGCGAGAGGAATATGACCAAATTCTTACTTACTGCAGAGAACACCCCAGCGGATCTGCCTATGCGGTTCTTCTCGAGGAGCATTTAGCAGGGAGGGCGACCGATGTGTGTGAACGGATGCTCGTCACCGGTGCAACGGTCAGGATGACCTGTAAGGCTGGGAAGCTCCTGTTCCGTCCGATTACTGCAGACCTGGCCGCATTGCTTGCAGACCCGCGTTTTGCAGCCTGGAGGACCCCAGAAAACGGCTTTTCGCTGCCGACAAGAGGTTCAGTGAATCAGTTTTTGAGGAGACTCGAAAAACGTTTTCACTGGGATTTTCACAGCTTCCACGACATCAGGCGTTTGCTGGCGCAGGAACATTATGATGGACTCCGGCGTATGGGAGTCAAAAGGGATAGAGCCCTTGGCCTGACTGGGCTGTGGCTCAATCATGGCCCCCGGAGACAGGCGCTGGTGCTGAAGTCTTATGTCAAGAATCCGTGGTAGTTCGAATACCTGAATCGTGGATGAAGATACATTTATCCTCACATTCAGAATTGATGCGGGAGCCGGCAAGTTCAAGAAATTTCTTTGACGTAAAGGCTAGGCAAAGTCCAAAGATTTGTCCACACCCTTCCGCGGCAATTTCAGCTGGGTCTGAACACATGGTGCGGAGAAGAGCAAAATAACCTGGCATAAACAGGCCGTGGCTGCTTGCACCGGAGTGAGCGTGCGTCATTCCAGTTTACGGATAGAATGCCCACTTCAGTAGACTGAAGTGGGCATTCTGATACTTTTGCGGTGTTTTCGCCTTGCAGAATGACGTGAAAAGAGCGGCAAACGGAAGGACCTGCCGTCGCGGCTTGGTTCAAGTACAGTCAGAGAACAGACGGAGATTGTAGTTTTTTCAATTCAGATCATGCCGACCAGAAGGAAGGCCAGATTGATTTGGAAACCGAAAAGAACGGAGTTCCACAAAACTCACTGATCGCCTGATCAGGAGATGTGCACCACGCAAACCTCCGGCATGTTGAACACCCGGGGCACCTTGCCGTGACCGGCCAGACCGCTGGAGATGAGCAGCTGGACTCTGCCGTAGTTAAAGTACCCCATATCCTCGTCGGGAAACCAGCCCTGCATGGGGGCGTAGAGGCCGCCGAAGAAGGGGAGACGGATCACGCCGCCGTGGGTGTGGCCGCTGAGGAACAGATCAATGTCCCAGTCCTTGTAGGCCTCCACGAAGATGATGGTGTCCGGCAGGTGGGCCAGGACGATGGTGGGAAGGCCGGAGGTCTCCATCTGCTTCATCAGCCGATACTCGGGAGAAGCGTGATATTCCTCCGGCGTGCGGCCAAAGGGGTACAGATGGCCTACAGTGCCGCCAAGGCAAACCTTGTTTCCGCCGAGCTCAGCAGTGACGCAGCTTTCATCCAGCAATACGGCCCCGGCAGCCTCGATTCCGGGGGCCAGGTCTGTACCACCGGAACGCATATATGCTTTTTCGTGATTCCCATAGGAAACATAAACCGGAGCAATCTCCCGCAGCCGGGCCAGAAGCTCTATAAATCGCAGGACTTCTGCTTGATCCGCATCCTGGTTGATCATATCACCGATGGAGAAGATGACATCTGGCCGCTGCGCCTTGACCTGGGACAGCAGTGCCTCATTTTCCTTGCCGAATTCCCGGCCATGCAGGTCGGTCAGCACCACGGCGGTGAAGGGCTGCTGAAGTCGATCAATCTGGACGTTGTATTCATGAACGGCCAGGCTGCTGCGGCATACGAGGGCAGAGACGGCGGCTGAGATGATGCAAACCAAAATCACAGCTGTAAGGATCAGCAGCCCAATATGAAATCTTTTTTTCATACAAACTACGCCTGCTTATCGTCATGTCTGCGTATCGTGCGAATCATCCTAGAGTAACCTGTATGGAATAGCCAGGAAAGGAGGATGGTTCCAGCCAGCAAGAGCGAAACAAACAAATATGGCTGTCGTTCGGGGGCAATCAGATTTTTCAGAATGAAAACAAGCAAACCGTGAATCAAGTAAATCTCCAGAGAGATTTTTCCAAAGAAGCGCAGAATCGGATTACCGATACGGAACTTACACATCAACAGAAGCGCGAAAACGGAAACGGACAAAGTGGAGCAAAGCCGCGCCAGATAACCAAACCAGAAGAAATACTCCGCGATGAGGATCCACCACAGGGCAGTGAGACCGGTTACGGTCAAATATACCCAGGGGTGACGTTGGAAAGCGGACGTGATGGAACGATAAAAACGCTGCCAGACCAGTCCCAACGGAATACCCCAGGCCGCATTGAACCAAAAGTCTTCAAATCCCAGCTTTTTCAAGACAAAGACTGAAACGAAAACAGCAAATGAGACCAGTGCAAGCAGCAGATCCAGATCCCGCTTTGCCAACAGTGCGGACAGATAGAAGATCAGGTAGAATCCGACGATGGTGAGGATAAACCAGGAATAGGGGATCAGGGGATGTCCGTTTACGAAGGAGAGAAGGATCTCCTTCACGGAAACCGCTTCCTTGATCAGCAGACGGATCAGGACGGCGGCCGCGTAGAGCAGCAAATAGGGAATGATCGTTCCCTGCACGCGCTTTTTCCAATAACCCTTGAGCGTGTAGCCGTTTTTTATATAAGATGCCAGCAATCCATAGGATGACAGAGCATAAAACAGCGCCACAACGTAGGGACCGGCCCGCTTCAAAACGATTACCGAGTGACCGCAGCCGGTCAAAAGGGAACTGTGATCCAGCACGATCAAAATGGATAGCAGGCCCCGGAGCGCGACTGTATGGCTGCGTTCGAGACGATCCCCGTTGAAAAGCGTACCCCGGGGAGCGAGCTTCACGCCAATCAGGCAGAGAAGGAGAAACAGCAGGAGAAAAACGTCCAAGCAAATCCCTCCGTTATTTCAGATATGCGGAGATATCCAGCCACTCCCCCATCTGGCGCAGGCCGTCGTCGATGATGTAGTCGATGGCGGAGCCCAGGGGGGAGAAGGTCATTTCCCCCACGTACAGCTTGCCGTGGATGTCGTAGAAGTCCACCCGAACGAAGGGGAAGGGCTTGGAAATCTCCCGGGCGTATCGCTTCATTTCCTCGAAGCTCTCGGGCTTGGGAGGCAGTTGGCCGCCGGCGTGATAGCCGGTCTCCCACATGAGACGATTATAATTCTCATCGGTAAAGGTGAACTTGGCGCCCTTCTCCCGGTCCGTGCAGAGCATAAAGACCCTGGGCTCGCCGTGGAAGCAGAGCAGCTTATAGTCCGTGGGCTGCACATTGCCGTCGTCCAGAAATTCCTCGCAGAAGATCCGGGGCTTGACGTGCTCATAGTTGATCTCGCCGTAGTAGTAGGCAAAATTGATCTTGAGCCACTTGCCCAGCTGCTTTGCCGCGGCCTTCCGGTCCAGCGTTGCCTTGTCATGGCAGAAAATGTTGCAGCCGCAGCCATGGTTGCATTTCAAAACGAATTCGTCCGGCAGCGCGTCCCAGTCGATCTGGGAGGGCTTGTCCCAGACGCCGTAGACCTTGGGCAGCAGATGGCCCAGGCCCTGCTCCTGCAGATAGCCCCGCATCTCATACTTGTCCACGCAGCGGGTGATGGTGGGGTCGTTGGCGTACAAATTGTGGACCAGCCACATGGACTTCTCATTGAAGTCCTTCGGATTGTCCAGATCCGGCTCCCGTCCGAAGTGGCGGACGAATAACGCCCGATTGGCCTTCAGAGGATCGGCCTTCACACGGGCCATCCGCTTCTTCTTCTCACGCTCATTCCGAAGCTCCAGCCGTTTTTTCGCAAACTTTGCGATTTGCTTGTTTTTTTTCAAGGTCTGCTTCCAATTCGCCATGGCTCATACTCCGTCCTTTCGGAAGTCGCTGATTTCCAAGTCCGGCAGCTTGATATACCCCCGGTCCCGGGTGACCCAGCGGACAATTTTCGCTTCGGAGACCTCAAAGATGACCGCGTTTTCCACCCGATCCAGGGTGGTCGTATTTTTGAATTCGTTTTCGGAATAGAACAGCAGGGTAACATTGAACTTGCCCGGCATCAGGTCCGGCACCTGCAGACGCAGCACGCAGGAGTACTGGCCGCCGGCCTTCAGATGCTCGATCAGCACGCCGGAGGGGGCTGTGCCGATGGTATAGTTTTCCGGGGCCATAATTTCTGCCCGGGCGCAGACGTTCTCCACGTCCTTGCCGCAGTGGAATTTGACCCGGAAGGCAAGCTCATTCAGAATTTTGCCGTCCTGAGTGTCCAGAAACTCCACCTCGTCGATCCGAAGATAGTCCCCGAAGTAGCCCTTGCGCTTTTGGCTGTCAAATTGCCGCACGGGCTTGAATTGCTCTGCAAGTCCAAGATAGATGGCAATGGCGTCCTCCACGCCGCCGTCAAAGACCTTCTGCCCGTGGCTCAGCACGATGCAGCGGGAGCAGAGCTCGCGGATGGTGCTCATATTGTGACTGACGTAAAGGACGGTCCGCCCCTGGCTGTTGGCGGCGTCGCCCATTTTTCCCAGGCATTTCTGCTGGAACTTGGCGTCGCCCACCGCCAAGACCTCGTCCATGATCATGATCTCGCTGTCCAGATGCGCCGCCACGGCGAAGGCCAGCTTGACGTACATGCCGGAGGAGTAGCGCTTGACCGGGGTGTCGATAAACTGCCGCATCTCCGCGAACTCCACGATCTCATCGAACTTGCGGGAGATCTCCGCCTTGGTCATGCCCAGAATCGCGCCGTTCATATAAATATTTTCCCGCCCGGTCATTTCCGGGTGAAAGCCGGTTCCCACCTCCAGCATGGAGGCGATGCGGCCGTTGTAGGAGATGGTGCCCGCGCTGGGGGCCGTGACCCGGGAGATCAGCTTCAGCAGGGTGGACTTCCCCGCGCCGTTGTGGCCAATGATGCCGATGGCCTCACCCGGTTTCGCAGAGAAGGAAACGTCATTCAAGGCGAGAAAGCGTTCATTTTTCCTATGTGCGCCGGCTGCCTGATCAATCCGCAGATTCGGGTCCTCCCGATGTCGGACTTTGGCCCACCAGGATTGCAGGTCTCCCTTGAGAGTGCCGCCGCCGATGGCCCCGAGACGGTATTCCTTGGAAACGTGTTCCACTTTGATTGCATTTTCCATAGCCGTCTCCTTAAATGGTATCCATAAAAGTCTTTTCGACCCGGTTGAACATGATAATTCCGATGAATAATACAACGAGAGTGACGATCCAACTGACAGCATAGTACGACCATTCAATCCGGCCAATCCCCAAAAATCCGTACCGCAGAATGTTGACGATGGACGTAACCGGATTGAGCATATAGAGCGCGTGATATTTACCGCCGGTGCCAAATGCTCCCATGGCTTCCATGTCATAGGCGATGGGGCTGGCGTACATCCAGATGGACACACCGAAAGAGGTCAGCATGGCCAGATCTCGGTATTTTGTGGTCAGAGCAGAGATGATGACGCCGACGCCCATCCCGAGTAGAGCCGCCTGCAGAATCAGAAGCGGAAGCATCAGAGCGTAAAGATTGGGGTGCACATTCTGTCCAGTGACGGAGTATAAAACAAGAAACGCAAGGAAAAACAGGAACTGAATGAAGAAGGTGATCAGATTGGTCAGGATGCCGGAGACCGGCATGACCATTCTGGGAAAGTAGACTTTGCCGAGAATCCCGCGATTGTTGAGGAAGGTATTCGCTGTACCGGTCAGACAGGAGGAGAAGTATCCCCAGATCATATTGCCGCTGAAATAGAAGACAAAGGAGGGAACCCCTTGGGCGCCCAGACCGGCGATATTGCCGAAAATAAAGGTGAATACCACCGTGGTCAGCAGGGGCTGAATGATGGCCCAAGCGGGACCGAGAATGGTTTGCTTGTAGTGCGTGATAAAGCTGCGCTTCACAAACAGAAACACCAGGTCACGATAGCGCCAGAGCTCCTTCAGATTCAGGTTAAGACCCTTGGTGCTGGATTGAATGACGGTTGAATAGCTTTCCATAGCAAATGACTCCGTTAAGATCTGCGGAGACAGCTCCGCAGGAGTTTCAGAAATTGAATCGGGTGCAGCAGATATCTCCACCGACTCTTTCGAATGCGTTTCCCGATGGGCTTGGATAATTTCCAGATCATTTCATCTGGAAACAAAATGCGGTTATAATAAGCCCACATTTGCAAATCACGATCCCGGTCAGGCGGGGCCTCCGCCGGAACCGTGGTGTCATATAGAAAAATCTGGTCTCCTGCCAGACCGCACAGTACGTTCATATCCATGGGGAAGAGGGAAAGAGCAAAGGAACGCAGCACATGATAGGGCTTACAGAGCGTTGTCAGCCAGTAACGCTTCCGTTCCGGATTGCCCTTTCCACCGAAAATATCCACGTTGAGTGTTTCGGGCGCCAGACCAAGGACTTCTGCCAGTCGCAGATTTTCATGCCAGGCGTCATAGACCACCGGTGCGTTGTCCAGTTCCGGGAAGGAGTAGCGCCGCCTGGCCTGCTGCTGGAGCCGTACCTGCAGGGTGTTGGAGGCTACACCAGTGTGCTGACCCACGTCTGAGAAATTTGTGGTCAGGGATTCATAGGGGTAAACGAAATACTTGTTTTCTTCGATGCAGTAGCGGATGTGGTATTTGAGCCAGGAGCTTTCCGGCCAGCGGGTCACGTTTGCGGGGATTCCGGGCCTGTTGGGGAAAGGTCCGTCGTTTTCGGCAAACCAATCCTTGAAAGCACACCATTGGCGCTTCATCCACACCTGGCCGCAGGACTGGGCCAGCTGCATAAAATAGGCGTCATAGTCAGACAGCGCCGGCGTAAAGGGCAGGCGAACCGTCTGATTTTGGGGCATGGCGTACAGTGCAATTCCCGCGATCCGATCGTCGTCCTGATAGCTGGCCACTGCCTGCTGCGCGTACTGGTAAAAGGCAACGGAGGGATACACGTCGTCCTCCAAGACGATGGCGGCATCCCACCCAAACTGTTCCATATAGTCGCCGCAGTGCAGGACGTGCTTTTTGCAGCCCATCCGTTCCGGCTGCAAAATCACTTGATAGGACCCACGGGGCCAGTGGAAGTCGGAGGCGGCGTCGTAGACGTCGGACTTTCCGCAGTTGTCCAGGCTGACAATCAACGGAACAGATGTGATACCGGAATAGTCACAGACCGCGAGCCGCTTCAAAAGGCGTTCAATGCTGCCAACGCGATTGTAGCCTACGACAATGATGCCGATGATTGGATGATCTGTCATTTCGATGCTCCATTTAAGAATTCAGGACTCAAGCGCGTCCAGAATGACGTTTGCAATATATTGTGGGGCACAATCGGCGTACTCGCGCTCGATTAACCCGCGGTCAACCACCTTCCCTTTACTGGTCACGCAAAAGTCGATAAACCGAGCCGCGGCAGCGTCCAGCTCAGCCTCCCGCTCCGACAAGTTCAGGCAAAGGGGATAGCGATTTGTATAATAGAGGGTGGGACAGTTGTCCATCTTGTAAAAGTTTACGATGGGCTTGCCAGTGTTGATATACTCCAGGGTTTTCGAGGGCATGTGGACCGGCACGCTGTTGCCGATGTTGATCAGAACGTCTGCGTCAGCCATGGCCTGCAGCGCAGCTTCGTAAGGCTGTTGGGGCAGCGTGATCAGCTCGGCTTTGGTGTGAACCGCAAAACGCTCCGTCAGCTTTTCGCATTCCCGGCCCATAAAGGTGACAGCAAAGCACTCGTCCAGACGGGACAGTATATCCAGGAAATACCTGGGTGAGCGAATATCAGAGTACAGCCACCCACAGAACAGAAGCCGGATTTTTCCGTCCTCCCGAGGCCGTGCCGCAAGGCGCCGATCCTCAATCAGGGGGAACCCCACGGTCCGGACGGCGGCGGAATCGGGGAGAAGCCCATGCTCCAGCAGAGCCTGCTGAATAAAGGGCGTGGTCAGGATCAAATCCTGCTGTTCCAGAATCTGTCGAATACGGCGGTCCCGATAGGCGGAGCCGGTTCCGTTTGAAATCATGGCCGGGGGGTCCATCAAATAAAGAATCTTCTTTTTGCCCGGCATGCGAGACACGGCGTCCGCAGCGAAAAAGGGCTCCATTGTGGCAATCAAAGCGTCGAAGGCGGAGAGACGGTCCAAATTCTCTATGTGCCGCAGCATCAACCGGGCGTTATAATAGTCGGAAAAACCGTTCCGGTCAACGAGCTTGGAGGCAACAGCACACAGAAGATGCTGCGGACGGCTGAAATCATCCTGAAACACGGTCACCGGCACATTCTGATAACTTGCATGCGAAGGGGGGGCTTTGCCCCCGGAAAAGGAGAGATATCGAAGCTGGTGCTTTCCCTGAAGATACGGTAGCAGAAGGGACAGCAGGACCGCGTTGTTACCCGGCTGTGGGAACAGCGCCCCGGTTGGAATCAAAACCTTCAAAGCAACCTCCATGCGTGTAAAATCTATGAACGCAGACGGAATAAAAAGTACCAGAATCGCAGGAGCCTGTAACCCAGGGGCGTTGCGCTGTGCATTACGAGAAAATCGAAAAGCCCCCGCAGCCCGCTGCGTTTTTGGATGAAAATCGGGCTTTCCGGATAGTGGAGCCCCCGAAGTGGGAAGAGTTTTTCCTGTTTTAACTCCGCCAGGAAGGGAGCGGCCTGCTTTCGCGGCATGGCGGCCAGCATCGTGAGAGCGGAATGGACGTGGTAGAGCAGCAGCCCCGCGTTCAACTCCCGATGCTGTGGATCGGACACATAACAATCCCGGATCAGAACCGCCGCCTTGCAGTAGCTGTTCAGGGTTCGCAGGGCTTTTTCCCTGCTGCCCCGGGCGTGCATGGCGGAGCCTGCATGCTGCCGATAACAGTACAGGATATCGTCCAGCGATATTTCGGAATGGGGATGGGAGCGGAGCTCGCACATAAAAACGCAATCCTCCGCGATACTCAGCTCCGGATGGGAGAAGCGGAGTTGGTGTTGCAGCAAAAAATCACGGCGGAAGAGGTTGCTACACACGGAACTGACGCCTGCCTTTCCTGGACGGTTTTGCAGTGCGCTGCTGTCCGGTATGGCATTGGTGAATTCCACGAAGCGGAAAGAAATCCGGTCTGGCTGCTGTGCTCTCACAGCCAGCCGCAGACGCCGCAGACTGCCGGGGGCAATGGCGTCGTCCGCGTCCACAAACCAGACGTAGTCTCCCTTCGCAGCGTCCAAGCCGTGATTCCGGGCAACGGCAACGCCGTGATTGCTGTCATCCAGGACCACCAGATTTGGGTGGGCCTGCCGGTATTGCCGCAGCAGCGCCAGGCTGCCGTCGGTGGATCCGTCGTTCACGCAAACAATTTCATAATCCTCTGCTAGAAGGTCCTGTTCCAGACAGGAATCCAAGCAGTTCGCCAGATAGCGTTCGGCGTTAAAAACCGGGATCACAATGCTCAGAAACATGACAGAGACCTCCGGGTTTCTTAAGTTTGGCAGTTTTGCTGCAGCCAGTTCATAATCGGCTGCATGGCGGCTCCCATGTCGCAACGGGAGACCGCTTCCTCACGGATCTGCCGGGCAAGCTGATTCACGTCCCGGCTGTCATACAACCCATGCCAGAATTGCAGCAGGGCCGGAATATCCACCGGGCTGGGATCGTTGGGAATCAGCAGAGTATAGGGATAGCCCTCAGGCTGATAGTCGATGGGAGCTGCCGTCAGGATGGGCAAGCCATAGGCGGCGTACTCGCGGGATTTCAGGGAGCTGCTGACGGTGAAATCCGCTTTGTAGCCCCCCAGCACGTCAACCCCCAGCGTACACTGGGCGAAGAGCTCTTTTAAGTCCTCGCCGTACTGAGGACCGTGGAAGATCACCCGGTCCTCCAGCCCAGACTCCTTTGTCAAGCGGCGGTGCTCCGGCAAAGCAGGGCCCACGTAGTGGTAGAAAATCGCTTCCGTTCCGCCGTTGGCATAATACCGGTGCAGGCCCTCCAGCAGACGTTCATAACCGTGGACCGGAGAGACTGCGGCCACAGACAGCAGATGCACTGCGTCCGGTTGGCTGCGTTGAGGCAGTTGGATCTGAGAAAAATCATAGCCGTTGAGCAGAGCAATGCATGGAACGCTCCAGATTTTGCTCTGCCCATAAAAGGTGATGATCCGATTCACATATCGGTGAAGCTGTTTTCTTGCGAATGCTTCCTTCAGATCAAAGCTGACGCTGTTGATGGAAAAACGATATTTGCCCATGGGATAGGTGGGCACTTCATACAGGATCTTGATCTTTGGATTTGCCCGCCGAATAGCCCGGAGATAGCGAATCAGGGATTGATCATGGTGGACCATCCGCATATAGAGAAAATCCGCGTCGTCAAATTCGCCCTGGTAGTCCCAGCGGTTCCAGGATGCGGTATAGGGAAGGCGCCGGAGAATCCGTTCCCCGGTGGTGTTCTGAAAGCGAACCGGCGGCAGGATGATCAGCTCGCAGTCGCAGAAGGAACTCAAAACCCGATGCTGGGCACGCACCTTTTTCTCCACGCCGGAGCCTGGGCCGAGACAGCTTTTTTCATAGGGCGCAAACAGATAATAGCCCTTCATAGGCACCACAGCTTTCTTACATGGAATGGATGATAGAAAGGACCCTTTCGCACCAGCGTTGGATGCTGTATCGGTCCAGGAACAGGTCGGCATTGGAGACAATCTGCCCCAATTGGGGGACGCTGAGCAGAGCCCTGGCGCAGGCAGAGGGATCCTCCACCGGGTAGAGCCTGCTTCGGCTGTATTCCACGGCCCATTTGATGCCGGGAATATCGCTCATCACTACGGGGAGGGATTGGGATATGGCCTCCAGGACGCCATAGGAAAAAGATTCCGTCCGGCTGGCGGAGAGGAAGCAATCTGCCATCCGATGGTAGGAAAAGATATCCTCCGTGCTGGGAAGAAAGTGCAGCCACGGGGTCTGGGAGGCGTCGATGCCTGTACGGGTTTCAATAAAGCGCAGAAAGGATTTGTCCGGGACAGAGCCCTGGATCACGATTCCCAACGCCAAAGAGGGGTCTGCTTCACGTGCGATGCGGACTGCCTCTACGGCGATATCTACGCCCTTGATCTCCGGGTTCCAGGCCAGGAGCAGGCAGAGCCGGGCGTTCCGCTGGATGCCACAGCGCTCCCGCAGGGCCTCCCGGGGCAGCTCCTCAACAGCAAAGCGCCGCAGGGCAATGCCGTTTGGTACGTACCAATGGCGGGAGCCCAGAAGCCAATAGGAGCGGTGCTTGTCCTCCATCACAGAGATGACGTCGATCCTCCTGAGCCGGTAGAAGCCGGAGCGGAGCAGATTGCGGCGGCGCTGCTTCTTTACCGGAGTGCCAAGCCCGAAGCCCATGTGGTCATGGAAGAGAATGCGGACCTTCCCAAGCGCAGCTCTGCGGTGCTGCACAACGCTCTGTAAAAAGCCAAAATGCAGGTACATCAGCTCAGTTCCGAAGCGTTGGTTCAAGTCCAGAACCTGGGCCAGGAGCTGTTCCTCAGGAAGTGTTTCGTCCAAAAGCTCCACCTGGAAGCCGGATTCCCGGAGCCAGGGAACCCAGGGGCGTTCCCCCTCCTTCCGCAGCGGAAAGGCGAAACAAATCCGGTCGCCCGCAGCGGCGGCGGTCTCAGCCAGCGCCAGCAGGGAGGCGATAAAGTTTCCGGCGTAGGGGGACTGATAGGAGGCACCGATCAGAATGTTCATGGGGCTTACAGTCTCCAGAAACGGTATCCGGCGCTTTCCAGCGCCTGCTTATCGAGAACGCTTTTCACATCGATGAGGACCTTGTCCGCATTGGGACCGGCTGTGAAGAGCTGCTCCAGCTCCGCGATAGGCAGAGCCTTGAATTCCTTGTGGGCTACGGCCAGAATCACACAGTCGGCACCGTGAACATGCTCCAGCGCTGTCAGCTCTACGCCGTACTCTCGCCTGGCCTCGGCGGCGTCCGCCTGGGGATCCACGATGACGGGGCGGATGCCGTATTCCTCCAGCCGCTTTACGATGTCGATGACCTTGCTGTTGCGGGTGTCGGGGCAGTCCTCCTTGAAAGTGAGGCCGAGAATAACGACCTTTGCGTCCCGGACCACCTTGCCGGCCAGGATCAGCTGCTTGATGGCGGCGTCGGCCACGAAGGCGCCCATGCCGTCGTTGACCTTCCGGCCGGAGAGAATGATCTGGCTGTGGTAGCCCAACTTCTCTGCCTCATAGGTGAAGTAGTAGGGATCCACGCCGATGCAGTGGCCGCCCACCAGGC
>CAMNHH010000026.1 GCA_946539175.1 uncultured Clostridia bacterium | reverse complement strand
GACGTGATGCTGAACCAGGCCTCCCTCACCGGGGAGTCCGTTCCCGTGGCCAAGCGGCCCGGGGCGGCGGTCTACGCCGGCTCCGTGGTGGAGGAGGGCAACTGTATGCTGCGCGTGACCGGTGCGGCAGGGGAGAACCGCTACGACCGCATCGTGCGGATGATTGAGGACTCCGAGCGGCTGAAGTCCGGGGTGGAGCTGCAGGCTGCCAATCTGGCGGATCGGCTGGTGCCCTGGTGCCTGGGCGGAAGCCTGCTCACCTGGCTGCTGACCCGGAACGTGCCCCGGGCCGTGTCGGTTTTGATGGTAGACTTCTCCTGCGCTCTGAAGCTCTCCATGCCCCTGAGCGTCCTGTCCGCCATGCGGGAGGCCGGGACCCGGAAGATCACCGTTAAGGGCGGAAAATTCCTGGAGCGGGTCAGCGAAGCGGACACCGTGATCTTCGATAAGACCGGAACCCTCACGAAAGCCTGTCCCACGGTGGCAAAGGTGGTACCCTTCCACGGGCAGCAGGAGGCGGAGATGCTTCGCGTGGCCGCCTGCCTGGAGGAACACTTTCCCCATTCCGTGGCCAACGCCGTGGTCCGGGCAGCCCGGGAACGGGGCCTGGACCATGAGGAGATGCACTCCCAGGTGGAATACGTGGTGGCCCACGGCATTGCCACCCGGATTGACGGCAAGCGTACCGTCATCGGCAGCCGCCATTTCGTATTCGAGGATGAAGGCGTCACCATTCTCCCGGAGGATCAGGCGGCCTTTGACACCCTGGAGCAGGGCCTGTCCTGGCTTTATCTGGCGGTGGACGGGGTCCTCTCCGCCGCCATCGGCATTCTGGATCCCCTGCGCCCGGAGGCAGCGGAGGCCCTGACCGCCCTGCATAGGGCCGGGATCGGGAAGACCGTCATGCTTACCGGGGACAACCGAAGCACCGCCGCAGCCATCGCCCAAACCCTGGGGGTGGACGAGTTCCGGGCTGAGGTGCTGCCGGAGGACAAGGCGGATTACATCAAGCGGGAGCAGGCGGCCCATCGGACCGTCATCATGATCGGAGACGGCATCAACGACACCCCGGCCCTGTCCCTGGCGGACGTGGGCGTGGCCGTGGGCAGCGGGGCCACCATTGCCCGGGAGGTGGCGGACGTGGTGATTGCCGCGGAGGACCTGCGGGAGCTGGCCTGGCTCAAGGCCCTGTCCGACGCGCTGATGAAGCGCATTCGGCAGAACTATCATTTCGTCATGGGCTTCAACGGGGGTCTGATCGCCCTGGGCGCCCTGGGGATTCTCCCTCCCGCCCTCAGCGCCCTGCTGCACAATTCCTCGACCCTGCTGCTGAGCCTCCACAGCATGACTGATTTGATGACCGAAAACAGGAGGGATGAACCGTGAAAAACCATCGCTTTTTTGCCTGGGCCACCGTGATCTGCTTTGTGCTGACCATCATCACCGGCTATCAGAAGAAGTAGCGGCAAAAACCGGACCCGGATTTGCAAAACAGATATGGTCCGGCATCTTTCCCCGGGCTTTGCCCGGGGCGGCATCCGCAACGTGTGGATGCCGGCATCAAATGCTTCTGATCTTTGATGCAAAACAATATAACCGGGGCTGTCGCAAACCGTTACGTTTTGCGACAGCCCCCCTCTTCATTCACATGACGGAACCGTTCTGAGCAGGCTGCGCTTCCTGCCAAATAATGATAGAATGATAGGATTTGCGTCGCGGCGCAAATACTTGATTTTTTCAAAAAGTTTATGCTATGATAAGCGTAACAGAAGGGACGCTTCATGTCGGAGAACCATACGCTGATACGGCGTGTTTTCTATCTGGAAAAGCTCTGCGTGCAGATGGCGGAGTCCATGCCGCGTGAGGACATCCGGAAGCGGGAGTCGGCCCCGCCGCAGATTTGCCCATCCGAAGGCTGCCGGCTTGCGGAGGCTGGCCGTCAGCACCTTCTGGCGGATCCCGCCGTGACGCTTGTGCGGCTCGTTGAAGCGCCGGAGACCTGAGAGCAGAAGGCGGGCTTTGATCAAGGCCGACTGTTCTACACCCAGGGGGACTACGGCCTGTTCCAGTGCAGCGAGCCCTGTCATGAGAAGACCTATGACAATTACGAAACAGTCCGGGCCATGGTTCTCTCCCAGGGTTGGGAGATCGGCCCGGACAACGCGCTGATCCGCCCGGAGGGGGGTGACGCTGAGGATGACCGTCCCGACGGAGCTGCTGCCGGTCTGCCCGGTCTGCGGCAGGCCCATGACCATGAATCTGCGCTCCGACGACCGCTTTGTGGAGGACGAGGGCTGGGTGGAGGCCTCCGGCCGTTACAGTGACTTTCTGCAGGCCCATCAAGGCCGGGTCCTCTATCTGGAGCTGGGTGTGGGCTATAACACCCCGGTCATCATCAAGTACCCCTTTTGGCGCATGACCGCCCGGAATCCGAAGGCTGTCTACGCCTGTATCAACTACGACGAGGCCGTCTGCCCGAAGGAGCTGGGCGGGCAGGCCGTCTGCATTGACGGGGACGTCGGAGCGGTTCTGCAGACCCTGTCATGCATTTGAAGCTTTTACCTTGCAGAAGGAGGTATCGCGGGATGAAAGTATTATTTGTGGGAGGCACCGGGCAGATCAGCAGCGCCATTGTCCGGAAGCTTGCAAAAGAAACGGACTTCGAGCTGTGGCTCCTGAACCGGGGGAACCGGGCGGCACCGGAGGGCGTGGGACAGATCCTCGCGGATATCCGGGACGAGGCCCAGACGGCGGAGGCGCTCCGGGACCTGCGCTTTGACGCGGTCTGCGAATTCATCGGATTTACGGCGGAGGACGTGGAACGGGACTACAGGCTCTTCCGGGGCAAGACAAAGCAATATATCTACATCAGCTCCGCCTCCGCCTATCACAAGCCTGCGGCAAGCTATCGGATCACCGAGGGAACGACCCTGGCCAATCCATACTGGCAGTATTCCCGAAACAAGATCGCCTGCGAGGAATTCCTCATGCAGAAGTACCGGGAAGCGGGCTTCCCGGTCACCATCGTGCGCCCCAGCCACACCTATGACGAGAAGCACATCCCCCTGGGCGTACACGGAAAAAATGGATTCTACCAGGTCATCCAGCGGATGCAGGCGGGCAAGCCGGTGATCATTCAGGGGGACGGAAGCTCCCTCTGGCACCTGACCTTCAGCGAAGATTTCGCCGTCGGCTTCGCGGGACTGATCGGCAACCGCCATGCCATTGGGGAGGCCTTCCATATCACCGGGGACGAAGTGCTGACCTGGAACCAGATCTATCAGACCATTGCGGACGCCCTGGGCGTGGAGCTCAAGCCCTATCACGTGGCGTCGGAATTCCTGGCCGCCGCGGGCCGCGGCTATGGCTATGATTTCGAAGGCGGCCTCATTGGGGATAAGTCGGTATCCGTGGTTTTCGACAACCGCAAGATCCAGCGCCTTGTGCCGGAAATGACCACCCACGTCCCCTTCCACCGGGGCGTGAGAAGGGCCCTGGCGTACGTTCTGGCCCATCCGGAGGAATACCGGGAGGATCCGGAATTTGACGCCTGGTGCGACAGGGTCATCGACGCGCTGGAAAAGGCAAAGGCCGCAATTTGAGCAAGCAAGCAAGCAGATGCCCGGTCCTGCAGCGGAAAACAGCAAATCCGCTCCAACGTTGGCGTTCGCCGTGAAGCCCTCGGAACAGCTCGAGGTGCGTGTAAATGAAATCAGTCAATCAGACTGACGGCAACTGATTGCCCCGGGGAAAACACGGAAGGAGAGAAAAACGCCGCGAGGCCAGGTGACGTCTGGCTTCGCGGCGTTTTGGCCGGGCTTGGAACCCCCGGGAGATCTCCCGGAGCGCGCCACACGGCCCGGATCGTCCACGCGGCGCACAACGCCTGCCGCTTTCCCGCTTTTCCCCCGTTTCCCTTTGATCCGACGCGCCGGGATCGGATTTGCAAAAGGGGGGAAGCTTATGTCTGCGGCGGGCGGATCATTTCCGCAAGTCCACGCAAACGCGGATTTGCAAATTCAGAGATAGCGGCGCACCGGAGGGATCGTGCGCAGCAGGGCCGTCACCAGCATACAGGCCAGGAAGACCGCCGCTTCATAGATTACCATGGCGGCCAGCCTCGGAATACAGAGGGCCAGGTCTGTGTAAATCCATCCCAGATACCGGATCCCCAGCTCGCCCAGCAGGAAGATTCCAAAGGTCTGACGGCCCGCAAAGCAGACGGCCCGGGTCAGCCGCGGATGACGCTCCGGATCCCGGAACAGACAGCGGAACAGCTGGAACACGCAGAAGGCCTGGATCACGATGTGCGGCATCGTCCGCTCCTCCAGCACCAGGAAGTTCCCCCGGCCCGCATGGTAAAATCTCCCGGTGAGCCAGACCTCCAGCGCCAGGATCGCGGCCCAGACCAGCGCCGCCCAAATGGCCATGCGACCGCCGGGCCGCAGATATTTGTGGCAGTAGTGTCCGGCAAAGACCAGGCCGATGTAGGAGTTCACCGTTGCCGCGCCGTACATATCGTGGATCCTGGCGACGGGGGAGATCAGGGGAAGCAGCTCCAGCAGGCCGTTGAGCCCCAGGCTGAGCAGCAGAAACAGCCGTTCCTCCCGCCGGTTCATGACTGAGGCCAGCTTCTGGAAGAAGGGCATGAACAGGGTGCAGGCCAGATAGACGTACAGATACCAGAAGGGTTGGGCCGCGGATTGGAACACCGCCTTGGTCAGCCCTCCCAGCGTGAAGGTAGCGCCGGTCCGAGTCAGCACCGTATGCACGTAATAGACGAAGCTGGCCGCCGCCAGCACCACCAGGGCCCGCAGCACCCGTCTTGGGTAGCCCTTCCAATCCGGGGCGCGGTCCACGGACAGGGCTCCGGTAATCATCAGAAACACCGGCACTGCGCTTTTGGAGGCAAAGAAATACGTGAGGGAGCTGTACCAGATCAGGGAGGGCTGCGTTTCGTTGAACAGACGGGAATTCGTGTGGTTGACGATCACGAAAAAGGCCGCGAAGATCCGCAGGGCGTCTATATACGGAATCCTGGCGGCGGATCGGGGCGGGAGGGATCGCTGTGCTTCCATGCTGGCGGCTTCCTTTCTGACGGCTTGGATCTGCTCCGAGGGGCCCCTGTCCCGGCGCCGGGACAGGCTGCCAAGGCCGTCCCGCTCCGCCGGGACCGGCGGCGGGCCGCATTGACATTTATACCCAAACCGTTTATAATGTGGGCAGACGCCGCTTCAGCGGCGCAGATAGTCCGAGGATACGGGGAATTCGAAATAGGTATCCGGGTATGGCTCATGGGCCAGGGTGAAATGCCACCACTCGCAGTCGATGGGCACGAAGCCGTTTCGGACCATCACCGACTGCAGCAGCATCCGGTTCGCGTACTGCTCCGGGCTGACGCCCCGATAGTCCGGGTGGGAAACCGGGCTGAACAGGTCGAAGGGGCTGCCCATGTCCAGCTCCTTGCCGGTCTTCATATCCAGCAGGGTCAGATCCACCGTGCTGCCCCGGCTGTGGCTGGAGCGCTTGGCGATGTAGCCCTGGGCAAAGAGGGCCGTCTTTTCCAGCTCCGGGTAGAAATAGGGCTTCATGCGGACGTCCTGGTCCTCGATGCCCCAGAGGACGAAATGCTTCACGGCGCAGGCGGGCCGATAGGCGTCAAAGACCTTGAGCCGATAGCCGTGGACCAGCATTTCATTGCTGACCCCCTTCAGGGCCCGGGCCGCCTCCTTGGTGAGGATGGCGCAGGGCTCCTCGTAGCCGTCGATCCGGTCTCCGATGAAGTTGTAGGTGGAGTAATAGCGGATCTCCTGGATGATCTGGGGCACGTAGTCCGCCAGCAGCACGAAGCCGGAGGGATCCATGCTGTTCTTGTCATACACAAAGCTCATAATCGCACCTCTTTCCGGGCTGCACGCGGCGTGGCTTCCCATGCCGGGATTGCAGACCCCGATGCGTCGATTATAACAAATCAAGCCCTTGAAATCAATATGAAATCCAAAGAAGGAGCAGATCGGGAGAGCCGATCCGTCGGAGGGAGGACCTACAATGAACCAGATACGACACGGATTGCCGCTGCTGCTGGCCCTTTGCCTGCTGGCCGCCCTCTGGGGCTGTGACCGGGGACCGGTTCCCTCCGCCGAGGCGGAGCGCGCTGCAGTCACCACAGAGGCTCCGGCCCCGGAGCTCCCCGCGTCTGACCGGCAGCTTTTGCTGGACGACGCTCCCGCCTTCCCCCTCTGTGAGGCGGAGGGCGCCCTCTATCTGCGGCTGCGGGATCTGCCCGGTCAGGCTCCGGTACTGACTGAGACCCCGGCGGGGCAGCTCAGCCTTGCCTGGGAGGGGCATCGCCTCCTGCTGCGGGCGGGGGAGCCGGAGGCGGAGCTGTCAGACGGCAGCAGGCGGACCCTGTCCGCCCCCGTGCTGCGGGGCCGGACCGACTGGTATCTGCCCCTGGAGGGACTGGAGCTGCTGGGCCGCGGGCTCGTTTACGATCCGGCTCAATCCGCGTACCGCTGCCTGCGTCTGGAGGAGGGTCCCGCCCTGCTCTGCAACGGAGAGGCGCTGGGCAGCAGCCTGCTCTGGGGCGGCGTCCCCGTGCTGGAGGCCTCCCTGCTGGCGGAGCGGAGCGAGGGCAGCCTGGAGCTGCGGGGAGAGTCGCTCTGTCTGACCCTGGGCGGTCGGGTCCTGCTGCTGCGGGCCGGTTCCCCGGAGGCGGAGCTGGACGGGAAAGCCCTGTCCCTCCCCGTACCCGCCTGGCAGGCGGAGACGCGCTGGTATCTGCCCTCGGACGCCGCGGAGGCCCTGGGCTGCGTGCTGCTGCAGGGCGAGGACCGCGTGGAGCTGTGGGTGCCCACCCAGGGGCCGGAGCTCTGGTTCGACGGCAGCGCGCTGGGTCCCACCCGCAGCTTCAACGGCATCCCCTGCGCCGGGCTCAGCGCCTTAGCCAGGGCCGCCGGAGCGAAGCTGGAGCCGCAGCAGGAGACGCTGCGGCTGAAGCTGGGGAAGCGGAGCCTGCTGCTCCGTCCCGGCTCGGCGCTGCTGGAAACGGAGGCGGATACCGTGACCCTGCCCCTGCCCCTGCTGCCGCAGGGAGAGGATTGGCTGGCGGCGGTGGAGCCCCTGGCGGAGGCCCTGGGTCTGCCCCGGAAGGATGCGGAGGCGCTGGTCTACTCCCGGATGGAGCCCAGCGAGACCCTGCTTTGGGTGGACGGGCGGAAATGCGCCGCCTGCGGGCTGCCGGAGGGCCCCCTGTACTTTGATCTGGAGACCCTGATGGGACCAGCCCAGGCCCTGCCTGCGGAGGCCGGAGGCTGCTTGTATCTGCAGGCCTTTGGCCGCACGCTGGGCCTTCGGCCCGGCGCCTCCGGGCTGGAGGTGGACGGGAAGGAGGCGCGCCTCTCCGCCCCCGTCTACGCCGAGGCGGAGCATTGGTATGCTCCGGTGGAGCTGCTGTCCCTGCTGGGGCTCAGCGAGCTGGAGGACCCGGAGCTGGATCAGCGCTACTACACCCACATCGTAAAAAATGACAGCCTCCCGGAGGGCTATCGGGTGCCGATTCTGATGTATCACGCGGTGAGCGACCACGTCTGGGGCATACCGGAGCTCTTCGTCTCCCCCTCCAGGCTGGAGCAGCAGCTCCAGGCCATCGTGGAGGGCGGCTATACTGCCATCACCTTTGAGGATCTGGATCGCATCGACCAGATCGAGAAGCCCGTGATGCTGACCTTTGACGACGGCTACGACGACAACTACAGGGAACTCTTTCCCCTGCTGAAGCAGTACAACCTGAAGGCCACCGTCTTCATCATCGTGGACGATCTGGGGAAAAGCCACAAGCTCACCAAGGAGCAGGTGAAGGAGATGTCCGATTCCGGGCTGGTGTCCATCCAGAGCCACACCATGAGCCACAACTTTCTGAATCAGATGTACGAGGCCCAGCTGATCCACGAGCACTATGACTCCATGGTGGCCCTGGCCCGGATCACCGGCAAGCAGCCCTTCGTCATGTGCTATCCCACCGGAAAGAACAGCTACTATTCCCGCGGCTTCACGGCAAAATACTACCAGTACGGCCTTTGCATGACCGGCCCCTGCTACGTCACGGGCGAAGATCCCTATCTGATCTACCGCTATTACGTGCCCCGCAACACCGGCATGGAGACCTTCCGGTCCTATCTGGAGGGCTGAGGGCGCCCCGGCGGCAAAAATCTCTTCCCTTTTTTCGTTTCTCACGGGATTGTCTGAAATTTTGGAATGACATTTCCGCCCAAACGTGGTATAATATAAGATAACTTTCAACGGCCGCTCTCAAGCCCCGCGGAGCTTTTCCGCCGGAGGGAGCAGCCCCCGCGCCCGAAGGCGCGGGAACAAAAGGGAGGCATCCCCATGGCTGATGAAATTCGGAAAACTCTTTCGGGCCGCGTGGACTCCAACAACGCGGCGGAGGTGGAACAGGCTCTGACCAAGGGCCTGCGCCAGGACGGCAGCGAACGGCTGGTTCTGGATCTGGCGGAGCTGCGCTATCTCTCCAGCGCCGGGCTGCGGGTGCTGCTGCACCTGCAGAAGAACTGCGCCGGACTGCGGCTCATCAACGTCAGCACCGATATCTATGACATTCTGGATATGACCGGCTTCACCCAGATGATGGAGGTGGAGCGGGTCCTGCGGAGCATCAGCATCCGGGGCTGTGAGGAGATCGGCCACGGAGCCAACGGCTCCGTCTACCGCATCTCCCAGGACACGGTGGCCAAGGTCTACCGCAGCGGCGCCGGTCTGGAGGAAATCCGCCACGAGCGGGAGATGGCCCGGCTGGCGCTGATCCTGGGGATTCCCACCGCCATCTCCTACGAGGTGGTGCGGGCGGACGGTCTCTACGCCACGGTTTTCGAGCTGCTGAACGCCCGCTCCTTCTCCTCCATCATCGCCAAGGAGCCGGAGCGCCTGGACTGGTGCATCCGGGAGTTCACCGCCCTGCTGCGGAAGATCCACGGCACCGTGGCCCCCGCCGGGAAGCTGCCGGACATGCGGCAGACCGCCCTGGGCTGGGTGGAGGAGATGCGGGGCCACCTGCCCCAGGCCGCCTGGGAAAAGCTGCGGGCTCTGACCGCGGCGGTGCCGGACGATCCCCATCTGATCCACGGGGACTACCACACCAAGAATCTGGAGCTGCAGGGCGACGAGGTGCTGCTCATCGACATGGACACCCTGGCCCACGGCCACCCCATCTTTGAGCTTTGCAGCATTTACAACTCCTTCCTGGGCTTCTACGAGACGGACCCGGAGGGGATCCGGCAGTTCCAGGGCTTCTCCATCGACACCGCCCGGGCATTCTGGCAGCGCTTCCTGGCCCGCTATCTGCAGACCCAATGCCCCGACAAGCTGCGGGAGGTGGAGGACAAGGCCCGGGTCCTGGGCTACACCCGGCTGATCCGCCGGGCCATCGGCCGGGGCGATCACCGCGGCGAGGCCGGCGCCAGGGCCGTGGCCCACTGGACGGAGGAACTGCTGGAGCTGCTGGACCGGACCGAGACCCTGGTCTTCTCCCCCGACGAGCTGGTGCTGCCCGCCCTGGCCGAAAATCTGGAGCAGGTCCAGACCTTCGTGGCTGAGCGGCTGGGGGAACGCTGCGGCATGAAGGCGCAGATGCAGCTGGATCTGGCGGTGGAGGAGATCTTCGTCAACATCGCCAGCTACGCCTACGCCCCCGGCCAGGGGAACGTCTCCGTCACCGTGCGTCTGGAGCAGGAGCCCCCCACCGCGGTGGTCTGCTTCCGGGACCGGGGCGTGCCCTACGACCCCCTGGCCAAGGACGACCCGGATGTGAACGCCCTGGCCCAGGAGCGGAAGGTGGGCGGCCTGGGCATCTTCCTGACCAAGCAGGTGATGGACCAGGTCCACTATGAATATCGGGAGGGTCAGAACGTGCTGACCATGAAAAAGCGGCTCTGACCCGGCTTCCATCTTCAACAGACAGAAAGGCAAAGAACAATGATCCGAAAGCTCTTCCGGCAAATGTTATTGACCCAGATCGTTTCCTCCATGACCGTGACCATCTGTATGCTCATCGACAGCATCATGATCGGCCGCTTCCTGGGGGTGGACGCCATGAGCGCCTACGGCTTCGCCAGCCCCCTGCTGCTGGTCTTCGCGGCTTTGGGCAGCATGATCTCCTCCGGTATTCAGGTGATGTGCGGCAAGACCATGGCCCGGGGCGACCACGAGGCCACCAACGGCTGCTACACCATTGCGGTCTTCCTGGCCGCCGCCATCTCCCTGGTGGGGCTGGCTGTGGTTTTCCTGTTTCTGAACCCTCTGACCCGGCTTCTGGGAGCCGGACAGCCGGGGCCCGGCAACCCGGTCTTCGGTTTGACCAAGAACTATATCGTGGGCTTCATCCTGGGGGCGCCCGCCTTCCTCTGCGCCCAGATCATGGTGCCCTTTATGCAGCTCTCCGGCTGCCGGAACCGGCTGGTGGCGGCGGTGGCCGCCATGACCCTGGCGGACGTGGTCTTTGACCTTCTGAACGTTTTCGTCTTCCATGGAGGTACTCTGGGCATGGGCCTGGCCTCCACGCTCAGCTACTACATCGCCCTGGTCATCGGCGGCAGCTTCTTCCTGAAGAAGGACTGCGTCTTCCGGCTGCGGCCCCGGCTGATCCGCCGGAATACCTGCCGGGAGCTGGTGAGCTACGGTGTCCCCACGGTGGTAAATCAGATCAGCATGGTGCTGCTGGTGCTGCTGCTGAACCGGATTCTGGCGGAGGTCGCCGGAACCAAGGGCGTCGCCGCCTACTCGGTGATCTCCACCGTGGGCAATCTCTGCTACTGCTTCGGCTCCGGCACCGGCTCCGTGGGCATGATGCTGGGGGCCAGCTTCTACGCTGACCGGGATCGCAGCTCCATCCAGACCCTGGTGCAGGAAATGACCCGCTCCGCCGTGCTGCTGGACATCGCCGTGACAGGGGTGGTGCTGCTGGCCGCGGAGCCGCTGATCACCCTGTTTCTGGGCAGCCAGGATCTGAGCGCCAAGTCGATGGCGGTGGCGGGACTGCGGTTGTTCGTGCTGTCCATCCTCCCCTCCTCCCTGAACTCCTCCTTTAAAAATTACTACCAGGGCGTGAACCGGCTGCGGCTCACGGAGCTGATCTCGGCCCTGCAGAACTTCGCCTATCCCATTCTCTTTGCCTTCCTGCTGAGCCGCTTCTGGGGCGTCACGGGGGTCTGGCTCTGCTTCCTCTGCGGCGAGACCGCCGCCCTGCTCACCTTCTCCGTCCTGGTCTGGCGGCACAACAAGGGCTTTTCCCTCTCCGCCGACGCCTACAGCATGTTGGAGCCGGACTTTGATCCCGCCCCGGAAAGCTGCTTTGAGCGTTCCCTCCAGTCGGTGCGGGAGGCTGCCGAGACCTCCGCGCAGGTCCAGGCCTTCTGTCTGGAACGGGGTCTGAAGCCCCGGGACGCCATGCTCATCGGCCTGTGCGTGGAGGAGATCGCCAACAACATCATCACCCACGGCTTCTCCCAGGACCGGCAGGAACACAACGTGGACGTGCGGCTGGTGCTGGAGCAGAAGGGCGGCGTGATCCGCATCCGGGACAACTGCGTAAACTTTGACCCCACGAAATATCTGGAGCTCCACTGCTCCGACGATCCCTCCTCCCATTTCGGCCTGCGGATGGTCATGGGCATGGTGAAGGAGGCAAACTACGTCAATTCCCTGGGTCTGAACAACCTGACCCTCCTGATCTGAACCATCCGGTCTGAGACTGAAGAAGGAAAGCGAGCGTTATTCATGATTCATTCCTCCGCCTCCGGTGCTCCGCGCCGCTGTCTCCCCCTGCTGCTGGCTCTGCTCCTGCTGCTGAGCGCCTGCGGCCCCTCCAACCCGCCGGCTGAGACCGGCGCCCCGGCCCGCAGCGACGCCCCCGTGACCACCCAGGCTCCCGGCCGGACGGACCCCTGCACTCTGCCCGCCACGGACGCTCCCGCCACGGAGACTCCGGGCACCACCGCCCCCGAGCCCCTGGAGGACGAGAGCTGGAAGCTGCTGCTGGTGAACGCCAGCCACCCCCTGCCAGAGGATTTCAGCGTAACGCTGAAGCCCCTCCGGAACGGGCATCAGGTGGACGAGCGCATCTACCCGGAGCTGCAGCAGATGTTTGACGACGCCCGGGCTCAGGGCATCTATCCCTTCATCAATGAATCCTTCCGCTCCGCCCAGCGGCAGCAGGAGATTCTGGACAAGTACATCGCCAACTACCGGGCGACGGGCCTGAGCCAGGCAGAGGCGGAGGCCAAGGCCCTGGAGCTGGTGGCCCTGCCCGGCACCAGCGAGCATCAGCTGGGTCTGGCCCTGGATCTGATCGCGGAGTTCGACGCGGACTCCACCGCCACCTGGAACTGGCTGAAGGAAAACTGCTGGCGCTACGGCTTCATTCTCCGCTACCCCGGCGACAAGACCGCCATTACCGGCATCACCAACGAGCCCTGGCACTTCCGCTACGTGGGCAAGGAAGCCGCCAAGGAGATCACCGAGCAGGGACTCTGCCTGGAGGAGTACCTGGAGCAGAAGGAACACAGCTGAGCAAAAGGCCCCGCCGGAGCTCCGGCGCCCGGGAAAGGAAGTTCTCCCATGACTGTATTTGACGAAGCCATCTGCTTTGCGGCCGCTGCCCATCAGGGCCAGCAGCGCAAGCGCAATCCATCCCCTTACATCCTCCACCCCATGGAGGCGGCGGTGATCTGCGGCACCATCAGCAGCGATCCGGAGATCCTGGCTGCCGCCATGCTCCACGACACCGTGGAGGACAGCGGCGTCCGCTTTGAGGAGCTGGAGGCCCGCTTCGGCCCCCGGGTAGCCGCCCTGGTGGCCTCCGAAACGGAAAACAAGCGGCCCAAGCTGCCCCCCGCGGAAACCTGGCGTCTCCGAAAGGAGGAATCCCTGGAGACTCTGGCCCAGGCCCGGGATCCCGGAGTGAAGATCCTCTGGCTGGGAGACAAGCTGGCCAATTTGCGCTCCATCTACCCGGACTGGCGCAAAAGGGGCGACGAGGTGTGGAAGGCCTTCAACCAGAAGGACCCGGCTCAGCAGGCCTGGTACTATCGCCGGATCCGGGATCTGCTGCGCGGTCTGCGGAACACCACAGCCTGGCAGGAGCTGGACTTCTACGTCCGGGAAATCTTTGCGGAAGTTCCCTGAGATGCGTATGAAACTGGACAGCTTGGACAAAAAACCGCAGGTCTACAGCATCGCCTGGCTCAGCGCAGCCGCTCTGGCGGCCACAGTCCTGCTCCTGCTGCTGGGGAGCGACCGGGCTGTGCTCTCCTGCTGTCTGCTGTTGACCCTGTTTTTCCTGGCGGTAACGCTGCTGCTGCTGCGGGCCTTCCGGCTGCAGATCCGCTACAATCTCTATTCCTACAACACCATCATCTACTTCGGCTTCGCCCTCTTTACCCTGTTCATTTCCCTGATCTACGGCGTGCTGTACCTGCGGTTCCGGCGGATGATCGGACTGACCGCCTTCACCCTGCTGGGGGATCTGCTGGGCTCCGCCAAGAGCTACAGCTTTTTCACCCTTCCCTTCCTGCTGGCCTTCTCGCTGGGGCTCATCGTCTCCAATCTGGCGCTGATCCGCCGGGAGGGCTTCCGGCCCGTGAATCTGCTGGGGGTGCTGCTGGCGCTTCTGCTGCTGGGGGGCGAGGGGCTGATCTTCGGCCTGGATTACTACGTCACCGGCTCCCAGACGGAGGTCATGCTCCACGACATGCTGACAAATCTGATGGCCGCCGTCTATCTGTACGTTGAGTGCATGATGATCGGCACCATTGTGGCCGGTTCCCTGGCGGCCCGCTATGAGCCGGAGAAGCGGATGGACTACCTGATTGTTCTGGGCTGCGCCATTCGCCGGGACGGGACCCCCACTCCCCTGCTGCGGGGGCGGCTGGACCGGGCGCTGGCCTTTGCCAGAGCCCAGGCGGAGGAGACGGGAAAAGCCCCTGTGCTGGTGCTCTCCGGCGGCCAGGGAAGCGACGAGTGCATCTCTGAGGCCGAATGTATGCGGCGTTATCTGGCGGTCCAAGGGGTGCCGGAGGAGCAGATGCTGCTGGAGGACCGCTCCACCGATACGGCGGAGAACATGGCCTTCTCCAAGGCCCTGATCTTTGCCCGGGACCCGAAGGCGCGGATCGCCTTCTCCACCGACCGCTTTCACGTTTTCCGTTCCGGCATCAAGGCCCGGCAGGTGAAGATGCGGGCCCAGGGCATGGGCTGCCACAGCAAGTGGTACTTCTGGCCCAACGCCGCGGTGCGGGAGTTCATAGGGCTGCTGACCCAGCACCGGCGCAAGCAGGGGCTGATCCTGGGGGGTCTGGTCCTGTTCTACGTGGTCATGACCCTGATCTACTACAATCTATGAACCGGTCAACAGGCTCCCGCTGCCCGAAGCATCCTCCACAAAAATGTGGAGGACGGTTTAAAAGGCTTCTGACAGTTTCATAAACCATTCGTATAAAAGCCACCCGGCTCCCTTTCGCAGGAGCCGGGTGTTCGCTTTGTTCGGGGTGGAGGCGCCCGCCGCATGCCGCCAAAAACCCTTCATCGGAGGATTCAGGCACCCGATTTCAGGCTCTCCAGCAGCCTGTCGATCAGGGGCTTTTCCGCCAGGCCGATGGAGAAGGCGGTGGCGGAGCCGGCGGCGGTGCCCAGCTTCAGAGCGTAGTCGTAGTCTCCGCTGTCCAGCCAGCCCGCCAGAAAGCCGGCCACCATGGAGTCTCCGGCGCCCACGGAATTCAGCACCCTGCCCTTGGGACAGCCGATGCGGTGGACCCGGCCCTCCTGGTCCAGCAGCAGAGCGCCGTCCCCGGCCATGGAGACCAGAACGTTCCGGCCGCCCATCTGCTGCAGCTTTTTCCCGCAGTCCACAATCTCCTCGTCCCGCTTCAGCTCCCTGCCGAAAATCTCCCCCAGTTCATGGTTGTTGGGCTTAATCAGGAAGGGACGGTACTTCAGCACCTTCACCAGCAGCTCCCCGGCGGCGTCCACGACCACGGGGATGCCCCGGCCCTCCAGCCGGGCCATGATGCGCTCGTAGCTGTCGCCGGGCAGGCCCTTGGGGATGGAGCCGGAGAGCACCAGCAGATCCTCGGAGCCGATCCGGTCCAGCTTCTCGTACAGGCGCTCCATATCAGCCGCGGTGATGACGGGACCGATGCCGTTGATCTCCGTCTCCTCGGCGGCCTTGATCTTGACGTTGATGCGGGTCATGCCCTCCTTAACGTGGATCAGATCGTTCCTGAGGCCCATCTGGGTGAGGCCCTTTTCAAAGCCCTCCCCGATGAAGCCCGCCACAAAGCCCAGCGCCACGGTATCGAAGCCCAGGGTCCGCAGCACGTTGGACACGTTGATGCCCTTGCCGCCGAACTG
The DNA here is from genome assembly GCA_946539175.1 of uncultured Clostridia bacterium. Lineage (GTDB taxonomy): Bacteria > Bacillota > Clostridia > Oscillospirales > Oscillospiraceae > JAFRPC01. The sequence goes on along the minus strand of CAMNHH010000026.1, from coordinate 3,144 downwards.
GAATTCCTCGGCCTCGCTGCGGTTGATCGCACCGGGACGCAGCCGGGGGAAATGCACCAGGTAGTCGATGGCGGGGTTGAAGGTCACGGTGTAAATCATTCTGTTTCAGCCTCCTTGACGGCAGTCACGCCGCGGCAGCTTTTGTCTGGCAGCCGCCTGGCTACGCGCTCTCATTCTAATAATGGCATCCTCATTTTGCGGATGCCGCCCCGGGGGAAGCCCGGGGGGATTATGCCGTACAATCCCTGTTTTCGCGAATCCGGATGGGTTTGCGAACCCGGCTGATGAAACGCTTTCAAAGCGTTTCATCAAGAAATCGGATGATAGCTTCATTATAATCCGATTCCCTTCGCAGCCAATCGTTCCGCGTCATATTTTTGCGTATTTCTGAATTTTCAGCGTTTACGCCAAATTTTACTGTTCCGTTTTGTGGAAAACAGCAAGAGCCGGGCGGACGTGTTCCCGTTCCGGCGGCCCTCAGCGGGGCTCTGCCGCATGGGCAGGATCGACAGGGCCCTCCGGAGCGCTTGTTTCTCCCGGAATTGCGGAAAAGGCGCTTGCATTCATCCCGCCTTGGTCGTATAATAGTAAGCGTAAGCTAACTGTCCGCGTCAAAACGGCTGCGACGACCGGCGCAGGCTTCTTTCTCCCCGCGTTTCTTGCGTACCGCCTGTGGGAAGGACGAACCGACTGTTCTCAAACACGAAGCCGTAAAAACGGGCGGCACCTCCCTGAAGCCGGGCACCCGGGACGGCTGCCGGGGTTTCCGCACAGTCAGAGGGGCGCGGCAAAGCGGATCGACCCATACAAAAAAGAAGGTGACGTACAAATGAAGGCTGAAATTTCCGGTCTGCTGATTCCCTTTTTGGGCACTGCTCTGGGGGCGGCTTGCGTGTTCCTTATGCGGCAAGCCCTCAGTCAGAGCGTTCAGAAGGCCCTCAGCGGCTTCGCCGCCGGCGTCATGGTGGCGGCTTCGGTGTGGAGTCTGCTGATCCCTGCCATGGAGCAATCGGCGTCCCTGGGCAGCTGGGCCTTCCTGCCCGCCTTCCTGGGCTTCTGGCTGGGGGTGCTGTTTCTGCTGCTGCTGGACCACGTGATCCCCCACCTGCACCGAAACGCCAAGCAGGCAGAGGGACCGAAAAGCAAGCTGGCCAGAAGCACCATGATGGTGCTGGCGGTGACCCTGCACAACATCCCCGAGGGTATGGCAGTGGGGGTGGTCTACGCGGGCCTGCGCTCCGGCTCCGCCGAGATCAGCGCGGGAGGCGCTCTGGCCCTGGCCCTGGGTATCGCCATCCAGAATTTCCCCGAGGGGGCCATTATCTCCATGCCGCTTCACGCGGAGGGCACGGGAAAGGGCAAGGCCTTTCTGTACGGGGTGCTTTCCGGCGCGGTGGAGCCGTTGTTCGGCTTTGTAACCGTGCTGGCGGCGGGGCTGATTGTTCCGGCAATGCCCTATCTCCTGAGCTTCGCCGCCGGGGCCATGCTCTACGTGGTGGTGGAGGAGCTGATCCCGGATATGGCCCAGGGCCGTCACTCCCACGTGGGGGTGCTGATGTTTGCCCTGGGCTTCAGCCTGATGATGGCGCTGGACGTGGCGCTGGGATAAGGGGCGCAGGATGAAGCCGCAGATCCCCGGCCCATCATACTGTTTCCTGATGAAACGCTTAGTCGCCGTTCCATCAGGCGCGGTGAAACCGCGGCTTGCAAATCCATTCGAATTTGCAAAAAAAGATATTGTACGGTATATTTCCCCGGGCTTTGCCCAGGGCGTGTTTCTGACGTTTTAACAAAATATTCGTATCAGCAGCCGCCCTTTGCTGCCCGCTCACAGCACAATTATCCGCAAAGAACAAGTATCAGCCGCATATCCGATCCGGAAAAGAGGGAAAAATATTTTCATGCTTGACAATTCAACGCTTGTGTGATATATTCACTTTGGAGTTAGCAATAGCTAACTCCAAAGCAGGACAGGAGGCGCCCTATGTCTGAGCAGCAGTTTATTCGCAGCACCGCCCCCACTCTGGCAGGGCTCAAAACCGGCAGTCTCTTTCCCTACCGCTACGAGTCCAGGGTCCAGGCCATTGCGGCCCTGCGGCGCTACAACCGGCAGCTGACCCCCAAGGGCCTGCGGCTGCTGCCCCTGCGGATGACGGACCGCTTTGCCATGCTCTACCTCTACCGTCCCGGGCAGCTGGGAACGGATCTGCAAAACCGGGAGGCCGCCGCCCTGCTGCGGCGGGAAGGCTATCCCGGCTGCGACGAGCAGGGCTGTCTGCGGGAGCTGCGGCGCCGCCTGGCGGTCAGTGGGGGCTTTCCCCATGAGATCGGCCTGTTTCTGAGCTATCCCCCGGAGGACGTGCGGGGCTTTATGGAGCACCGGGACCGGGGCTGTAAGTGCGTGGGCTGCTGGAAGGTCTACGGCGACGAGGCCGCCGCCCGGCGGAAATTCGCCTTATACGCCCAGTGCACCGACTGTTACCTGCGGCAAAACGCCAAGGGCGCTTCCCTGGAGCATCTGACTGTGAAAACCGACTGAATTGAAATAAAGGAGTATCTGACATGAAAAAAATCGCAATCGTTTATTGGAGCGGCACCGGCAACACCGAGGCCATGGCCAACGCCGTCCTGGAGGGCGTCCAGGGGGCCGGGGCTGAGGGCAGCCTCATCCCCGCCGCGGAGTTCAGCCCGGAGCTGATGGAAGGCTTTGACGCCTTTGCCTTCGGCTGCCCCTCCATGGGGGTGGAAGCCCTGGAGGACGGGGAGTTTGAACCCATGTTCCAGGCCTGCGAGCCCTCGCTGGCAGGCAAAAAGCTGGCCCTCTTCGGCTCCTACGGCTGGGGCGACGGCGAGTGGATGCGGAACTGGGAGGAGCAGTGCCGGGACGACGGCGCCGAGCTGGCCTGCGAGAGCGTCATCTGCTTGGAGGCCCCCGACGACGAGGCTGCGGAAAACTGCCGCCGCCTGGGCGCGGCCCTGGCCCAATAAGCCGCTCTTTGCAAGACACGGATACCGCCCGCCAGCGGTATCCGTGTTTTTACGGGCAGAAATCAATCCGGCAGATTGTCCGTCTCGGCGCTCTGCTCTGTCAAGTATCCCTCTGCCAGCAGCCGGTTGGAGACTTGTTTGCCGCAAATTCAAAAC
>CAMNHH010000025.1 GCA_946539175.1 uncultured Clostridia bacterium | reverse complement strand
GCATGGGAAAACCCACGTGAAATTCGCACCCGGCAAATTTCACGTGGGTTGGTTTGGGTTCTTTGACGATAATTCTGATTCTCCCGGCGGCTTAGACTGATTTGCCGTTGAAGCGGGCGGCAGCGCTCTGTGGGCCGTTTTGCAGCAGCTCCAGCACAGCGCCGGCGGCGTGCTCGACGGCGGGGCCCAGGGCCTTTTCCTCCTCGGCTGTGAAATTGGAAAGGACCCAGTCCGCCAGGTCGTAGTCCGGGTGGGGCTTCGCGCCCACGCCGATTCTGACCCGGGGAAAGTCCTGGCTGCCCAGATGGGAGATGATGGATTTCAGCCCGTTGTGGCCTCCGGCGGAGCCCTCGGCCCGGACCCGGATCTTCCCCACGGGGAGAGAGATATCGTCGGACAGCACCAGGATATGGGAGATGGGGATCTTGTAGAACATGGCGGCCAGCTGCACCGCTTCGCCGGAGTTGTTCATGAAGGTCTCCGGCTTCAGCAGCAGGACCTTCTGCCCCGCCAGCTCGGCGCTGCGGGTGAGGCCGCGGAACTTGACCCGGTCGATCTTCACCCCGGCCTCCTTGGCCAGCAGCTCCGCCGCCCGGAAGCCCACGTTATGCCGGGTGCGTTCGTATTCCCGCCCCGGATTTCCCAGACCCACAATGAGCCAGTCAATGGTGGATTTTTTCAGAAACATAGCGATCCTCGTTCCCCGGCGCCTGCTGCCTGTCCTTATCGCGCGCCGAAGATGCAGTCGGAGATGGAGGTCTCTTCGGAAATGTGGCTGATGGCCTTGGCAAAAATGGAGGCCACGGAGAGCATCTTGATCTTGGTGCCGGCATAATCCTCGGGCAGGGGGATGGTGTCCAGCAGCACCAGCTCCTTGATGACGGAGTTCTCGATGCGCTCCCAGGCCCGGGTCACCTTGCCGGTCTCGGCGTCCACCCGGTTGGAGAGCACGCCGTGGGTGGCGCAGGCGTAGACCTCCTTGGCGCCGCCCACCTCAATGAGGGCCTTGGCGGCGTTGCAGAGGGAACCGGCGGTGTCCACGATGTCGTCCAGCAGAATGCAGGTCTTGCCCTCCACGTCACCGATGACGTTCATGACCTCGGAGACGTTGGCTCTGGGACGGCGCTTGTCCACAATGGCCAGATCCATCTGTACCATCTGGGCAAAGTTCCGGGTGCGGGCCACGGAGCCCACGTCGGGGGAGACCGCCACAAAATTGGCGTGGTCACAAACGGCGGGATCAAACTTGTCCATGTAGTAGTTCACAAACAGGGGAGCGCCGGAGAGATGGTCCAGGGGAATGTCGAAGAAGCCCTGAATCTGGGCTGCGTGCAGGTCCATGGTCAGCACCCGGTCGGCACCGGCGGCGGTGAGCATATTGGCCACCAGCTTGGAGGTGATGGGATCGCGGCCTCTGGACTTCCGATCCTGGCGGGCGTAGCCGTAGTAGGGGATCACGGCGGTGATCCGTCCGGCGGAGGCCCGGCGCAGGGCGTCGATGTTGATCAGAATGGACATCAGATTGTCGTTGACCGGCTTGCAGGTGGATTCCACCACGAAGCAGTCCCGGCCCCGAACGGTCTCGTCCATCCAGACGCAGATCTCGCCGTCAGCGAACTTGCTCAAAGAGTTGTTGCTCAGCTCTACGCCCAGCTCGCGGCAGATGTCCTCGGCCAGGGGGCGGCTTGTTTCACCGCTGAAAATCTTAATGGGTCTTGCGTTTGCGATCATGTTTTGTCTCCTCTTTGTCGCGTCGTTTTCTTGGTTTCTTCTCTCCTATGAATCAGCCCTTTTGTGCTTCAGGGCCCATTCTTTCTTCATTTGCTGCCTGGGGCGGCTGATGGTGAGAGCCTGGGGCGGCACGTCCTCTGTGACCACAGTGCCCGCGGCCACGTAGGCGCCCTGCCCCACGTTCACCGGGGCCACCAGGGTGGAATTGCAGCCCACAAAGGCCTGCTCCTCCACCACGGTGAAGTGCTTCTCCACCCGGTCAAAGTTGGCGGTGACGGTGCCGCAGCCGATGTTGGCGGCGGCGCCCACGGCGGCGTCTCCCAGATAGCTCAGATGGGGGACCTGGGCGCCGACGCCCAGATTGGTGTTTTTCAGCTCCACGAAGGCGCCTGCCTTGGCGCCGGGCTCCATGACGGTGCCGGGCCGCAGGTTGGCGAAGGGGCCCACCTTCAGGCTGCCCGCCAGACGGGCGCCCTCCACCCGGGATTGCTCCACGGCGCAGTCGTCTCCCAGCACGGAGTCAACGACCCGGCTGTTGGGGCCGATGACGCAGTTCCGCCCGACGCGGGTCCTGCCCTCCAGCACCGTGCCCGGCAGCAGCACCGTGCCGCTGCCCAGCTCCACGCCGGGGGTCACGTAGGTGTTGGCCGGGTCCCAGATCTCCACGCCCTCCCGGATCAGGCCCAGCAGCAGATCCTGCCGCAGCAGCGCGCCGATTTGGGGCAGCTGACCGGGGTCCTCCAGGTCAAAAAAGCCGTCCTCACAGGTGCTGGGCTCACCTGCCCGCCGCAGGAAGTGGCTGATGGGGATGGACTCGTCCAGAGCCTGCATCAGCTCCCGCCGATCCACCATACAGGCGGCAGCCCGCTCGGCGCCGGAACGGCGGCAGCGTGGCGCATAGATCACGGGACCTGTGACCACCAAAACGTCCCGCTCCTCCTCCTCGGCGGTGGAGAGGAAGACGTGGAGCCGGTCCGCGGGATTTTCGTCGGAGGCGGTGCTCACCTGGATCCCCGGAGGGAAGCAGGCCAGAGCCTCCTGCAAATGCGCCGGAGCGCAGGCCAGAAAGCAGCGGGTGATCCCCGCCCGGCCCAGGCTGTGGGCCAGCCAGCCCAGCAGCGGTACGCCCAGCACCCGATGGAGCATCAGCGGCGCGGGGCTGCCGGTGCGGCGGGTGTCGTCCGGCAGAAACAGAACGGCGGAACGGTCAGACATGGCGACACCCCCTCAACGGAAACGCAAGAAACATCATTGACTTGAATGCGGCCTATATTATAGCAGAAACTTTTTGGTTTGTATATAGTTTTTTCAAAAAAAGCACCGACGCCGCGAAATTTGAACGCTGCGTCGGTGCTTTCCGATATTCAGAGGGCGTTGGGGAACAAATCCTCCAGGGCCTTTCGGGCTGCGGCCTGCTCGGCGCGCTTTTTGCTGGTGCCGGTGCCCCTGCCCACGGGCTTCCCGTTCAGCAGAACGCTGACCGTGAACTGCTTGTCATGGTCCGGGCCGCTCTCGCCCAGAAGCTCGTAGCTGAGGACCTGGTCCTTCTTCTGCTGTACCAGCTCCTGCAGGGCGGTTTTATAGTCGGTGTTCAGCTTGATCCGGGCGGAGGTGTCCACCAGGACGTGGGTGTAGATGAACTTCTGAGCGGCCTCCAGGCCCCCGTCCAGATAGATGGCGGCGATGATGGCCTCCACCACGTCCGCGATGATGGAGATTCGCTGGCGGCCTCCGCCGGCCTCCTCGCCCTTGCCCAGGCGCAGATAGTCCCCCAGACCCAGGGCCCTGGCGGTCTGGGCCAGACTGGTCTCACAGACCAGATCCGCCCGGAGCTTGGTCAGCTCCCCCTCGTGAAGCGTGGGGAAATGACGGCCCAGATAGTCGGCGGCGGTGAAGCCCAGGATGGAGTCCCCCAGAAATTCCAGCCGCTCGTAGCTCCTGAGGCCGTCCTTGAAGACCTCGTTGGCGTAGGAGGTGTGGGTCAGAGCGGTCTCCAGCAGGGAGGGATCCCGGAAGCGATAGCCGATGGTCTTTTGCAGGTCTTGCATCTCAGGCCTCCCTGGGCAGAATCATGTGGTCGATGTTGTCGGCAATGGCCTGGCAGACCCCCGCGTCCACCGCGGCCACGGCCTGCTTGATGGCCCCGAAGGCGGCCTCGGCGTCCGCCGAGCCGTGGGCCTTGATGACGGGCTTGGAGATGCCCAGCAGCATGGTGCCGCCCACCCGGCGGTAGTCCATGACGGCCATGGCCTGCTTCAGATCCTTCTTCAGCAGCAGGGCGCCCAGCTTGGTCTTCCAGTTCTTCAGCAGAGTCCGCTTGACCAGAGAGCCCAGGAACATGGCGGTGCCCTCGGCCCCCTTCAGGAAGACGTTGCCGGAGAAGCCGTCGGCCACCAGCACGTCGCAGTCACCCAGCATGGCCTCCCGGCCCTCGATGTTGCCGATGAAGTTGATGACGCCCTTGTCGCCGGCTTCCTTCAGGAGCTGATAGGCCTCCTTGTGGAGGGGATCGCCCTTGGAGTCCTCCGCGCCGTTGTTCAGCAGGGCCACCCGGGGATTCTCAATGCCCAGATTCAGCTTGGCGGAGAAGGAGCCCATGCAGCCGAACTGCAGCAGGAATTCCGGGGTACACTCCACGTTGGCGCCGGAGTCGATCAGGATCAGATTGCCGGTCTTGGTGGGAATGGTGGGGCCGAAGGCCGCCCGGCGGATGCCCCGCACCCGCTTCACCACCAGGGTGGCGGCGGAGAGCAGGCCGCCGGTGGAGCCTGCGGAGACGAAGGCGTCGCCGCCGCCGTCCGCCAGCAGCTTCAGACCCTTGACCATGGAGCTCTCCTTCTTGGCCCGGACCACGGTGGCGGGATCGTCGTGCATATCCACGACCTGCTCGGCGTCCATCAGCTCTACGCCCTTGGGCAGGGTCTCGATGCCCTGCTCCTTCATGAGCTTCAAAAGCGCCTCGGTGCGTCCCACCAGGACCACCTCCACGCCCAGCTCCCTGGCGGCCCGGAAGCCGCTGTCCAGGAATGCCAGCGGCGCGTTGTCGCCGCCCATGGCGTCGATGATAATCTTCATGTTGTAGCCTCCCTATTTTTCTGTAATAAGAGGTAGTTTTTCCAGCGCCCGTTCCGCAATGGCCAGATTCTTATTGGCCTTCCCCTTGACCTTCCGGCCCAGGGGGGGCAGGATGCCGAAGTTTATGTTCATGGGCTGGAATTTCGTCACGGAGGGGTCCGAGATGTAGCGGCCCAGAGCGCCGATGGCGGTTTCGGCGGGGAAGTCGGGGACGGGCTCCCCCTTGATCCGGGCGGCCATGCAAACCGCCGCCAAAAAGCCGGAGGCGGTGGACTCCACGTAGCCCTCCACGCCGGTCATCTGCCCGGCAAAGGCCACCAGGGGATTCCGCCGGTCGGCGTAAGTCCGGTCCAGCAGCCGGGGAGCGTCCAAAAAGGTGTTGCGGTGCATGACCCCGTATCGAAGAAACTCCGCGTTCCGCAGGGCCGGGATCATGGAGAAGACCCGCTTCTGCTCCGGAAAGCGCAGATGGGTCTGGAAGCCCACCAGATTGTAGACCGTGCCCGCTGCGTTGTCCCGCCGCAGCTGCACCACGGCGTAGGGCTCCTTCCCGGTTTTGGGGTCCGGCAGACCAACGGGCTTCAGGGGACCGAAGCGCAGGGTGTCCTCGCCCCGCCGGGCCATGACCTCCACGGGCATGCAGCCCTCAAAGACCCTGGAGTCCTCGAAGCCGTGGACCGGGGCCTCCTGGGCGGCGGCCAGCTCCCGCACGAAGGCCTTGTACTGGGTCTCGTCCATGGCGCAGTTGACGTAGTCCGGGGTCCCCCGGTCGTAGCGGGAGGCGAACCAGGCCTGCTCCATGTCCACGGACTTGCCGCTGACCAGGGGCGCCGCGGCGTCGTAAAAGTTCAGATAAGCTGCTCCGCCGAAGTAATCCATGACGGCGGCGGACAGGGGCTCCGAGGTGAGAGGACCGGAGGCGATGATCACCGGCCCCTCCGGGACGGTGCGGACCTCCGCTTCAATCACCGTGATGTTGGGATGGGAGCGGATTTTTTCCGTCACCAGCCGGGAGAAGCCCTGCCGGTCCACGGCCAGGCATCCGCCGGCCTCCACCCGGGTCTCGTCGGCGCAGGCCAGGATCAGACTGCCGGAGCGCCGCAGCTCCTCCTTCAGAAGGCCGACGGCGTTTTCCAGCCGGTCTCCCCGCAGGGAATTGGAGCACACCAGCTCGGCAAAGTCCGGGCTGTGGTGGGCGGGGGTCATTTTTCGCGGCTTCATCTCACAGAGCCGTACCTGCAGCCCCCGCTGGGCCAGCTGCCAGGCCGCCTCACAGCCTGCCAGTCCGGCGCCCACCACCGTTGCGACGGCGGGGCCGGTCATTTCGCGCCTCCGCCGGTCTTCCGCACGGTTTTTTTGCCGCCGCTCCCGCTCTTTCCGGCGGCGGTCTTTTTCGCGGCGGCTTTTCGGGGGGCCTTTTTCGGGGCGGCAGCACCGGTCTCAGCTTCTGAGCCCTGGGCCTCGCCCTCGGCGGCGTCCGCAGCCTGGGGCCGCCTGTAATAGCCCCGCTTGTCCTCCGGCAGGAAATTCTCACAGGTTTCGTTGATGCAGAAGGGCTTCATCCGGCCCTTGCCGCTGCGCTTGAACATGGTCTGGCCGCAGGCGGGGCAATCCTGGTCCGTGGGGACGTCCCAGGTCATAAAGCCGCAGCTGGCGCCGGTCTCGCAGGCGTAGTAGGCGTAGCCCTTCTTGGACTTCCGCTTCAGCATCCCGCCGCCGCACTTGGGGCAGCGGCCCGGCATGTGCTCCACGATGGGCTTGGCGTTTTTGCACGCGGGGTAGCCGGGGCAGGCCAGGAACTTGCCGAAGCGCCCGAACTTTACCACCATGTTCCGGCCGCAGAGCTCGCAGACCTCGTCGGTGACCTCCTCGGGCACCTTGATGCGGGTGTCCTTCAAGGCCTCCTCCGCCTGCTCCATCTCCCTGTGGAAGCCCCGGTAGAAGTCCCGGAGCACCTGCTTGTAGGGCAGCTTGCCGGCCTCCACCTCGTCCAGCTTGTTTTCCATGCCGGCGGTGAATTCCACGTCGATCACGTCGTTGAAGCGGTCCAGCATCAGCTGGGTCACCACCTCCCCCAGGGGGGTGGGCTCCAGCTTCTTGTCCTTCTTCACCACGTATTCCCGGTCCTGGATGGTGGAGACGATGGAGGCGTAGGTGGAGGGACGGCCCACGCCCTTTTCCTCCATGGCCTTTACCAGGGTGGCCTCGGTGTAGCGGGCGGGGGGCTGGGTAAAGTGCTGCTCGGGCCTGCTCTCCAGGTGGCGCAGCTGCTCGCCTCCCCGCAGCTCCGGCAGGGCGTCCAGCTTCTCCTCGCTGTCGTCGTCCCGGCCCTCCTCGTAGACGGCCAGGAAGCCGGAGAAGCGGAGGCTCTGGTGGTTGGAGCGGAAGCTGTGGCCCTTGCAGTCGGTGTCGATGGTGGCGGTGTCATAGACCGCGTTGGACATCTGACTGGCCACAAAGCGGCTCCAGATCAGCCGGTACAGCCGCAGCTGATCCCGGGTCAGATCCTTGGACAGACTGTCCGGGTCCAGCCGCACGTCGCTGGGCCGGATGGCCTCGTGGGCGTCCTGGGCGGCGCTCTTGGTCTTAAAACGCCGGGGGCTGCCGGGATGGTAGGCCTTGCCGTAGCGCTCCTCGATGAAGCCCTTGGCGGCGGAAAGCGCCTCCTCGGACAGGCGGAGGGAGTCGGTACGCATATAGGTGATCAGACCCACGGCCCCGTGGCCGGTGACCTCCACGCCCTCATAGAGCTGCTGGGCGATGGCCATGGTGCGCTTGGGGGTCATGTTCAGCTTCCGGGAGGCCTCCTGCTGGAGGGTGGAGGTGATGAAGGGGGGCGCCGGGCTGCGGCGCTTTTCCGCCTTCTTGACCTCCGTTACGGTGAAGGGCTGGCCCTGAACGTCGGTCAGCACGGCTGCAGTCTCCGCCTCGTTGGCCAGAGTCCGCTTCTTGCCGTTCTCCCCGTGGTAATGGGCCTCAAAGCGGCCCGGCTTGTCCAGACACTCCAGGGTCACGTCCAGGGACCAGTATTCCTCCGGCACGAAGGAGCGGATCTCATTCTCCCGTTCCACCACCAGCCGGGTGGCCACGGACTGGACCCGGCCCGCTGAGAGGCCCCGGCGGACCTTCCGCCAGAGCAGGGGGGAGAGCTGATAGCCCACGATCCGGTCCAGGATGCGGCGGGCCTGCTGGGCGTCCACCAGATCCATGTCGATGTCCCTGGGCTCCCGGATGGCCTTGGTGACCACGCCCCGGGTGATCTCGTTGAAGGTCACACGGCGGGTCTTCTCGGCGGGCAGGTTCAGCAGCTCCTTGATGTGCCAGGAGATGGCCTCTCCCTCCCGGTCCGGGTCGGTTGCCAGGTAGACGGTGCCGGCCTTGTCGGCGGCCTTCTTCAGCTCCCGGATCAGCTCGCTCTTTTCCTTCATGGGGATGTATTCCGGCGTGAAATCGTGCTCCAGATCCACGCCCATGGTGCTCTTGGGCAGGTCCCGCAGATGGCCCATGCAGGCCTTCACCTGGAAGTCCGGCCCCAGATATTTTCCGATGGTCTTCGCCTTTGAGGGCGACTCCACGATCACAAGATCGGGATTGTTTTTCGACATAATTTGCTTATCCTCCTGAGAGTTCATATAGTTTCCCAGGCCTCTGGGTAATCGTATGCTTGATTTGCAGCAGGGTCAGCTGGGCCAGCACCTGGGCCGCCGGGAGTCCGGTTTTGTCGATCAGGGCGTCCAGCTGAAGGGGCCCGTCCGAAAGGGCCTCCGCGATCCGCCGCTGGGCGGGGGGCAGCGCGGAGCAATCGAGCTGCTGTCGGGCCGCGCCCTCCGCCGCCCTTGCGGGCGCTTCCCCCTCCCTGGGGAGAGGGGCGCTGCGGCTGCTGGCCGCGTTCCCGTCCCGCGCCTGGCTGCTTGCGTCCTGCCTTCGCACGACGCCGGGATAGCGGAATTCGTAGCGCCGCAGCAGGTCCCAGCCGCTTTCCGCAGCGAGGGCGCCCTCCCGCAGCAGGGCGTTGCAGCCCCGGCTCAGGGGATCGTCGGGGGCGCCGGGGACGGCGTAGACCTCCCGGCCCTGCCGGGCAGCCCAGCGGGCTGTGATCAGAGCGCCGCTTTCCTCCGTGGCCCGCACCACCGCCACCCCGTCGGACAGGGCGCTGATGATCCGGTTGCGGACGGGGAAGTTCCGGGCGTTGGGGGCCGTGCCGGGGGGATATTCCGAGAGCAGACAGCCCCGCTCCGTCACCCGGGCGAACAGCTCGGCGTTTTCCCTGGGGTAGACGAGGTCCGGGCCGCAGCCCAGCACGCCGATGACGGTGCCGCCGGCCTCCAGAGCGCCTTCGGCGGCCTGGGCGTCAATGCCCTTGGCCATCCCCGTCGCCACCCGGCCGCCGCAGGCGGCCAGCTCCCGGCCCAGCCGCCGGGCCAGGGCCAGAGCGGCGGGGTCCGCCCGCCGGGCGCCCACCAGGGCGATCACGGGCCGGTTCTCCGGGGGCAGATGCCCCTTGCGGTAGAGCAGGATCGGCGCGTCCTCCTGCAGCCGCAGCCGGGCGGGATACGCCGGGTCCGCCAGGGTCAGAATGCCGATGCCGCCGGCGCGGCAGCGGGCCCAAATGCCTTGGGCGGGTCCCAGATCCTTGTCCAGCAGAGCCTGGCGGGCTGCCGCCGGGATCCCTGCCCGGGCAAGCGCCGCGTCGTCCGCGGCATAGAGGGCGTCGGGCCGGCCGAAACGCTCCAGCAGGGCCCGCTGCCGGGTGGGCCCCAGCCCCCTCCGCTGGGTCAGCCAGATCCAGTACAGAGCTTTTTCTTCCATGATCTCTTGCTGCGTGTCAGCTGCTCCGCCGCAGCTCCCACAGCACCACCGTGGCGGCCACGGCGGCGTTCAGGGACTCGCAGCGGGGGGACATGGGGATGATGGCGGCCCGGTCCGCCGCCGTCAGAAAGGCCTCGCTGACCCCCTGGCCCTCGGAGCCGATGACGGTGACGCAGGCATGCAGATCCACGCGGCGCAGATCCTCGGCCTGATCCGACAGGGCGGTGACGCAGAGGGGGATGCCCCGCTCCCGGCACTGGGCCAGAACGGCCTCGGCGGAGGCCTGGACCGGCGGGCGGCGGAAGACGGCGCCCATGGTGGCCCGGACGGTCTTCTCTCCGTAGGGGTCGGCGCAGCCGTCGCAGAGCACCACCGGCACCTCAAAGGCGTCGGCGGCCCGGAGAATGGTGCCCAGATTGCCCGGGTCCTGGAGCCCGTCCAGAATCAGACTGCCGGGCTTTAGCGCCAGCGGCTCCGGCTCCGGCATCCGGCACAGGGCCAAAACGCCCTGGGGCGCCTCCATCCGGGAGATCTCCTTCATCAGACTCTCCGGCACCCGGATCTCCCGGACGCCCGGGGGCACCGGGAAGTCCACGCCCTCCCGCAGGATCAGAGCCTCCACGCCCAGACCCCAGCGCAGGGCCTCCTCCACCAGCTTGCTGCCGTCGGCCACGAAGGCCCGGCTCTCATAGCGGTACTTCCGGCTGGCCATCAGCTTCCGCAGATGCTGCACGGTGCTGTTGGTCCTCGACGTAATCCACTCCGGCATGGCACATCCTCTTTTCCCCATGGAATAAAACTATTATATTGTATCCTAACATAATTTCCCCTCGAATGCAAGGACTAAAAATTTCAATTGTTTTTTCGCGATAAATATTATACAATATAGAAAAACTGTTTTGGAGGCCTGTACTATGGATCGCAAGCGTGTGATCGTCCGCACCAGTATTCTTGGCATCGCGGCGAATCTCTTTCTGGCGGGCTTCAAGGCGGCGGTTGGTCTGCTCTCCAACTCCATTGCCATTGTGCTGGACGCGGTGAACAACCTCTCCGACGCGCTCTCCTCCGTCATCACCATCATCGGCACCAAGCTGGCGGGGCGGAAGCCCGACAAGAAGCACCCCTACGGCCACGGCCGCACGGAGTACATCACCGCCACAGTCATTGCCGTCATCGTGCTCTATGCCGGTATCACTTCCCTGGTGGAGTCGGTGAAGAAGATCATCCGCCCGGAGACCCCGGATTACAGCGTCCTGACCCTGGTGATCATCGCCGTGGCGGTGGCCGTGAAGCTGGGCCTGGGCTGGTATGTGAAGAAGACCGGCATGGCCGTGAATTCCGACGCGCTGGTGGCCTCCGGCGCGGACGCCCGGAACGACGCGGTGATCTCCGCCGCCACCCTGGCCGCGGCGGCCCTCTTCCTGCTGACCGGCGGCAAGGTGGCCGTGGAGGCCTGGTTGGGCGCCATCATCTCCATCGTGATTCTGAAGTCCGGCTTTGACATGCTGCGGCAGACCGTCTCCCGCATTCTGGGGGAGCGGGTGGACAGCGAGCTGAGCCTGGGCGTCAAGAAGACCATTTCCGAGTTTCCCCAGGTCTCCGGGGCCTACGATCTGATCCTCCACAGCTACGGCCCGGATATGCTCATCGGCTCGGTCCACATCGAGGTCCCAGACAGCATGCAGGCCTCCGAGCTGGACCAGCTGGAGCGGGACATCACCGACAAGGTGGCGGAGAAGCACGGGGTCATTCTGACGGGCATCAGCATCTACTCCGTCAACACCACCGACGACGCGGTGGCCAGGGCCCGGGAGGACATCCGCCGCCGGGTCATGGTCCATGACCACGTGCTGCAGATGCACGGCTTCCACATGCACGACCGGGAGATCCGCTTCGACGTGGTGATCGGCTTCGAGGCCCCGGACCGGAAGGAGCTCTTTGCCCGGATCTGCCGGGAGATCAGGGAGGCCTATCCCGACTATGAGATCTATATAGCCCTGGACAGCGACATCAGCGATTGATTGAGACGGCGGGGAACGCTGAAAACCGAAAGGCGGTGAAGCAGCTGAAGCTGAAAAAACTGACGTACCTGTCCCTGCTGACCGCCGTTTCGCTGATCCTCTTCGTGCTGGAGAACCAGATTCCGGCCCCCCTGCCGGTGCCGGGCGTAAAGCTGGGCCTGGGCAACGTGATCGTGGCGGCCGTCCTCTTTCTCTACGGGCCGAGGGAGGCTCTGGCGGTGCTGACGGGCAAGGTGCTGCTCTCCGCCCTGCTGACGGGCAATCTGAACGCCCTGGCCTACGCCGGGGCCGGGGGCCTGCTGAGCTGGGGGGGCATGTGTCTGCTGCGGCCCCTGCTGGGCCCGCGGCAGCTGTGGGTGGCCTCGGTGCTGGGGGCCATGCTCCACAATCTGGGGCAGCTGCTGGCGGCGATCTGCATTGCTGCCACGCCGGGCCTGCTGGCCTGGCTGCCCGTGCTGCTGCTCTCCGGCATGATTACCGGCTTCTTCACCGGCGTCGCCGCCCAGGCTGTGGCGGCCCGGCTGCGGAAATAGAACGTGAAAATGACCAAACAAACCAGAACAACGGAGGGAATACCATGAACAAAGAATGGGATCTGTCGCCCCTGTATACGGGCATCGACACCGAGAAATTCCAAAACGACCTGCAATCCGCCGTCCGGACCGTGGCGGAGTACAACGCCTTTGCCGCCGCCCTGCCGGAGGACCGGGCCGCCGGTCTGCGCCGGGGCCTGGAGCTCCAGGAGAAGCTCTACGCCCTGGCCGGCCCCATGTTTGAGTACTGCAGCCTCCGCAGCGCCGTCAACACCTCCGACGGCGAGGCCCTGGACGCCATGTCCCGGCTGCAAAAGCTCTTTTCCGACAGCTCCGCCGCCGACGCCGCCTTCAAGGCCTACGTGGGCAAGACGGAGAACCTGGAGGAGCTGATCGCTGCCGACCCCTTCCTGGGGGACTACGCCTATCTGCTGCGCACCACCAAAGACGACGCCAGGTACGTGCTGGACGAGAAGGTGGAGGAGGCCCTGGCCAAGATGAACCTCTCCGGCGGCTCCGCCTGGGAGAATCTGCAGGCCTATCTGAGCTCCACCGTGGAGGCCGAGTACCGGGGTGAGAAGATGAACCTCTCCGCCGTCCGCAATCTGGCCTACGACCCGGACCCCGCCGTCCGCAAGGACGCCTACGACGCGGAGATCGCCTGCTACGACAAGATCAAGGACGCGGTGGCCTTCTCCCTGAACTCCCTGAAGCAGCAGGTCACCACGGAATGCGAGCTCCGCGGGGCCGGCTCCCCCCTGGAGATGACCCTGCGCCGCAGCCGCATGCAAAAGTCCACCCTGGACGCCATGATCCAGGCCATCGAGGAATATCTGCCGGTGTTCTGGAAGTACCTGCGGGCCAAGGCAAAGCTCTTGGGCTACGAGGGCGGCCTGAAGTGGTGGGATCTCTTCGCCCCCATGGGGAAGAATACCGCCACCTACACGGTGGAGGACGCGAAGAAGTACCTGGACGAGCATTTCCGCCCCTTCGCCCCCGACATGGCAGACATGATGATGCACGCCTTTGACGACGCCTGGATTGACTTCTATCCCCATCCCGGCAAGGTGGGCGGCGCCTTCTGCGCCAACATCGCCTCCATCAAGCAGAGCCGGGTGCTCACCAACTTCGACGGCTCCTTCTCCGACATCGTGACCCTGGCCCACGAGCTGGGCCACGCCTACCACGGCATGATGATCGAGAACCACCGGCCCCTGAACCTGGACTACTCCATGCCCGTGGCGGAGACCGCCTCCACCTTCAACGAGACCGTGGTGATGAACGCCGCCCTGGACGAGGCCGCGGACAAAGAGGTGAAGCTGGGCCTGCTGGAGAGCCAGCTCCAGGACACCACCCAGATCATGTGCGACATCATGAGCCGCTACTGGTTCGAGACCGCCGTCTTTGAGAAGGCCAAGGAGGGCTTTGCCTTTGCCGACGAGCTCTGCGAGATGATGAAGCAGGCCCAGAAGCGGGGCTACGGCGACGGTCTGGATCCGGACACCCTGCACCCCTACATGTGGGTCTGCAAGAGCCACTACTACTCCTCGGGCCTGAGCTTCTACAACTTCCCCTACGCCTTCGGCGGCCTCTTTGCGGCGGGCCTCTACGCCCAGTACCGCAGGGAGGGCCAGGCCTTCCTGCCCAAGTACCGGGCCCTGCTGAAGGCCACCACCGTGGCCTCCGTGGAGGACGTGGCGAAAATGGCCGACATCGACCTGGGGGACGTGAACTTCTGGCGCTCCAGCCTGGAGATCTTCAAGGCCCGGGTGGAGATGTTCCTGGAGCTGGCGGAATGCAATTGACAATTGAGAATTGAGAATTGAATATTTCGGTGTTTTTAAATTGCCATTTGAAGGCATCGGGAAGGCGTTCCCGCATCTGTCATTGCGAGGAGCGAAGCGACGTGGCAATCCGCTCCCGTTCGGCAGCCTGGCAGAGCCCAGGCGGGGCCCTACGGCGAAACACGGAGGTATTCCATGAGCCAAATCGAAAGCCTGCTGCTGTCCCGGGACTATCCCTATTTGCAGCCCTGGTTTTACAAGCACCCCTGGGCGCTGCGCTGCCAGCTGGGGCGGGGACGGACGGCGGCGGTATTTGTGCAGAGCGCCGGGACCCGGGCGGAGGATATTTACCGGATTCTCTTCCCCCAGGGGGCCGACGCGGTGATCTTCAACTACTGGATCTATGACCGCTCCTATTCCGGCGAGCCCGGAGCCGACGACCCCGGCCTCTCCGACGAGGCCCGCCGCTGGCTGCTGGAGCAGAGCATCCGGCAGGAGGCGGAGCAGCTCCGCTTCCTGGACGCCATGCAGAGCCGCTACCGCCACGCTGTGATCCGGGATTTGCCCACTTATGACGAGGGCCCGGACAAGGACTGCTGGCGCAGCCGGATCTTCTGCTGGCGGGACCACCGGAGCTTCGACGAGCGGAGCCTGCTGGAGCGGCAGTTAAAGGACGAGCCGGCGCCCCTGGACGTCGGCCTGGTGTCCTTTGAAAACGAATGCGTCTTGTCGGTCTACGACGTTCGGGGCTGCGACGTGGTCTTCGCGACCCATGAAAAGCTGGCGGAGTTCTACCCCCGGCTGGAGCCCTTTTTCCTGGACTACGACCGGCCGGAGATGGAACGCCGTCTTGGAGGTACCCCATGATCGAAAAGCTGAAAGCCTCTCCCCTGCTGCAAAAGCTGGGGGGAGAACCCGCAAGAAAATATCTGGCCCTGGGGCTGGTCTGCCTGCTGCTGCTGGTCAGCGTCCTGCTGGCCTCCGGCGGCCGGGCCCGGCCGGAGCCCCTGCCGGAGAGCAGCGAGGCCGTCACGACCCAGCCCGCCGCCACGGAGCCTCCCGCGCCGCCTCCCGTTCTGGCGGGGGCGGTGGAGATCGCCGGCCTGGAGATGGGCCCGGAGGAATCCGTCTTCGGCCTCTGTCGGGACGGGGACAGCGCGGCGGTGATGCTGAGCCGCTGGGACGAGGACGCACAGGTCTGGCGCTGCCGCCTGGCGGAGCTGGACCCCAAGACCGCCTCTGTGACGGCAGTGGTGGAGCTGGAGCCCATGGGCGAGGGCGCCACCTTTGCCTGGCTGGAGCTGACGGAGACGGAGATCCGCTTCGTGGACCGGGACAGCGAGCGCTGTGCCGCCTTTGACCGGAGCGGCCGCTTCCTGGGCATCCAGGATCACCCCGTCATGGACAAGGCCCACCTGGGCTGGCGCAACGTCCTGCTCAGCGACGGCTGCTTCTATAAGCAGGCCCGCTGGGCTGAGATCTCCCGCAGCGACAGCGGCAGCCTGAACCGGGTGGTGGCCTTCTATGACGAGAAGGACTGCGTTCACGTGATCGGAGAGCCCTACGATCAGATCCGGGACGCGGCGGGCCATCGGCTGCTGACCCTTCGCGTCGGGGAGAACAATCTGCAGGAGCTGGCCCTGCTGGATCTGGACCGGGGCCTTTGCCTGGACCGGCTCAGCCTGACGCCGGAGCAGGGGGAGGAGCTGGGCGATGCTCTGCTGGGCGGCGACTGGGCCCTGCTCTGCCTGACGGCGCAGGAGCCCTCCAACGCCAAGCGGCTGCTGTTCTGGTATCCGGAGGCGGGCAGAGAAAGCCCCATCGAGACCGCAACCCTGACGGAGCGGGATCTGATCGACGAGATCAGCGTCCTGTCCGAGAAGCTGGCCCAGGCGGGCATATCCCTGCGTCTGGACGAGGCGCCCCCCGCGGAGCAGACCCCCACCACCGGCCTGCAGGTCTATGAAAGCAGCTGCGAGACCGGAGCCTCCCTCTTCGGCCAGTATTGGATCCTGTCGGAGCTGGACCACTTTGTGGAGAAGCTGCCCGCCGGCATGGTCCGGGAGCTGAGCCAGGAGCTGCCCGGCGGCGACGGCAGCGAGGCCGAGCCCCTTCAGCTCTACATCGTGCGGAGCATTCCCGGCGACGCGGCGGCCTTCGCCAACGCCTGGACGGAGCCTCCCATGCTCTGCTTTGCCACGGAGGAATTCAGCCCCAGCCACCTGGCCCATGAATTCATGCACGTGATGGATCTGCGGCTCTCCCGCTGGCTGGAGACCCAGCGCCGGGACCTGGAAAACGAATGGTGGGCCCTGAGTCCCGCCTACGCCTACGAGGAGGGCCTGAGCCAGGAGCAGAGCGACGCCCTGGAGGCCTATTTCGTCTCCTGGTACGCCCGCACCAACTCCAACGAGGACCGGGCCGACAGCTTCCAGATGCTCTTTGACAGCGACGAGCCCCTGGCGGAGCAGTGGTGGTACGCCGAAAAGCCCGGCGTCCAGGCCAAGCTCCGCTGGCTGACGGAGAACATCCGGGCCGCCTTCCCCAGCGTCCAGGCCGTGGAGCGGGCCTGGTGGGAGAAGCTGCCCCCGGAGCCGGAGGAATGAAAAAACCGCCCGACCGGGCGGCAGACAGATCTGCGGCGCGCGTCGGGCGGAATCCAAACAGCAGGAGCCGAAGCTCCTGCTGTTTGTCCCGGACCGGCCTACCGGTCCGCGCCGACGCGGGGGTAGTCCGCCAGCAGCTCCAGGGCTGTGACGGTGACGGCCTCCCGATTGACCGAAATACCGAGCCGCACCCAGGAACCGGGCAGTTCCAGCAGCATGGCCGGGGCGACGCAGCGGAAGCGCTGGCTGCCGCCCCGCCCCTTCTCGAAGCGGAGCCTGCAGCTCTGCATGGCGTAGTAGCCCAGCAGTCTGGGGTTGTGGGCCAGAAAGCGCAGCGCGGCGTACTCCAGTGCGGCCCGGTCCAGATCGCAGGGGATCCGCACCCGGATCCGCAGGCCATCGGCGGTGCGGAGCTCAACCTTGGCGGGCAGTTGAGCGGGGAGATTGTGATAAGTCATATTCGGATTCTCCTTTCACGGTGCAGGGGCCGCGCGCCGTTCCGGCGCTGCCGCCCGCAACAAAAAAACGACCTGCTTGCTTCAAAACGGACGTAGAAATCCCAGAGGGAACCTACATCATCCGCTTAGAAGTATTGCATGTCGTCGAGAATCCATAAGCCGGGGCAAAGCTGCCCGCAGACTTTTTTATTGCACAGGTATTATAGCAGATCGCAGCCGGAGCTGCAAGTATTTTTTTGATCGGATTTGGAAAAATCTGACACAAGCCCGCGATTTCGTGCGGAGCAGCGGAAAACAGGAGGAAAGCCCATGACGAAAACGGAGATCTACATCGGTCTAAACGACCAGGACAGCAAGAAGCAGGAATTTGCCACGGAGAAGTACGTTTCGATCCTGAAGAAGGTCTGCGTCAGCTACCGGGTTCCCTTCTCCTTCAATCTGATCCAGGGCGGCTATCTGCACGAATCGGGGGAATACACCCAGGAAAACACCCTGGTGCTGTCCCTGATCGGCGCGGAAAAATCAATGGTGGAGGAGATCGCCCGGGATCTGTGCGTCTTCTTCCGCCAGGAATCCGTGCTGATCACCGAGGGCGAGGTCCGCAGCTACAGCATCCGCGACAGGCTGTAAGGCATACCCCGCGGCAAAGAAACAAGGGGCTGTGAAGGGCCGGAGGAGTTTCCTCCCCGTGCTTCACAGCCCCTTGCGCTGCCGTTATGCTTCCGCCCCGGGCCTTTCTTCTGCTCTTTCTTCTTCTCCCTCATAGATCGGTCCTTTTCTGACGCGGCCCGCGGCGATCAGATACACAACGGGGACCACGGCGCCCAGGACCAGACCGAAGATCAGCTCCCACAGGGGGGCCGTTGCCCGGCGCAGGGCGATATGGCCGATCCCGGCCAGGGTCAGAAGCAGGCAGAGGACGCCCCAGACGAGGCGGCCCCGGCCGGCGCGCTCCGGCTTCTTTGCCGCGCGAACGCCCAGAATGCCGGTGATCAGCTCCACGAGGGCGCCCGCCAGCAGCAGGGCCATGCCAACCAGATCCTCGGAGGCGGAGAACAGACCGGAGGTGGCGTAGCGCAGACCGACGACGGCGGCCAGGCCCAGCAGATAGACCAGGCTGCCCAGGGCGCCGAAGACGATCATGAGAATGCCGGCGGTTTTCAGCAGGGTCCTCCCTGCGGGATCATATTGCAGCTCCATGTTACGCTTCCTCCGTTTTCATGTAGTAGGCGCAGAAGGGCGCCAGACTGCAGCGCGCACAGGCGGGCTTCCGGGCGGTGCAGACGGCCCTGCCGTGGAGGACGATCCGGTGGCAGAAGTCGGAGCTCTCCTCCGGGGGCAGGACGGCCCGGAGCTGGTCCTCGCATTTGGCCGGGTCCTTGGTGCCGTCGGTCAGGCCCAGCTTGCCGCAGATCCGGATGCAGTGGGTGTCGCAGACCACGGAGCCGGGAACGCCGTAGAGGTCCCCCAGCAGCAGATTGGCGGTCTTGCGGCCCACGCCGGGGAGCTTCAGCAGGGCCTCCATCGTGTCCGGGACCTTTCCTCCGTAGTCGGTCAGCAGCATTTGGCAGGCCAGGACGATGTCCCGGGCCTTGTGCTTGTAGAAGCCGCAGGAGCGGACCAGCTCCTCCACCTCCGCCACGTCGGCGGCGGCGAAGCTCTCCAGGGTTGGAAAGCGGGCGAAGAGCGCGGGCGTGATCAGGTTCACCCGCTCGTCGGTGCACTGGGCCGAGAGCCGGACGGCGATCATCAGCTCGTAGTCCTTCTGGCTGTGCAGGGCGCAGAGGGCGTCGGGGTAGTC
>CAMNHH010000024.1 GCA_946539175.1 uncultured Clostridia bacterium | reverse complement strand
GACTGCTTGCCCATGCCGGTGGCGGCGTAGGTGCCGGCCTCCAGGATGGCGTTCAGCTTCTCCTCCTCCACGTGCTCAGGCAGATAGGCGCGGCAGCTCCGGCGGGACTTCAAGACAGTTAAGGTTTCCATGATTGCTCCTCCTTCAAAAAATTGTATTATCGGCTCAGAATCGAGCCCTCGCCGCCGCGCACCGGATATTCCTCCAGTTTACTGCGGAGTTGTTCTCGCGTTTGCCGCACGATGGCAAGCATCTCCTCCTTGTGCACCGGGAGCCTTGCCTGCATCGGCACAATATTGGACGGATGGGAACCGAAATAGATGGTATTATCCAGTTCCAGGCGCCGGATCAGCAGCTCCTGCTCGTCCAGAAGCTGTCCGATGGTGCACTCACGGAACGTGCCGTTTTTCATATCCGCATACAGCCTGCAGCCGGGCTCTGCGTGAAGTGTTCCCAGGAACAGCAGATGGGGCTGGACCGCGTTGATCAGCCGGGCGGTGGCCTCGGCGTTCTCCTCCCACCGCTCTGCTCCGCCGCAGCCGAGAATCGCGTTGAAGCTGTAATCCATACCTGCCTTTGTCAGGCGCAGAAGCTGCTTCTGCGCTTCGGCTGCCGTATGCCCCTTGTTCATGTATTGGAGAGCGGAGTCCAGACCACTCTCCACCCCAATGTCCAACCAGTTAATCCCGGCATCCCTTAGACGCCGCAGCTCTGCGTCGGTTTTGCGCCGGATATTCTGAATGGAGGCGTACATGGCAATGGTCTCCGCATTCGGAAGGTTACGGTGAATGGAGTCAGCAATGTTCAGCAGGCGATCTGCGGAGAGAACAAAGGCGTCGCCGTGTTCCAGAAAGACCCGCTTCACGTTCGGCCAGGCCTCCGCCGCTTCTTCAATGTCTGCCTCCACCTGCTCCATGGGACAGACCGCAAACTGCACGTCCGGATACATATAGCAGAAGCTGCATTTGTTGTGGCTGCAGCCAAGCGTCACCTGCAGCAGCAGGGAGTTTGCCTCATAGGGCGGCCTATACACCATCCCGGTCAGGTTCATTTTCCGTCGCCTCCGTTCAACCGGGCGATATATGCGTTTCCCCAGGCCTCCATGGCGGCGATCACCGGATGAAACTGCCTGCCGATCTCGGTCAGGGAATACTCCACCCGGGGCGGGATCGCCTCATACTGGACCCGCTTGACCAGCCCGTAGTCCTCCAGGGCCTTGAGCTGCACGGACAGGGTGGCATGGGTCATTTTCGGCATCTTCCGGAGCAGCTCGTTGAAACGGGTGGGCCCATCCTCCAAATAGAGCAGGATCAGCACTGCCCACTTGCCGGAAATCAGGCTTTGGGCCGTGGCGTAGGGGCATTTGCCGAAGCGCTCCTCCAGGGTACTCTGCGACGCCATCAGACGTCGAACTCCTCTTTCAGATCCAGCATGCCGCGGATCTCGGCGTGGCCGTTTTCCAGATAAAACAGCCCCATCTCCCAGCCGTTCTTGTCATAGAGGGCCATGATCTGCGGCATGAGCTCCCGGACCTTTGCCAGCAGCCCCTCGTCCTTTACGACCTTCGCCCTTCCGTCATAGCGCAGGAATTCTCCGCCCTTGACCGCCAGGACCTCCACCTTCGGATTGGCAGTCAGCTGCCTGAACACGTTCTTGAAGGTGCCGCATCCGAAATACAGCCTGTCGCCCACCAGCATCTGGAAGCCGAAGGGACGGCCCTTGGGCTGATCGCCGTCGGTGGTCAGAAAATAGAAGGTCTGTGCCGCGTTCAGAAATTCGTGGATTTTTGCTGCGTTGTGCATCATCAATTCTCCTTTCGGTCATTTTATTGAACTGCTTTGATTATACGACTGTTTTTCAAATCGCGCAAGTACGATTTTTCGTGATACTGAGTATCGCGGAGAATACCGCAGACCGGCTCCGCCTGCTCGGGAAGCCTGCGCCGCCGACGCCTGACCGGTTCCGAAAAAGCGCGTGATTTGCTTGTGAATCCGCGGGCAAGGAGCGATCCTCTGGAGCAGTGCCACAAGCTGGAGCAGGCGGGAATCGACTACTGGATGACCTTCCTCAACGGCGTGGCAGGCAGAGACCACAGCCGGGAGCACGCCATCCACTCCGCGGAGATCTTCAGTCAGTGCAAGCCGATGCTGGTGGGGACCGGCGGCCTGACCCTCTTCCCCGGCACCCCCCTTCTGGAGGAGGCCCGGCGGGGCGAATTCGATCCCTTGTCCGAAAAGGAAATGCTGGAGGAGCTGAAAACCTTCGTGGAGCACCTGGACTGTGACTGCGCCTTTCTCACCCACCATACCATCTCCGGCGTCAACCTCTCCGGCCCGGATTTCCCGGCGCGGAAGGACAAGATCGTCGCCGCCCTGCAGCACCAGATCGACCACGGCGACCTGGATCGGATGGCCGCCTGCCGCCGGAGCAAGAGAACCCTGTAACAAGGGCGGCCGCGATCATCACGGCAAGCAAAGGGAAAACCGCAGGCGCTTAGGCGATGAAAGCATCATGGCGGTCCTGGATGCCGTCTCGGCCCGTCTGAAGGATTTTCATGTCGGATCCTGAGATCTGACGAACAGGTTCGAGTCGTTCCGGCGGGATTCGCACCGTGCTTCGCTGCCGGCCTTGCCGGGCGTCAAGCCCGCCTGCGCCTCGTCCGGCGCAATTCCTGCCCGAAGCGTTTTTCGGTCGTTCTATGGGAGTTCAGCGTGAAGGAGCGGCGGGAGATCGACGCGGGATACGCCGCAGCCTTCGGAGGCGAAACCGGAATAAGAGGGCAGCCCCAGACCGGGAAGGACCCGGCCTGGGGCTGCGCGTTTCGGCTCTGCCGCGGGGCTCGGAGCGTCAGTTCAGGCGCTGACCTCTTGTGACCTCGCTGCCGAAGGGGAGAAAGGAGACGGGCTTGGCGTCGTCCAGGGGCTCGGAGATCACCAGCATGGTCTGAGCGGAGAGACCCGCGTCCCGGATGACCTTCAGATCCGCCTTGATAACGGGCTCGCCGGCGGTTACGCTGTCGCCGGCCTTTTTCAGCACGGTGAAGCCCTTGCCCTTGAGCTCCACGGTGTCCACGCCGATGTGGATCAGCAGACCGGTGCCATCCTTCATCCGCAGGCCGAAGGCGTGGCCGGTCTCAAAAATCATCTCCAGCTTGCCGTTGGCAGGGGAGGCGAACACGCCGTTCGCGGGCTCCACCGCCACGGTCTGGCCAATGGCCTCGGACTTGACCATCTCGTCCACGATCCGGTCGGGGCCGATGAACTTGCCGTCGGCGGGGGAGACGATGGCGTCGTCCGGAGCGGCGGGGACAGTCTTTGCGGGGGCGGCGGGGGCAGCGGGGGCGGCGCAGGTCTCCTCGGGATCCAGCTTGCCCTTCCTGGCCCAGATGCCGAAGAGCACGTAGCTGGCGATGAAGGCCACCGCCATGGCGATGACGACGCCGATGATGGCAAAGACCAGGTTGCTCATGGTGTAACCCAGGGGCGTCACGTCCTCATTGGGGATGTAGGCGGGCAGCACCAGCAGGCCGGGGGAACCGCCGGCGAAGCGGGCGACCCGGGTGATGCCCATGAACAGACCGCCGGCGCCGCCGCAAACAGGGCGGCGGCACGCCGAAGCCAAAAAACTCAGAATTTCACAAAAACACCACAAAAAAGTCTGAAAACCGGGAGATTAACCTGTATAATAGTACCAAACCGGGATGCGTTTGTCAATTCTCTATCTGCCATGGCGGCGAGAAGGGAATGAATATATATGAAGCGGGAGACGGCCGTAACGTCTCCCGCTTATACGAATTCATCCAATCATCGTGTGATGGAGGGGCCTCCGGGCAGGACGGTCCATGCCGGACGCCCCGGACGTCATGCCTGCAGGGCCAGGTGGAAGCAGCCGTAGATGCCCGCGTCGTTGCCCAGGGTGGCCAGGGCAAACCGGGTACCCTTGCAGGCGTGGAACATGTGGTGCTCGAAGCGGGGCCGCACCCCGTCCAGCAGCACCTGACCCGCTTTGGACATGCCGCCCCCCAGCACCACCAGCTCCGGGTCCACCATGCAGCAGCCGCCCGCGATGGTGAGACCCAGCAGATCGTAGAGCCGCTCCAGCAGCTCCGCGGCCAGGCCGTCGCCCTTGGCGGCGCAGTCGAATACCGCCTTGGAATCCGGCGCGGGGATCTGCCGCAGCAGGGAGGGCAGATCCGGGCGGGCCGCCAGAGCCCGCCGGGCGGAGCGGCCCAGGGCCCGGGCGGAGCAATACTGCTCGGCGCAGCCCCGCTTGCCGCAGGTGCAGGGCTCCGCCTCGGGGCTCAGATCCACGCAGAGATGGCCGATCTCGCAGCCCACGCCGTGGGCACCGTTGAGGATCTGCCCGTTCCAGATGAAACCGCCGCCGACCCCGGTGCCCAGGGTCACCATCAGCATGGAGCGGCTGCCCTTGCCGCCGCCGTCGTAGTATTCGCCCAGGGCCGCCACGTTGGCGTCGTTGCCCGCCTTTACGGGCAGACCGGTGAGGGCGCCCAGGGCTTCATGGAGGTTGAAGACGCCCCAGTTCAGATTGACGCAGCGGTTGACGTTGCCCTCGTCGTCCACCGGCCCGGGAACGCCGATGCCGATGCCCGCCACGTCCCGCTTGGCCGCGCCGCGCCGGGCCAGGCAGTCCTCAATGGACCGGGCGATATCCGGCAGGATCGCCGCGCCGCCGTTCTCCGGCCGGGTGGGGATCTCCCATTTTTCCATCAGGACGCCCTCCCGGCTGAAAAAGCCCAACTTCACCGTGGTGCCGCCTACGTCCACGCCGATTGCGTATTTCATCTTTGCCTGCCTCCTTTGACACGCTTTATTTTGCTTATCATAGCACAACCCGGGGTGTTTCGCAAGAGAGAGCAGGGGATTTCCGGCGGCTTGCCGCAAGATTTTCAAAAACATCTTTACGAATTGCGCTTTTTTTGATACAATAATAAGACGGACAATAAGACGGACGTTGAACAAGAACGTAAGGAGCGCTGAAACCATGCGAATGCGTAAACGCAACAATCTGGAGCCCCGGATGGAGGCCTGCGAGGCCGTCTGGATCCGGGACCCGGAAACCCGCCGGGGACGCTGGCGGGAGCTGATGCCGTCGGCGGAGGCCCTGCATCTGGAGATCGGCTGCGGCAAGGGAAAATTCACCGTGGAGATGGCCGCCCTGCACCCGGAGCTCCTCTTCCTGGCGGTGGAGCGGGTCCGGGAGGCCCTGGTTCTGGCCATGGAGAAGGCGGTTGCCATGGGGCTGAAGAACGTGTTTTTCCTCTCGGTGGACGCGGCGGAGCTGGAGCAGCTCTTCGCGCCCGGCGAGGTGGACCGGATCTATCTGAACTTCTGCGACCCCTGGCCCCGCAGCAAGAACGCCAAGCGGCGGCTGACCTACCACAGTTTTTTGGAAAAATACCGGGCCGTGCTCCGGCCCGACGGCGAGATCCACTTCAAAACCGACAATGAGAAGCTTTTTGCCTGGTCCCTGGAGGAATTTGCCCAATACGGCTATCCCGTGCAAAACGTCACCGACGATCTCCACAAGGATGGGATCGTGGGGGTCATGACCGGATATGAGGAAAAGTTCCACACC
Source organism: uncultured Clostridia bacterium (assembly GCA_946539175.1). GTDB lineage: Bacteria > Bacillota > Clostridia > Oscillospirales > Oscillospiraceae > JAFRPC01. The sequence goes on along the minus strand of CAMNHH010000024.1, from coordinate 13,253 downwards.
CTCGGGACACCGATCCATCGCTGTGAAATCTTGATGCCGAAAGGAGAACTCAAAATTGCTGACGAAGATAATTCTGGCTGATGATGAAGAACGCTGGCGTCTGATCGTACACGATTTTTTGGAGCAGGAGGGCTACACGGTTCTGGAGGCGGCTGACGGCAGAAAGGCTGTGAGTCTGCTGCGGGAGAATCCCGATACCGCTCTGGTGATTCTGGATATCATGATGCCCCTCATGGACGGAGTGGAGGCCTGTCGGGAGATCCGCAGCTTCTCCCAGGTCCCGGTGCTGATGGTCACCGCCCGCTCCGACGAGGAAACGGAGATCTCCGGCTTCCGGGGCGGCGCGGACCAGTACATCTCCAAGCCTGTGAAGATGCGGGCCTTTATGGAGCGGGTCAAGTCTCTGCTCCGCCGCAGCGGCAGGAGCCAGGAGCTGATCCGGGCCGGGAAGCTGGAGCTGGACCCCGCCTCCGGCACCGTCCGGGCGGGGGACGTGAGCGTTGCGCTGACCCCCAAGGAATATGAGCTGCTGCTGTTCCTGGCCCGTACCCCCAACGTGGTCCGCTCCAGAGAGCAGATTCTCCACGCCGTCTGGAATACCGATTATTACGGCGACGGCCGCACGGTGGATACCCATATCAAAAACCTGCGGATGAAGCTGGGCCCCTGCGGGGATCTGATCCGCACCGTCCGCAGCCGGGGCTATTTGCTGGAGGTCAATAACCAGTGAAGCGGCTCCGCTCGCTCCGGGGCCACGTGCATCTCTGGCTGATGATGGCCCTGATCCTGACGCTGCTGCTGACCGTGTACGTGAGCGCCATCGTTTTGAGCTACCGCTTCTCCTTGGAGGAGCGCTACGCGCAAGGCCTGCGGCTGCAGCTCAACGAGGGCCTTTACGAGCTGACGAGAGAGAACTTCTCCGGCCCTGCCTGCGAGCAGCTGAGCCAGCAGGGGATCCGGATGATGATCCTCCGGGATGAGGACGGGAAGCTGCTCTACCGGGAGGGGATCGGTCTGCCCTTCTCCCAGGCCATGCGGCAGAGCGCAACGGGCAACCAGACGCGGCTTCACAACAATGACGCGGAAACGCTGCTTGCTCTGGTCAACCAGACGCTGGGAACCGGAGAGGGGCAGTTCTTTCTGACGGACGAGGGTGAGAAGAACGGCAGTCCGCGCCGCAGCCTGGAGAGCAAGGACCTGATGCTCTGCGGCAGGAAGCAGGGGCGGATCTTCTGCCTGTTCCTGCCGGTGGAGTCCACCAACGCGGCGATCAATCTGGCCATCCGCTTCGTCACGGTGGTCAGCGTGGTGGTTTGGCTTGTCAGCATGGTGCTGCTGTACTATCTCAGCAAGTTCATCACCAGGCCCACCCGGAGGATCGCGGAGATTGCCACCCAGATTTCCCGTCTGAATTTCTCCCGGCGCTGCCCGCCGACGCTGACCGTGGAGATCAACGATCTCAGCCAGAGCATCAACAACATGGCGGACTCCCTGGCCTCCAACGTGGAGGCTCTGCGGCAGGCCAACGAGCGGATGCAGGCGGAGCTGTCGGAGCGGACCCGGCAGCAGCGCATCACCGCAGAGCTGATCGCCAACCTGTCCCACGACCTGAAGACCCCCATCGCCATCATTTCCGGCTATGCCGAGGGCCTGCGGGAGGGAGTGGCCAGGACCCCGGAAAAGCAGCAAACCTACTGCGAGATGATCCTGCGGGAGAGCGAGCGTATGCAGGATATCGTCTCCCGCATCCTGGCCCTGGGCCGGATGGAGAGCGGCGAGACCCCCATTGCCCCCGAGGACTTTGACCTGGCGGAGCTGCTGGACCAGGTGATCGAAAGCTTTCAGCTGGAGCTGGAGCGGGAGGGGCTGGAGCTGACCAAGGAGGGCTATCGGCCCTGTATGGTCCGCACGGACTACGCCTGCGTCCTGCAATCCGTCCAGAACTATATTCAAAACGCGGTTTACCACATCAACAACGGCACCCGGATCCGGGTCCGGGTGGAGAAGCGGGGCGGGGCGGTGCGGCTCAGCGTCACCAACTCCTCCGCCCCCATCCCCCCGGAAAAGGCGGTCAGACTCTGGGACAAGCTCTACCGGGGCGACCCCTCCCGCAAGCGCAGCCACGGTGAGATGGGCCTGGGCCTGGCCATCGTCAAGGGCAATATGGAGCGGCTGGGCCATGCCTACGGCTTTGAGAACGACCCGGCGTTTCCAGGCGTCACCTTCTGGCTGGAGCTGCCCGGGAGCGCCGGGGCGGCGAGCGCCGCCGATACAAAATGAAAGGGAGAAGGACCCTATGAAGATCCTGCACATGATATCCGGCGGCGACGTGGGCGGCGCCAAGACCCACGTCCACACCCTGCTGACGGGCCTGGCCAAGACCGAGCAGGTGCTGCTGGTTTGCTTTATGGACGGCCCCTTCGCCCGGGAGGCGGAGGAGCTGGGCATCCCCACCCGGGTGCTGGCGGGCTCCGTGCCCGCCGCGGTGCGGACGCTGACGAGGCTCTGCCGGCAGGAGGGCTTTGAGATCATCCACTGCCACGGCGCCCGGGCCAATCTGGTGGGCAGCCTTTTGAAGAAGAAAACCGGCATCCCCACCGTTACTACGGTCCACAGCGACTATCGCCTGGATTACATGGGCCGGCCCCTGGCGGCGTTGACCTACGGCAACATCAACCGCAGCGCCCTGCGGAAGATGGACTACTGGATCGGCGTCTCCCAGCCCACGGTCGATATGCTCCACGCCCGGGGCTTCGATCCCAACCGGACCTTTGTCATCATCAACGGCGTCCCCTTCGATCTGGGGGCGCCCAAGCTGGACCGGGCGGCCTATCTGCGGAGCGTGGGCATCGAGCCGGAGCCCGGCATGACCGTCTTCGGCATTGCCGCCCGGATCAACCCGGTGAAGGACATGGGGACCCTGATCCGGGGCTTTGCGAAAACCGTGGCAGTCTGCCCCAAGGCCCGGCTGATCATCGCCGGCGACGGCGAGCAGCGAAGCCAGATGGAGGAACTGGCGGCCCAGCTCTGTCCTCCGGGGACCGTGGCCTTTGCGGGCTGGATCTCCGACACCCACAGCTTCTACTCCGCCATTGACGTGAATATGCTGACCTCCCTCTCGGAGGGCTTCCCCTACGCCCTGCCGGAGGGCGCCAGCAGGCGCTGTCCGGTGATCGCCACCCGGGTGGGCGGCATCCCCAATCTGGTGGAGCACGAGGTCAACGGCCTGCTCTTTACCCCCCAGGACGTGGATACCCTGGCCGAGTATATGACTCGCCTGGCCCGGGACCCGGAGCTGGTGAAGCGCTACGGCGACCGGCTCTATGAAAAGACCAGGGCCCTTTATTCCGTGGACGCCACCGTGGCCCGGCAGAAGGAGATCTATGCCGCCGTGCTGCGCCGCAGCGCCCGGGCTGCTGCCCGCCCCAGGGACGGAGTGCTGATCTGCGGCGCTTACGGCAAGGGCAACACCGGTGACGACGCCATTTTGCAAACCATTGTCCAGGCCCTGCGGGAGCGGGACCCGGATCTGCCCCTCTACGCCACCTCCCGGAGCCCCAGCCAGACCGCCAGAGATATGGCCGTGGGGAGCATCTATACCTTCCGCTACTGGAAGCTCCGGCAGAGGATGAAGCAAACCGCTCTCTACCTTTCCGGCGGCGGCAGCCTGATCCAGGACGCCACCTCCTCCCGGTCCCTTTGGTACTATCTGCGCTCCATCCGCAGCGCCAAGAAGCTGGGCAACCGGGTGATGATGTTCGGCTGCGGCATCGGACCCGTCAGCCGCAGGCTCAACCGCCGCAGCGCCGCCGGCGTGATCAATCGCTTCGTGGACCGGATCAGCCTGCGGGACACCGCCTCTTTGCAGGAGCTGGAGGCCCTGGGCGTCCGGGACGTTCCCACGGAGGTCACGGCGGATATGGCTTTTTTGGTGGCCCCGGCCCCGGAGGAGCAGGTGGCGGCGTTCTGCGCCAAAAACAGCGCGGGCTGGCGCCTCAGCCCCGGTGAGCGGCTGCTGATCCTGGCGCCCAGACCCTGGGAAAACGGCCAGACCCGGCTGGAGGCCTTTGCCGCCGCCGCGGTCCACGGCCAAAAGGCCCACGGCCTGACGCCGGTGCTGCTGGCCATGGAGCCCGCCAAGGATCTGGATTTCTGTCGGCGGATCGCGGAGCTGGCCGGGGAAAGCGGCGTTCGCTGCCCGGTGCTGGAGGCTGCCGACGCGGCCACGGCGGTGGGGCTCATCGCCAGGGCCGACGCGGTTCTGGGCATGCGGCTGCACGCGCTGATCTTTGCCGCCGCCCAGGGCACCCCCTTTGCCGGCGTGGCCTATGACCCCAAGGTCACGGGCTTCGTGGACTACATCGGTCAGGGCCTCTGCTGCGCCCTGGAGGAGGCGGACGCCCGGCGGCTCTGCGCCATGATCGACAGCCTCAGCCGCAGCAGCGGCGAGGAATTCCGGGCCGCCGCCCAGCGGCTGCGGGCTCTGGCCGACCGGAATACGGAGACGGCTATGGCGCTTCTGGAACAAGCGACAAGCGCCAAGTGACGATTGCGCGTTTGCGTACAAACTGTTCAAAAGAAGGAATCGAAATGAAGAAAGATCGTATCGCCTATACCACCACGTTAAAAAATCCCCTGGTCTGGCTCTCCGCCCTGCTGGCTCTGGGGGCCCTGGTGAGCCTTCCCCTGTGCGGCTCCGCCGGAAACCTGGGCTTCTGGAGCGTCCTGCTGCGGGGGGTGCTGCCTGCCCTGGGGGCCCTGTTTTTCGTCTGGCAGCTTCTGCTCCACGGCAGAGACCGGATCTACCGGCTGAGCCTGCCCTTCTGGCTTCTGACCCTTGACGCCCTGTTTGCCGCCTGGGTGGTGCTGGACTGGTATCTGGCCCTGCTTCTGAGCCTGGCGGGGCTGGCGGCGGCCTGGCTGCTGCACCGGACCCTGGCCGGACGGCTGAGGGCCGAGTGGCTGGCGATCCTGCTGCCGGGCCTGTGGATGTGCTGGGTGTTCCTGTCCAGGGTGCCGGCCCTGTGGCAGCTGCCCATTTATTCCGCGCCCTCCTGGATGGATTGGATCCCGGAGCTGCTGCTGTGGGCGGCCTACCTTCCCCTTTGTCTCGCCATGAAAAAACTGGAGGACGGCAAATACCATCCCACCTGGGGCGACCGCATGGACGGCCGGAAGATCCGCAGCCTCAGTCCCATCGCCGTGGTGGGCACCTACATCATGCCGGAACGGAACCAGGCAAACGTGTTCATCCAGGATAAGCTGGAGATCAGCGCCCTGGAAAAGTACATCCGGGCCAAGCGGGCCCAGGGCCTGGAGCACTTCGGCATGACCGAGGCGCTGCTGTCGGCCTATGTCCGCACCGTCTCCAAGTTCCCCGGCGCCAACCGCTTCATCTCCGGCGAGAAGATCTACAGCCGGGGAGACGATCTGCAATTCTGCATGACCGTCAAGAAGGAAATGAATACAAGCTCTCCCGACACGGTCATCAAGGTCCACCTGAAGCCGGGCGACGGCGTGGAGGAGGTCTACCGGAAGTTCCGCGCGGCCCTGGACGACGCCAAGAAGTCCATGGAGCTGGACTCCAGCCTGGACGGGGTCACCGCCCTGTTCGGCATGGTCCCCGGCATTCTGCTGAAATTTGTGGTGTGGCTGTTGAAGCTGCTGGACTATTTCGGCCTGCTGCCCCGCTTTATTCTGGAGGTGAGTCCCTTCCACGGCTCCATCTTCTTCACCTCCATGGGCTCTCTCGGCATCCCCGCCTGCTTCCACCACCTCTATAACTTCGGCAATCTGCCCATCTTCCTGGCCTTCGGCAGGAAGTATCGGGTCAACGAGATCCAGGACGACGGCAGCGTGGTGAGCCGCAGGTATATGGACTACACCTTCAACGTGGACGAACGCACCGTGGACGGCTTCTATTATGCCACCCTGGTCAAGTTCTTCCACAAGCTGCTGCTCCATCCGGAGCGCCTGGACGACCCGGAAATGGAGATCAATGAGGATATTCCATAATTATACTTGTATTTTTCTTGGATTTGCGCTATAATCTGCTGGCTATCCAATTTGAGAGGTAGGTTTACCATGAAAAAATTGAACGTTTGCGTCCTGTTCGGCGGCGTTTCCCCGGAGCATGAGGTGTCTCTGCGCTCCGCGGAGTCTGTCATGAACCGACTGGACCCTGAAAAGTATAACATCTATCCCGTGGGCATCACCAAGGAGGGCAACTGGATTCTCTTTGGCGGCACGGACTACTCCGAGCTGCCCACAGGCTCCTGGCGGCACCACCCCGGCAACCGCACCGCGGCCATTTCCCCCATCCGGGGCCAGGGTCTGCTGTCCTTTGAGGGGGACAACGTGGTCCGGGAGCGGATCGACGTGGTCTTCCCCGTGCTCCACGGGGAGAACGGCGAGGACGGCTCCGTCCAGGGCCTGCTGCAGCTGGCGGGCATTCCCTACGTGGGCTGCCACGTGGCCGCCTCCGCCGCCTGCATGGACAAGTGCATGACCAAGCTGATTGCCGGGCTCACCGGCGTTCGCCAGGCGGACTGGGAGCTGGTGACCAGAGAGCAGCTTCGCAGCCGCCCCGAGGCTGCGCTGGATCGGGTGGAGAGCCGCTTTGCCTATCCTGTCTTCGTCAAGCCCGCCGGCACCGGCTCCTCCGTGGGCGTCAGCAAGGCCCGGAGCCGGGAGGCCCTTCTGGCCGCCCTGGAGAACGCCGTCCGCTTTGACCGGAAGGTCCTGGTGGAGGAGTTCATCGACGGGCGGGAGGTGGAGGTTGCCGTTCTGGGCAACGAGACCCCCGCGGCCTCCGTCTGCGGCGAGATCGACGCCGGCGCGGAGTTCTACGACTACGAGACCAAGTACCTTACCGATACCTCCACCCTCTACATCCCTGCCCGGATCTCCGAGAAGGCCTCGGAGGAGGTGCGGCAGGCCGCCGTCCGGGTCTATCAGGCCCTGGGCTGCACCGGCCTGGCCCGGGTGGACTTCTTTGTGGGCTACCGGGACGAGCAGGTGGTCTTCAACGAGATCAACACGCTCCCCGGCTTCACCTCCATCTCCATGTATCCCAAGCTCTTCGAGGCCAGCGGCATCCCCTACAGCGAGCTGCTGGACCGGCTGATCTCTCTGGCGCTGGAGGCCCGCTATGCCCAGTGATTTTATTCTGGAGATCAAGGGCGTCCAGAAATACCGGGACCGGGAGCCGGACAGCATCGAGCTCACCACCGAGGCCTCTCTGACCGGAGAGGACGGGATCCTTTATCTGCGCTATGCCGAGTCGGAGCTGACCGGTCTAAAGGGGACTGACACCGTCTTTGAGCTCCACCGGAACAAGGTGGTGCTGCGCCGCACCGGAGCCGTCAGCAGCGAGATGGTCTTTGCCCCGGGCCGGGTCCACGAGTCCCTGTACAACACCGAGCAGGGGGCCCTGCTGATCACCGTCCGCACCCGGGCGGTGGAGGACGAGATGACCCTCACCGGCGGCAGCCTCCATGTGAGCTACGACATCAACATCGAGGGACTGGGCATGGGCCGCATCGACTACTGGCTGAAGGTACGCCCCAGGTGAAGCCCGAAAACTGTGTCGGATCCCGGCGATCCCACATACAATAAGGCAGAAAGGAGTATGCCTATGTTGAAGGTTTTGAAATTCGGCGGGTCTTCCATGGCCAGCGCCGCCCAGTACGCCAAGGTTCGCGCCATTGTGGAGGCCGACGAATCCAGACGGGTGGTGGTGGTCTCTGCCGCCGGAAAGCGCGCCAGGGAGGACCACAAGATCACCGATCTGCTCTATCTTTGCCACGCCCACATGCGCTACGGCGTCTCCTGCGACTCCGTGTTCGGCATGATCCGCCAGCGCTATCTGGAGATCCGGGACGAGCTGGGGCTGAGCACCGACCTGGAGGGCGAGCTGGACCGGATCCGGACCGCCATGGAAAACGGCATGTCCGAGGCCGCCCTGGCTTCCCGGGGCGAGTATCTCTCCGCCCTGCTGATGGCGGACTATCTGGGCTTTGAGTTTGTGGATGCCACCCGCTGGCTCTTTTTCCGCATGGACGGCAGCGTGGACCAGCTCCGGTCCTACGCCGCGCTGAAGGAGATCGCCGCGGGCAAGCGCATCGTCATCCCCGGCTTCTACGGGGCGATGCCCGACGGCAGCGTCCATACCTTTACCCGGGGCGGCTCCGACATCACCGGCGCCCTGGCCGCTGCGGCTCTGGACGCGGACATCTACGAGAACTGGACCGACGTCTCCGGCATCCTGATGGCGGACCCTCGCATTGTCAAGGACCCGGAGCCCATTCCCCGGGTCACCTACACGGAGCTGCGGGAGCTGAGCTACCTGGGAGCCCAGGTGCTCCATGAGGACACCATCTTCCCCGTGGCGGAGAAGAATATCCCGCTGAACATCCGCAACACCAACGACCCGGAGCACCCTGGCACCATTATCATGGAGCGTTTCGACGACGCCGACGATCCCGCCGACGAGCGCCGCTTCATCACCGGCATCGCCGGCAAGAAGGACTATGCCGCCGTCAGCATCTCCAAGCGGGGCCTGAGCTCCGAGGTGGGGGCCATCCGCAAGGTTTTTGAGATCTTCGAGAACCACGGCCTGGCGGTGGAATATACCCCCAACGGCATCGACACCTTCTCCCTGGTGGTCTGCGAGAGCAAGCTGGAGAAGGTGCTCCACAGCATCGTCAGCCAGCTCCAGGAGAAGCTGGCCCCGGACGAGGTCCGGGTGAAGAAGGACCTGGCCATCCTGGCCGCCGTGGGCCGCCGCATGGCGGGCCGACCCGATATCTGCGGCCGGATCTTCTCGGCCCTGGGCCGGGAGGGCATCAACATCCGTCTGATTTCCCAGGACCCCCGGGAGGTCAACGTGATCCTGGGCCTGGACGAGGCGGACTACGCCCGTGCCGTGCAGGTGCTGTACGACAGCTTTGTGAAGTAAACTGCCGCCAATCATCGGATACTTGTCCATTATGATTTTTCAATAGGGAGGATAACAGCATGAAACAATATAAGGTGGGCATCCTGGGCGCCACCGGCTCCGTGGGCCGGGAGATGATGAAGATCCTGCTGGAGCGGGACTTCCCCGTCAGCGAGCTCCATCTCTTTGCCAGCGAACGCAGCGCCGGCAAGGTGGTGGCCTGGAACAGCAAGCCCATTCAGATCGAGCTGGCCGCCGAGGACGCCTTCGAGGGCCTGGACATCGTGCTGGGCGCCGCCGAGAGCGACGTGGCCAAGCAGTTCGCGCCCGCCATCGTGAATGCCGGGGCTGTGTTCATCGACAATTCCTCCGCCTTCCGTCTGCGGGAGGACGTACCCCTGGTGGTGCCGGAGGTGAACCCGGAGGACGTAAAGCGGCACCGGGGGATTATCTCCAACCCCAACTGCTCCACCATCATCGCCGTCACGGCGGTGAACGCCCTGAAGCAGCTTTCGCCCATCACCGCCATGGTGGCCTCCACCTATCAGGCGGTGTCCGGCGCCGGCGCCGCCGGCCCGGTGGAGCTCAGCGAGCAGGTGAGCGCCGTGATGAAGGGCCAGCCTGTGCAGCCCAGGGTCTTTCCCCACCAGATCGCCTTCAACCTGATCCCCCAGATCGGCGGGGAGCAGGAGTCCGGCTACACCTCCGAGGAGATGAAGCTCCAGTACGAGGGCCGGAAGATCCTCCATCTGCCGGAGATGAAGGTGAGCTGCACCTGCGTCCGGGTGCCGGTGTTCCGCAGCCATTCCATCTCGCTGAATTTGCGCTTCGAGCACCGTCCCACGGTGTATGAGGCCCGCCGCGCCCTCCAGCACGCCCCCGGCTGCAAGCTGATGGACGACCTGGCGGAGAGAGAGTACCCCATGCCGCTGGACAGCTCCGACCAGGACCTGGTCTACGTGGGCCGCGTCCGCCCCGATCTGAGCGACGACGAGGGCCTGGTGCTCTGGTGCTGCGGCGACCAGATCCGCAAGGGCGCCGCCACCAACGCCATCCAGATCGCGGAGCTGCTGATCGAAAAGGAATAACAGGCTTCCAACGGAAGGCGGTCCGCAAGGGACCGCCTCCTGTTTTTCCACCGTTGCATTTCCCCCCTCTCTGTGATATAATGATACCGCTCCTTGGTGAAACGGACAGAAACTGTTTCATCAACCGCGGTTTCACCGCAGTGTGCAGATCCATTCGGTTTGCAAAATAGAGATTGTACGGCATATTTCCCCGGGCCTTGCCCAGGCCGGCATCCGCAAAATGCGGATGCCGGAATATCATGTTTCTACATTTTTTCAAATATCAGTATCACAGTCCGAAATCCGGTGAAGGAGGCGATTTTATGCGGCGCTACAGCGATGTGGTACAGGAACTGAACAATCTGAAACAGACCATGGAGGGGCTGCCCCTGCGGACCCTGCTGATCGCGGTGGCCATGCTGCTGGTCAGCGTTCTGCTGGTGCAGCTGGTGATCCGCCTGCTGGATGGGGTCCTGAAAAAGACCAGGCTGGATGTGAGCCTCCATCGCTTCATCAAGAATATGCTGCGGTTCCTGCTGTACTTCATCGCCGTTTTGATGGTGGCCTCCTATGTGGGCATTGACGTCAGCTCCCTGGTGGCCCTGCTCAGCGTGGCCTCCCTGGCCTTCTCCCTTTCCGTACAGAATGTGCTGTCCAACGTGGCCGGAGGGATCATGGTCACCGGCACCAAGCCCTTCAAGCGGGGGGACTACGTCTCCGTGGACGGGCTGGAGGGCACGGTCATCGAGATCGGCATGATCTATACCAATCTCTCCACCATCGACAACCGTTCCGTGCTGATCCCCAACTCCAAGCTGGCGGCGGCCACCATCGAGAACTTCTCCGCCCTGGGCAAGCGCCGCCTGGATCTGGAGATCTCCGCCTCCTATGACAGCAATCCGAAGCTGGTCATGCAGGCCCTTCACAGAGCCCTGAATCGCTGCGAGCCCCTGCCGGACGAGGAGGTCCGGGTGGAGTTTGAGGAATTCGGTGACTCCGCAATTCGTTACCACGTCCACTTCTGGATCCCCGCCTCCCGCTTCGTGCAGACCCGTTTCGATCTGCGCCGCTATGTCTGGGAGGAGTTCAAGGCCGCCGGGGTGGAGATGACCTATCCCCATTTGAACGTCCATCTACAGAATCATGAGTAAAAAATGGATGCGGCTGGACAATGCCGCTTTGATCTTTCCCGCCATCCGGCAGCGCCGCTGGGTGAACGCCTTCCGGGTCTCCGCCACGCTGACCGAGCCTGTGGATCCCGCGGTGCTGCAGCAGGCTGTGACGGAGCTGATGCCCCGCTTTCCCTCCATGTACGTGCGGCTGCGGACCGGCGTCTTCTGGTACTATCTGGAGGAGCTGGACAAGCCGCCCGTGGTGCGGGAGGACTATGCCTATCCGCTGACCCTGATGCAGGAGAAGGAGCTCCGCAGCTGCTGCCTGCGGGTCATGTACTTCCGCAATCGCGTGGCTGTGGAGTTCTTCCACTCCCTCACCGACGGCACCGGCGGCATGGTCTATCTGAAGACCCTGACGGCCCGCTATCTTTCCATTCGCCATGGCGTGGAGATCCCGGCGGAGGAGGGGGTCCTGGACTGGCAGGCGGCCCCCGAGGCCCGGGAGCTGGAGGACAGCTTCGTCCGTTACAGCAACGGCGTCACGCTGAACGACCACGAGCCCGACGCCCTGCGGCTGAAGGGCAGCTATGAGCCCAACTTCCTCCATCTGACCACCGGCGTGGTCCCCACCGGAGCGCTGCTGGAGGCGGCCCATCGCTTCGGGGCCACGGTGACGGTCTTCCTGGCCGCCGTTATGGCGGCGTGCATCCTGGACTGGCAGGCGGAGCGCTGCCCCAACCGGCGGAAGCGCAAGCCGGTCAAGGTGACCATCCCCATCAACCTCCGCCGGCTCTACGGCAGCCATACCCTGCGGAATTTCGTGCTGACCCTGAACCCCGGGGTGGATCCCCGGATGGGGGAGTACAGCCTGTCGGAGCTCTGCAGACGCATGGCGGCCCAGCTGGCCGCCGAGGGAACGCCCCAGCAGATGGCGGGTCGGATTGCCGCCAACGTGAATCCCCAGCAGATCCCTCTGATTCGGGCGGTGCCGCTGCCCATCAAAAACGTGGTCATGCGGATCATCTATTCTCAGCGGGGGGAGAGCAAGGGCTGCATCAATCTGTCCAATCTGGGCGCCGTGCGGCTGCCCGCCCCGATGTGTGATTACGTGCGGCGGCTGGAGTTCATCATCGGCCCCCAGCGGAGCTATCCCAACAACTGCTCCGTGGCCAGCTTCGGCGGGGAGACCTGTATCAATATGATCCGCAATATCCGGGAGTCCGAGCTGGAGCGCCGCTTCTTCTCCCGGCTGGTGGAGCTGGGCGTCCCCGTGTCCATCGAAAGCAACCTCAACAATCACCCGCTTAAAGGAGCTGAATCCTGATGTACTGTGTCAAATGCGGTGTTCGGCTGCAGGAGGGGGCGGCGCGCTGCCCCCTGTGCGGGACGCCGGTGTGGGATCCGGAGGGCAGCGCCCCTGCAAAGCCCACCTTTTCCGACCAATATCCCGCGCCTCCAAAGAGCCGCCGCTATCCCATCCTGGCTTTTCTGACAGCCCTGCTGGTGGCAGTCAGCCTGTCGGCTTTGATCTACTGTCTCACCAATCTCCATGGGGTCTACTGGTCCGGTTACGTGATGCTGGGCTGCGCCCTGGTATATTTCTCCGGCATCTTTCCCTTCTGGTTCGAGCGCCGGGAGCCGCTGATCTTTGTGCCCCTGGCCTTTGCCCTGACGGGGGGCTACCTGCTCTATATCTGCCTGTATAACAAGGGAAATTGGTTTCTGCCCTTCGCCTTCCCGGTGACCCTGCTGGCCTGCCTGCTGACCACCGCCAGCATCGCCCTGTTCCGCTTCGGCAAGCGCCGCCGCCTGCTGAAGACCGGCATCCTGCTGATCAGCATCGGCTGCTCCACCATGCTGGTGGAGCTGTTCCAGTGCATCACCTTCGGCGGTAAGATGTTCACCTGGTCTCTGTATCCGGTCTGCGCCTTCTCCATGGTGGGCTTGTTTCTGATCCTCTGCGGATTGATTCCGCCCTGGCGGGCTTACCTGGAGCGGAAGCTGTTTTTGTAAAGAAAAGGGAAAATGACCCGGAAGCCCCAGGGCTTTCCGGGCCTTTTCTCGGATCTGCAAAAAAGTTTGAAAAAAGCAAAAAAAGTGCTTGACATTTTGGGAGTTGCGTGCTATTATATC